>NZ_JAQIBD010000004.1 GCF_030347965.1 Sulfurovum zhangzhouensis
AAGGAAGTGTCCACCGATACCGTCTTTCTTGAAGTAGATGCCACCCTCTTTAGCTGAAACATTCTGTACAATGTTGAATCCGTCAAATGTCGCGTGAGTTGTTCCTGACATCTCGATCCCTGCATTACCTGATGTTGTAGAGATATTAAGATTTCTTACCGTTCCTGAGAAACCGTCATCGATATCGAAGTGGTCATCTGTACATCCTGTAGCGGTAACGTTAGTAACGTTTACTGTACCACCCCATGCTTCCACACAGTCATCGTCTGAAAGGTCAACTCTGATGTCCTCTACTACTGTACCTGAACCTACACCTACCATTGAAAGACCGTTGATCTCTTTATCTACATCCATTGTGATACCTGAGTTAAGGATCTTCACATGTCTAAGGATACCTGAATTGTCTGCAAGATCTGTATCTCCAGGAACGAATGAAGGATCTACCTCATATGGAAGAACTTGCGGGTTACCTGCATTACCGATGATTGTTAGACCACCCCATTGTCCTACTGCCGGTGCTGCACCGTCAATCGCAACTTTTGTTGAAGTGAATGTAATAGGCTCTGCTGCTGTACCGTCTGCGATGATCTTACCGCCTTTATCTACGATCATATATGATGTCTGAGCACCTGTACCGTCAAATGCTGCAAGTGTAGTTCCCGGCTCGATTGTCAATGTCGCACCACTCTCTACAACTACAAGACCGTCGATCAACCATAGTGTATCTTTTGTAAGTGTCACATTACCTGTAATACTGTTTGATAGTGTCTGTTGTGGTAATGATGCAGTGTCAACACCCAAAATCGCCGTACCGGTAGCATGGTCAAAAGTATAGTGTGTATAATCATCACCTGTAATACTGTTAGCATTATTGATTGTAGCACCGTCTTTTACTACTTGGAATGAACCAGGGTTTCCAGCAAGACCTTCATACACTTTATCACCTGTATCATAGTAAAGCATAAATGCGGCACCTTCAGGGATGATTGCTTTTTGAGTATAGTAGAAGTTTACATCATAACAGTTTCCTGCCATTGTTGATGCACCCCCATTACCAGTTGCACCGTCTTTAAGTACAGGGAAACAGAGTTCTCCATTGTTGTATGTAGGGAAACTACTGAACTGGTCATCAATTTGTGTAAGGTCAGCTGCTTGAATCTGTCCTGCTTTATGTGTATATACTTTTGCTACTGATGGCATTACCAATGCATATTGTGTTGCATCTGCACTATCATATGCTACATAAAAACTTGTATTTGTATAGTCTGTTGCATAAAGTGAACCACTTAATGCACATACCGCTGCAATTGAACTTGCTAATGACTTTGGTCTAAAAAACATTTCTATCTCCTTATTTATAAAATAACGTCTTCACATTGACCCGTGATAGGGTTAACGTTCTGACACTGTGCCGCTTCTACGATAACTGTTCTGCTTGCGCTACCTGTATTTCCTGCGTTGTCCGTTGCTGTCCATGTGATCGTATATGTACCAGCAGTTGAAGTATCTACACTTCCTGACTGTACCGGAGTAAGTGTACCGTCTACATTGTCTGTTGCTGTCGCACCGGCATCGCTATAGCTTGAACCTACTGTGATCGTTACTGTAGCACTACCGTTTAATGTTACAACCGGTGCAGTTGTATCAACAACTACATCTTCACATTGACCCGTGATAGGGTTAACGTTCTGACACTGTGCCGCTTCTACGATAACTGTTCTGCTTGCGCTACCTGTATTTCCTGCGTTGTCCGTTGCTGTCCATGTGATCGTATATGTACCAGCAGTTGAAGTATCTACACTTCCTGACTGTACCGGAGTAAGTGTACCGTCTACATTGTCTGTTGCTGTCGCACCGGCATCGCTATAGCTTGAACCTACTGTGATCGTTACTGTAGCACTACCGTTTAATGTTACAACCGGTGCAGTTGTATCAGATGCAACTACGTCTTCTCATTGACCCGTGATAGGGTTAACGTTCTGACACTGTGCCGCTTCTACGATAACTGTTCTGCTTGCGCTACCTGTATTTCCTGCGTTGTCCGTTGCTGTCCATGTAATCGTATAGGTACCAGCAGTTGAAGTATCTACACTTCCTGACTGTACCGGAGTAAGTACACCATCAACATTATCCACTGCTGTCGCACCGGCATCAATATAGCTAGAACCTACTGTGATCGTTACTGTAGCACTACCGTTTAGTGTTACAACAGGTGGTGTTGTATCTACTGTTGTATCCTCAACTACGATCACTGTTCTGCTTGCACTGCCAACATTACCTGCGTTGTCTGTCGCTGTCCATGTGATTGTATAACTACCAGGAGTTGATGTATCCACGCTTCCTGACTGTACTGGAGTAAGTACTCCATCTACATCATCTACTGCTGTCGCACCAGCATCAGTGTAACTCTCACCAACCTTGATCGTCACTGTAGCACTACCATTTAGTGTTACAACTGGTGCTGCAGTATCTGCAACAACAATAACTGTTCTACTTATAGTACCAGTGTTACCTGCCTGGTCTGTTGCTTTATATGTGATTATATATGTACCTGCTACTGCTGTATTAACAGTTCCTGTTTTTACCGGGTCCATTTTTCCATCGAACTCATCGTAAGCAGTTGCACCAGCGTCCATGTATACATCACCAACGCTAATCGTAACTTGAGCATCACCCTGAAGTGTTACTACAGGTGATGATGTATCTTGTGCAGCAAGGTGTGCTTTTGCTGTTGTTCTGTCTACCAGCGTAACATTTACATTATCAAGTAGTGCCTGTGCAAGACTTTCAAAAGTAGAAAGTGTTGGATCCAAGTCCTCAGTAATTGCATTTGCATATGATTCTACGATAGTAATTCTTTCACTGATATCACCATCATCATCCAAACTTTGTATCAACTGTGCAAGTCTTACTGCAGCAGTAGCGTCAGTTGGATAAAGCTTATATGGTGTGATAACCATATCCTCTACAAAGTCAACCGGTCCGATTGTCATCGCACCTATTTGAAAAGATACTACATCGCCATAGTTACAATTAAATTGACCATTTGCATCAGTTACACCACTCTTACCTGATGTATCACATGAGTATCTTAGGTTTTCTACAGGTGCATCGATAAATGTACCAGTAGCACTGACTGTAGTACCACCACTTCCTCCACATGCGGAAAGGAGGAAAGCTGCAGATACAGAACACAGGGATAAAGCTATCTTTGAGTATTTCATTGACATTCCTTATTAAATTTGTGCCGTATCATAGATGAAATTAATAACAGTTTGGTAACATTCATTAGTCATTTGATTACCATTTGATAACGTAGTGAAATCTAGTGTTGAAATATCGTGATAAATTGATAAGAAAAGCACATATCAAAAGATATGCATATATATTATGTAGTTATTTTGAAAATATAAAAATGAGACGAAGAGGGTTACTCCTCTTCAGGGTAGACGTTAAACTTCGCTCCATGTTCTGAGAGAAACTCAACCATCTTTTTTTGTCCTAGTTTTTTTGCATAATCTTTAGGTGCCATACCCGCTTTGTCAGAAGCATTGATATCAGCTCCGTTATCGATAAGTAGTTTCATCATATCAAGGTCAGAGAAACATGCTGCAAGCATTACAGGGGTAATACCGCTTCTTCTAGTCGTTATATTGAGGTCAAAGCCTTTATCGATACAGAACTGGATCACATCTTTGCGTTTAAACTTAATAGCCACATCAAGTGCTGAAATACCGTCGCTATCTCTTTCAAAAAGATCTGTACCGTTTTCAAGCAGTAATTCGATGAGCTCCAATGATGCATACTTTCTTATCGCATAAAAAAGCGGACTGATCTCATCATAATCCTCCAGCTCATACTCTTCACCGATAATAATAGGCTTTGTGATATCCGTACCGCCTTTTATCAATGATTTTAATTTAGCGATAGAATCATTCTCTATAGCTTGTGTTACTTCATTCATATCATCTATCCTTGTTTGTTATCATCTGGTAACTTTATTCATATATTATTGCAGAATCTCAACTAGATAAATCCAATTCATAAAAAGGAAAAGAGATGAAAATAAGTAAAACACTTAAAAAAGTAATTAAAACTGAAGGAAAAAGTTCACCAGTATCAAGAAAGATCATTGCGCTTAGATCATCTAAAGAGTTCAACTATCTTATCGATACCGTAAAGCCCTAATCAACTTACTTTGAACCAAAAGGGTTCATTCCACCCATTATCCCCATTGCTTGGGATTTCTTGTTATCTTCCACCATCTTATTGACATCGTTTATTGCCGATATCAACAATATCTGTAAAGACTCTTTATCTTCTAACAGAGAATCATCAATCGTAATATCTATGATCTCACCTGCACCATTGGCAGTCACTGTAAGCATACCACCACCTGCTTTTGCAGTGAACTCAACGTTCTTTGCCTGTTCCTGGATCTCTTTGGCCTTTTCCTGGATCTGCTCCATCATTTTGCCCATATCACCGAAGTTTAAACCCTCAAACATTTATTCAAGTCCTTCAAACTCTTGAGCGATACTGTTATCATCTTCCAAGATTACAATCTTTGGTTTAAATGTATCCGCTTCTTCTTCTGTCATTGTTGCATAAGCAATAATGATGATCTTGTCACCTTTTTGTACTTTTCTTGCTGCTGCACCGTTCAGACAGATATCTCTTTCCCCTCTTTCGCCAGGGATGATATACGTTGAGAAACGCTCTCCGTTATTATTGTTCACGATATCGACCTTCTGACCGACACGCATATTGGCCGCTTCCAAAAGATCACGGTCGATTGTAATAGAACCTACATAGTTCAGATTCGCATCAGTTACCGTTGCTCTGTGAATCTTACTGTAAAACATTGTAATGTTCATACGCTTTCCTATTTAACTATAAAAATTGTTGGAATTATACCAAAATACTTCATCGCTTTCTATTATACTGAAAATTGTGAGGAAATAATGAGGCATCGCAGACAGAGTGTCCGCGAAACAAATTTAAAAGATTTATCTAGCGACTGCTGCTGGTGAGATCGGCTCTCCCCACATCGCTTCATCGATCACATACTCAGATACTACATTGCCTCCGATGATATGCTCATCAATGATTCTTTCGATCTTCTCTTTAGTCAAACCTACATACATTGTATGTCCTGGTTCTACAAGCATTACAGGACCTTGTTGACAACGGTTTAGACAACCAGTCTGGATCGGTTGCACTGTTGCGATAATTCCCTTTTGCATCAATGTTTGAGCAAGATGCTGAAAAAGCTGTTGAGACTCAGGGTCATTTTGTTTTACACAACTTGGTTTTGGCATTCCCGGAGGTGCAGATTGCTGACATTTAAACATATAAAACGCTGGTTGTGGTATACCTGGCATCATAATTCATCCTTTAATGATTTTATTTAAGAGTATTTTACTCCTATTTACTTAATTCAAGATTAGATGTTTCCCAAAAAGTAAAATATTACATATACTTCGTTCAACTTACAGCTAGATGCATAAAAGGTTCCAATGAGAATTTTTCTCTCTATATTTTCGCTATTTTTTCATAGAATGTACAACTAAATCTGAATCAATGTCTCAAAAAACCTATACGTGTTTTCAGACTATTGTTTAGATAAAATACTTAATTGCATCCTATCTAGAAAGTGGAAGTAACACTTGATTAACAAAACTTTTATATAGTTATGCATAAGGAGCACTGATGCAATATATTTTTATTTCTTTAATCATACTTTTTTTCTCTAGCCATACACTTTTTGCAGAGGAGGCACCACAGCCATCAACGGATATCCAAAAACTGGTTTCCCAGATCAAAAAGGCCCCGCCTTCCGAAAAAAGGGCATTGATGAATCAACTTAAAATTAAACTAAGAAAGATGAATGAAAAAACCCGAAAAGAGGTGATGTCTAATCTGAAAAGTTCTTTTGCCCATAACGGCCAAAGTGTGCAAACACCTCAGGGTGCACAAAGTACTTCTCCAACGCAAGGAACACAGATGATGCAAAGTACTCCGCCAAGGCCAATGCCACAAATGCAGCAACCGGGTGGAGCTCGATAATGTTCATTAAACTGTTAAGTACTCTTTTTTTATTTTCCTCCCTTTCATTTGCCTACCAAGATAGTGACATTGATGGGGTTGAGGATAAAGATGACAAGTGTCCTAATTCTTCATTTGAAGAAGTTGTAGATGAAAAAGGGTGTGCTCCCAGCCAACATTACCTTGGAGCTTTGACACTTATAGTGGGGAGCGATATCAGTGTTGACAAACAGTCACATACAACAAGCAATTTTAACTTTTTTGCAAATTACAGGTACAACAACTGGGATATCAGCCTTTCCAATGCAAACAATGCAGCCTCTACCTCATCCAATAATATCTCTACTGATTATGGAGATATCTATCTAAGTACCGGTTATTATCTTGAAAATACAAAATTTATAGCAAAGCTAAGTTTAGGAACAAAACTTGCCACTGCCAATGAAGATACAAATACAGGATTAAAATACGGTAATGCCTATGAAGATACAGACACAGGCGAAAATGATCTCTTTACGTCGCTCTACTTAAACTATAGAATCACACAAAGACAAAATCTCTATCTAGACTATAGGTATACGATCAGTGGAGACAGTCAAGATATGAGCTATAAGGATTTTATTACCTATTCTATTGGCAGTGGATATGCACTCACTCCGAAATGGTACAGTGCATTCTCTTATGATTATTCCGGATCACCCTATCCCAATACCCAGCCTTACAAAGCAATTTCATGGTTTAACAGCTATACATTGACAAAACATTTGTTTGCTATAATAAACTACGCCCATGGGTTAAATGATATTTCTCCAAATCATACGGTATCCGTAAAACTAGGAGTACATTTTGAATAAAATACTACTTCTTGAAGATGACCCGAATCTTGCTAAATCCCTCATAAGGTTCCTTACGCATGAGAACTACTCCGTTGACTGGGCAAAAGACGGGGAAGAAGCACTTGATCTGACGTATGAAAACAAATACAGTCTTTACCTCTTAGATATCAATGTCCCGCTTATCAATGGAGTTGACCTACTCACCTCTCTAAGAGAAGCTGAAGATTTTACACCAACAATCATTATCAGTGCTTTGATAGATGTGAACTCAGTTACCAAAGGCTTTATAGCCGGAGCAGATGATTATGTTAAAAAACCTTTTGATCCCGACGAACTGCTGGTACGGATCAAAGCAAAAACTGCATCCCTCAGAGAAAAACTAAAGGTTGGTGACCTGGAAGCTGATCTTGTTACAGAAGAACTCTTTAATCATTCCCAACCTTTATATTTAGGAGATGTACAAAAAAATATTCTGCTTTCTCTGATGAAAAACCATCCAAATCCAGTTACCAAAGAGGAGTTGATGCTATTTTTGGAAAAACCAAACGATCTTGCCTTGAGAGTCAACATAACAAAACTTAAAAAAAATCTTGGAATAAATATTCAAAATATTAGAGGAGTCGGTTATAAAGTTATCTGAAAAAGAATCACTTATCAAGAGTTTCACACTCTTTTTCATTGTCATTGAGCTCTTTTTGACAGTTATTTTTTATAATTACTACAAAGTGGAAGAAGAGCACCTAAGTGAACATATTTTTTTGGAGATGAAAAATTACAGTTTCTTTTTCGAAGATAACCGTTTTGATATTGACATCGTTCCTCAGACTAAAGCACATAAGTTTTATGAACTGAATTTTGATAAAGATACACTTTACATTTTAGTACCCCTTTTAGAGGATAAAGAAAATGTTTTAAAGATCTTTTATCCATTGCGATCCTATAAAATCCTTTTACAAGAAACCAAACAAACGATATTGTGGCAGTTTTTATTTCTGACATTAATTGCATTTTTTATCTCACTGCTTTTTTCTTACTACTCAATTAACCCTCTACGCAAATCTTTAACGATCCTAGAAGAGTTCATTAAAGATATTATTCACGACCTCAATACCCCCATTACCTCTATTCTCATTAATCTTAAAATGATGGATTCCAAAGATGAAGAGGTAGAAAGTATTGCACAAAGTGCAAAAGCTATCTCCATGCTTCATAAAAATCTGGATAGCTACTTAAAAGATATGCAATTTCAAAAAAATAGATTTTCGCTCAAAGAAGTAATTGATGAACAAACCGCTTTTTTTTCATCTATCTATAACTATCTTGATTGGAAGGTTGATGTAGAAGATACTACTATCTACTCGGACAAACATGCATTCAGCAGGATTATCTATAATCTACTCAGTAATGCCTGTAAATATAATACTTCCCACGGCTTTGTGAAGATCATTGCTCAAGAACATCAACTGAGTATTTCAAACAGCAGTCACGGTATTCATAATCCATCTAAGATTTTTGACAGGTTTTATAAAGAAAGTGATCGTGGGCTTGGTATAGGACTTCATATTGTAGATAAACTCTGTAAAGAGCTTGGGATAGAAAAAAAACTTGAGGTTGACCATAACAATACAGTGACCATTCATCTGTATTTTTAACTGTAGTGACATTTAATCAAATATCCATTAATACTCTTACCTGTCAAGTAACATAGAAGTAACAAACCTGATCTATACTGCTGTATCACAAAAGTTCGAAAGAATTTTTAAAATGATGCAAAAGGAAAAGTCATGTTAAAACAATCATTCATAATCTCAACATTAGCTGCACTGGTCTTGGCAGGATGTAGCGGTACATCTTCAACTGATACAGTATCAAGCAGCGTAACTGATATTACGGTGGAGAGAGGTCCGGTAGATGGAGCAGCCGTTACGGATGCAAATGGAAAACTTGCACAGTATATGGGCCAAGCTAGATACCGATTCACCTCTGCACCTACTTATCCTATCAGTGCAGAAGGCGGATATATCGATATCAATAGAAACGGTTCAATAGAAGCAGGAGAAGTGAAGCTACAATATAAACTTGAAGCAAAACAAGGTGATGTGATCACTGTAGTAACTACCCTCGCTAGTAACACTCAAGTAAGGGTAATGCTCCAAGAAGAGTTTGGATTGAGCGATGAGGAGATCGATACAGCAACCCCGGGGACAAATAAAACAATTGCTGCTATCTCCGATGAAGCCTATGCTTACTGTTTAGAAAACAACCTCTCCACAATGAATCTCTCGGAGGAACAAGCACTTCAGATACAAGAACGTATTCATGCAAGAATTGCTATGTATACGGAGAGCAACCAAAGTGTCAGCGAATTTGAAAACGCCTTGATGAATGAGCTTAGAATAGAAAGAATCACGGAATCCGAACTACCAGGTATTCAACAAGAACTAAGAGAAGCGCAAGATACTGATATGAATACTAGCGAACATAATCAGACTCTTGAGCAGCTTCAGACAATGATTAATGATATTCCTGATGCTAATCTTACAGACCTGCAAAAAGAAGGCCTGATTTACATGGCAGAAGAAGAAAAACTGGCACGTGATGTCTATGAGTATCTTTATGCCGCATGGGGAGATGATATCTTTACAAATATCGCATCTTCTGAACAACAACATATGGAAGCAGTGCTTCTACTATTGGAAAAATATGAACTGAATGTCCCTGCTACACTTGAGTCCAGAGGAGTTTTTGAGAATAATGAACTGCAATCACTCTATGATCAGCTGATTGCAAAGGGTGTACTTTCACTTACAGATGCATTGGAAGTAGGTGTAACGATTGAAGAGGTAGATATCGCTGACTTGAACGTACGTCTAGAAACGGATCTACCTGAAGATCTTGAATTGGTTTATGAGCATTTGTTGTATGGAAGTTATAATCATCTTGAAGCTTTTAATTCCCAATTAGCTATACAATAATAGTCCAATCTTCACTTATTTGTAAAGGGATTCCTCTCTTTACAGATAATATATTTATCTTCCTACACTTTAAGACTACTCTACAATGAACATTCACATTATTTAGGTTATACTTTTTCATCTTATTCACTATTTATTATATATAAACTCGCCATGAGAACAAGGGATTTTTTTGAAAATAATATATATCATTTTGGCGCTTTTAGGCATTTTTCTTTTTAATGCCTGTACAGGAACCGTACAGCAGCAAACACCACAAAAAACATACACCCGTTTTCAAAGTGTACCCCTATCACAAGCTATTTTGCTTCAACATGGAAACAAAAAGGAGGATTGTATCATTTGCGGTATGCATCTTCCTACATTTTATAAAACCAACCATGCCGCTACAACAAAAGATCACCAAATAAGACAGTACTGTTCACTGCACTGTGTCGTTCACGACAATGAAATTAATAAAACGGATCTCTATGATGTCAAGGTTGTGGATGTCACTACATTAAAGTTTATCTCTGCACAGAGTGCTTACTATGTGGTCGGAAGTATGCGAGAGGGGACAATGAGTCATTTCAGCAAATATGCTTTTGCAAAACGAAAGAATGCCGATGCTTTTGTGAAAAAGTATGGCGGTCATGTCATGAACTTCTATGATGCCTACACTATAGCAATGCAGGATTTTATGACAGAAGAATAAGCGCTAGGCTTCTATCCCTAGCAACTCTCTGACTACTTCGCGGTCATCGAACGGGTATTTCACCCCTTTGATCTCCTGATAATCTTCATCTCCTTTACCAAGGATCAAGAGTACTTCATCACCTTCTAGTTCATCCAGTGCCATTTTAATTGCTAAACGTCTATCCGGTGTAGCTACTACATGATCTTTCCCATGTAGTCCTACTAGAATATCTTCAAGTATCTGCTCAGGGACTTCATCTCGTGGATTATCACTGGTCACATAGATCTTCTTGGCAAACTTACCTGCTACAGCACCCATACGCGGACGCTTCATTTTATCTCGGTTGCCACCTGCGCCGAATACAACTGAGATATCCCTATCTTTGATAGAATCTAGCACTTGATACATCCCGTCATCAGTATGTGCAAAATCTACGATCACTAAAGGATCACGGCTTACCACTTCCATTCGCCCCGCTACACCTGCGAAATGTTCAACCACATCACATACCTCTTGGATAGGCTTTTGGGTCAGCATCTGTACGGCCCCTATGGCTGCCATCAAGTTAAACAGGTTAAATAGACCTACCATTGGTGAGTGAAAGGTTGCTTCCTGCTGCAAATGCTTGATACCGGCTGTAATGCCGTGAAGCAATGAAAAAGCCTGTACCTTGAAAGTTGCAGGCTCATCTACACCATAACTCTGAGCATTCATAGGGTTATAGGTGATAGCATTGATATCATCTTTATTGAGCAGCTTCGGCGTCTCATCTGCAAAAAACAGACTCTTAACGCGTCGATACTCTTCTACTGTACCATGGTAATCCAGATGGTCACTTGTAACATTTGTATGTACTTTGAGGGCAAACTTTATCCCTTCGATACGTTTTTGATGGATTGCATGAGAACTGACTTCCATAATAAAGTAGTTACATCCCAGGTCAAGTACCTGTTTCATATTATGGAGAGTTTCAAAGATAGAAGGGGTGGTCATACTCTTCTCTTCAATGCGTCTATCCCCGGCAAAAAGTCCTCGCGTTCCCTGCAGAGCTGGTTGTTCACCGAGATCCAGTAAGAATGAGTAGATTGCTGCAGTTGTTGTTGTCTTCCCGTTAGTACCGGTTACACCTACTACTCTTAGTTTTTCCAGCTCCCATAAGCCAATAAGCTCTTCCACACTGATAGCTTCCGGTTTTGACTCCAATGCCTCATAGTATGGTAAGTTTTGCGCTGTTGTTAAAAACAATGTAGTATTATCTAACGCGTTGGTATCATCACTTAGGAAGGAATACCCCTTCAAATCACATGCAATTTTCACTACTTATGACCTGCGACCAATGTATAAAGCGTCAGAATATCCTGATCATTACCGAAAAGACTGCTTGATGCATCAAGATAAGAGAATGCCATCTCATCAAATCCTTCAGCTGTTAATTTTTTAACAAAATCAATAAACTCATCTTTATTGGTGATTATTACTTTGGTAGAGAACATTATGTCTTCAAATGTCTTTTTAAAGGACCCTCTCTGCTTCACCAGTTCTAAAAAATCACTATAGCGAATACCGTCACTATACTCGATTTGTTCCTGGATAGGATCAACAAGTAATTTTTTCAGGGCATCTTTAGAGCTATCCAGTGAACGGATCAGGCTGTCTATGATCTCTGCTGCATTCTCTTTTTCATCTTTGATCGCCTGGTAATAATCAAACAGTGCAAGTGCCTCTTCACTGCTATCTATACCCAGATCACTGAGATAAACGCCTACTTTTGCTTCATCCAGTGTTGGGTAATCTTTCAGTAAAAGGCCATAATCCCTTAATGCACTGCTGAACTCACCATTCAGGAATTCACCTTCAGCACGCTGCAATAATAGATTTTTATTCAATTTAGCCATGTTATGTCAATTGCTCCAATTTATCTTCATATCCGAAAGGAACGTTCACTACTATCATCTCAGGATGAATCAATGTCTTCATCTGCTTTTCTACACCAAATTTCAATGTTGTACCGCTGCTTGAACAACCGACACAAGCTCCTTGCAATTGTACATATACTTTACCGTCTTTAATCGCGATCAGTTTGATATCCCCACCATCCATCTGAATAGAAGGTCTAACTTTTTCTATCACATTCATTACTGCCGGTTCTAACTCTTCATCCGTAAAAGGGATCAATTTCTTTCCTTTACTCTATATAGTATTCATAATATTATAACAAAATGATTAACCATTGTGTTTACCTTGAGTGTTATACACTAAAAGATTGAATATGTCAATGAGTTTGTTATATTTTTTGGGAATATGTAAGAATGGTAACACTCAAGGCAATGCCTTGATATGTTGTAGTACAGTAAACGATTATACGAGTTCGATAATCGCCATAGGTGCTGCATCACCTCTTCTTGTACGAGTTTTGATAATACGTGTGTAACCACCGTTTCTCTCTTTATACTCTGGAGCAATCTCCGTTACAAGCTTGTTAGTTGCTTCTTTATCTTGAAGCATTGCAAATACTGCTCTGTGTGCATTAAAATCACCAGCAGAAGCTTTCGTGATCAATTTTTCATAGTAACTTCTAAGCTCTTTTGCTTTTGGAAGTGTCGTCTCAATACGACCTTCTCTTGTCAAAGCAATAGAAAGATTCTTAAGAAGTGCCGCTCTGTGTGCAGATGTTCTGCTTAGTTTACGGTAACCATGCTTATGTCTCATGGGAATCCTTTATTGTTTTAATTGTTCTAATTTTTTAACAAGATGTGCTCTTGTAACATCTGAAAGATCGAAATCTTCACCAAATCCATGCTCAACTAGACACTCATTGATCTCATCAAGAGACTTTTTACCAAGGTTTTTGATGTTTTTGATCTCATTTTCACTCATTAGTACAAGTTCACCAAGGTATTTGATACCCGCTCTATCAAGTGAGTTGAACGATCTTGCACTTAGCCCCAACGAATCAACTGTTTGAAGGAAAGGCTTCAGTTCACTCTCATCACTGCTCTTTTTGATCGGAGCTGTTGAGATATCTACATCAAGTACACCATTAAAGATCGATAGTTGCTTGTTCATTACTTCAAGTGCATTAGTAAATGCTTCAACTGGACCGATTTGAGCATCTGTCACGATATCAAATGTGATCTTCTCAAAACTTGGGTTATCCTCTACAAGTACAGGTTCGATTGAATAGTTTGCTTTTCTTACCGGTGTAAAGAACGCATCCAAAGCGATCGCATCGTTTGCTACTTCATCTCTAAGATCTTCACTCGGAACATATCCGATACCTTTTGAGATTACAACTGTAAAGTTAAGCTCTGCATCTTCATTAAGTGTTGCAAGCGGAAGGTCACCGTTTACTACCTCTACGAGGTCGTTATTCAAATCTTGTGCCGTTACTTCTTTGTGCCCTGCAAAAGAGTAGTTTACTTCTACTCTGTCACTCTCATCTTTAATCTTGAAACGGATATTTTTAAGATTGATAATAAAGACCGCTACATCTTCGTGCATACCTCTAATATTGTCAAACTCATGTGCAGCACCTTCAATCTTTACAGAAATAGGTGCATATCCGATAGAAGAACCAAGAATCAGTCTTCTAAGAGGGTGTGCAAGTGTTACTGCGTATCCGCTCTCAAAAGGGTAAGCAGTAATCTCTGCTCTATTTTCACTGATCTCGTTTACCTCTACCTCAGTTGGCATAAATGGTGCAACTTTAATTTTTCTCATTAGCTAGCCTTTACTCAGATTATTTAGAATATAGCTCGACGATTAAACGCTCTTCAACTGGAATTGAGATCTCTTCTCTTTCAGGTACTCTTGTGAAGATACCGAAGAGTTTCTCTTTATCTACGTCTACCCACTCAACCATACCAGTTTGGTTAGTTAGTTCGATAGCTCTAAGGATTTGAACATTGTTCTTGCTTTTTTCTCTAATTTCAATCTTTTGGCCTGCTTTAACTCTGAATGATGGAATATCTACTCTTTTACCGTCAACAAGTACATGCCCATGGTTTACAAATTGTCTAGCAGATGCTCTAGTTGTAGCAAATCCCATTCTGTAAACTACGTTATCAAGTCTTTGCTCAAGAAGTTGTACAAGAACGTTACCTGTGTTTCCTTCTTTTCTATTTGCTTCTTTATAAAGTGCTCTAAACTGCTTTTCGCTTGTTCCGTACATGAACTTAGCTTTTTGCTTTTCTTGAAGTTGAAGACCGTATTCACTGATCTTTGCTCTTCTTTGTCCATGTTGTCCTGGTGCGTATGGTCTTTTTTCAAGTGCAGACTTACCAGCAAGTCTTCTTTCACCTTTCAAACCAAGATCAACACCAAGTCTTCTCTCTAATCTTTCTACCGGACCTCTATATCTAGCCATCTCTATACCTCTTATACTCTACGTTTCTTAGGTGGTCTACACCCGTTGTGTGGTAGTGGTGTAATATCTTTAAGTGAAGTTACACGAATACCTTCTGTTGCACCAATCGCTTTAACTGCAGTATCTCTACCTGAACCAGGACCCTGAACTTTGATTCCTACTTCTTTGATGCCGTTTTCCATTGCTTTGCTCATTGCATCTGCAACTGCTTCAGTCGCAGCAAATGGAGTAGACTTTTTAGAACCTTTAAAACCTAGTGCTCCTGCTGAACTCCAAGAGATCACGTTACCCATCTCATCAGTTACTGTAATTACTGTATTGTTAAATGTAGCTGCTACGTATACTACACCTTTAGCAATATTCTTTTTTGCTTTTTTCTTAGCCATACTACACTACTCCTTACGCTGAACCGACAGTTTTACGCTTACCTTTTCTCGTACGCGCATTTGTCTTAGTTTTTTGACCACGCACCGGTAGTCCTCTTCTGTGTCTTAAACCTCTGTAGTTACCTAGGTCCATCAATGCTTTGATATCTAGAGTTACTTTTTTTCTAAGATCCCCTTCTACCATCAAGTTATCTTGAATGTAGTTACGGATAGTTGCTGCTTCAGCATCTGTTAGTTCATGAACTCTTTTGTTATAATCGATCTCAGTTGCATCAAGGATTTGTCTTGAAGTTGTAAGACCAATACCGTAAATGTAAGTAAGTGCATACTCCATTCTTTTTTTAAGTGGTAAATCAACACCTGCAATACGTGCCATGTTTATCCTTGTCTCTGTTTATGTTTTGGATTTTTACAAATCACGCGTACAATACCTTTGCGCTTAATAACTTTACAGTCATCGCACATTTTCTTAACCGATGGTCTAACCTTCATTTGGTTACTCCTGTTTCTATATAAGTACGTGTTGAGAACTCCAGGCTTGAAGTTCTCTTGCGTTATCGTTTTTTTGCACCTAGAGTGCTTATGTACACCCTTTATTTTGCGTGGATTATTGAAGTGTCATAATCCAATTCTTGAGTAATCGGTGCAAATTAATCAAAAATTCTTCACGCAGTTACCTATTGCCTAATAGTAATAGGGAGGAGGATTATATCCAAATTAATATTAATTTTTTCTTATATTTTTTAGGGAAGAGAAATAAGAAATGTATTTCACTGCGTAGTGTTAAACACTGCGCAGTAACTACTATTTGTATCTAAATGTGATACGGCCTTTATCAAGACTGTATGGTGTAAGTTCAACTTTTACTTTATCACCAGGAAGAATTTTGATATAGTGCATTCTCATTTTTCCTGCAATATGACAAAGGATTACGTGTCCATTGTCAAGCTCTACCTTGAAAGTTGCATTTGGTAGCGCTTCTACTACTTTACCGTCAATCTCAATTACATCATCTTTAGCCATTGTATTCCTTTACAATCTATTCAGCTTTCTATTGAAACTTACGCCTCGGTAAGTATCACCGCTTTACCATCAACAATTGCTACCTGGTGTTCATAATGACTTGTACGAAGACCGTCATCACTCACTACTGACCAATCATCATCTAAAATAACAGGTGTACCTGACTTGTGACATATCATTGGCTCCAAACAGAACACCATACCATTTTTGATCTTTGGTCCCTGATTGGTTTTCCCTTCAAGGTAGTTAGGGATATTCGGTTCTGCATGAGGCTTTGTGCCGATACCGTGACCACAATAGTCCCTAAGTGGGACATATCCGCGCTCAGTGATAAAGTCTTCAAGGATCTTTGACAATTCTTTGAAACGCATTCCCTCTTTGATACTATCAATTGCATGGTAGAGTGCATCTTTTGAACAAGCGATAAGTGCTTCATCTTCTGCACTCACTTTGCCGATTGGCATAGTGATCGCTGCATCACCGTAATAACCGTCTACTTGTGTACCAATGTCCAATCCAAGGATATCACCTTCTTTAATGACCGTATCATCAGGAATACCATGAATACATACTTCATTCACTGAAGTACATACTGATCCCTTAAATCCATAAAGACCTTTAAAAGAAGGTATTGCTCCATGTTCACGGATAAACTTTTCGCCCATCTCATCGATCTGCTTAAGTGTCATACCAGGTTTGATATTTTCTTGAAGATATTGAAGTGTTTTTCCAACGATCTCGCCAGCTTTTCTAAGCTTGGCGATCTCATCAGCTTTTCTAAGTGCAATAGCCATTATAGACCTACGTTACCCAATGTATCATATTGGTTCATCGTTCTTTGCGCTTCGATCTTTCTCATCGTATCAAGTGCAACTTGTACGATAATCAGTACAGCAACTCCACCGAAGTAGAAGCTAGCACCCATACCTGATACAATAGCAAAAGGTATAGTTGAAACGATTGCCAAATATACAGATCCAGAACCGGTCAATCTACTTGCAACTTCATTTAAGAACTCTTTAGTGTGTTCACCAGGTCTTACACCTGGAATAAATCCACCTTGTCTTTTGAGGTTATCTGCAATATCTTTTGCATTAAATGCAATCGATGCATAGAAGAATGCAAAGAACATAACCAGCAAGAATGTTGCAATATTAAAGATCAAACCACCCGGTGCCAATGCATCAGCAAACGATGTGGCAATTTCAGAAGTACTTGACTGCAACATTGTAAGAGGGAACATCAATACCGCAGATGCAAAGATCGGTGGGATCACCCCTGAAAGGTTCACTTTTACAGGAATATAGTTCATCACTCTTTTTGCTTGGTTTTGCATAATTGTTTTTCTTGAGTATGAGATAGGAATTCTTCTCTCACCAAGTTCAACATAGATGATTGCAAGCACTGTAATAATCATGATTGCGAGGATAGCAAGTACCATCAAGAAATTCATCTCACCTGCATTTACTGCTCTTACCGTATTGGAAATACCTGATGGAAGTCCAGAAACAATACCTGCAAAGATAATCAATGAAATACCGTTACCGATACCCTTTTGTGTGATCTGCTCACCAAACCACATCAATAGCATTGTTCCAGCCAACATTGAGAATGTCGTTAGTACTGTAAACATTACTGGATCGATCATAATTGCACTTTGTCCTGCACGGCCAGTCATACTTTGAAGACCCATTGATACACCCACTGCTTGAACAACAGTAATAAAAATAGTGAAATAACGAATGATCTGCATATACTTTTGCATACCGTCACGTTCTTTTTTCATTTGTCCAAGTGCTGGGAAAGTTGCTGCAAGAAGTTCCATTACAATTGAGGCAGTAATGTAAGGCATGATACCTAGAGAGATAATACTTAAACGTTCAACCGCACCACCGGAGAACATACTTAACATTCCAATCCCGTTGTTGGCATTGGCGTCAAAGAATTCTTTGATTACGCCAAGGTCAACCCCAGGGGTTGGAACATAGGCTAAAACTCTGTACGCAAAAAGAAATCCTAATGTAATCAGGATTTTTTGAGTTAAAGCGTTACCCATGATTATTTTCCGCTTGTTGTTACAGCGTCATCTTTGATCTTAGCTGCGAGATCTTTCGCACCTGTACCGATCAGCTTTACTTTAGTTACTGACTTAGGAAGTCTGCATACTGACTTGATGCTCTCAAGTGTAATCTCTTCTAGTTCTGCAACTTTTGTATTCTTCACTACGTTGATCACATGTGGTTTCACAACTCTTGAAGTAAATCCGATCTTAGGAAGTCTTCTCGCTAGTGGCTGTTGTCCACCCTCGAAGTTTCTCTTCTCATTGTAACCAGATCTTGCTTTTTGACCTTTGTTACCTTTACCTGCTGTTTTACCTGTACCAGAACCCTGACCACGTCCGATTCTCTTTCTGTTACGTGTAGAACCTGGTGCCGGTTGTAAATTATGTAGACCCATACTTTACCCCTTACGCTTTGATTCTAGTAAGTGCTTCTACAGTCGCTCTTACCAAGTTATTAGGGTTGTTAGACCCGATCGATTTAGTCAAGATATCTTTATACCCTGCAAGTTCAAGTACCGGTCTAGCAGCACCACCGGCAATTACACCTGTACCTTCGCTAGCTGGTTTAAGCAAGATTTTACTTGCGTTGAACTTGTGCTCGATATCGTGAGCAATCGTTGTTCCCTTGATGTTTACTTTTACAAGGTTCTTGTGTGCATCGTCAACAGCTTTTTTGATCGCATCAGGAACTTCTTTTGCTTTACCAAATCCGTATCCTACTGTACCATTTTTGTCACCGATTACTACAAGAGCGGTAAATCTAAATCTTCTACCACCCTTAACAACCTTAACAACACGTCCGATGTTAACGATTACTTCTTCAAATTCTTTTTCTACAGTTTCTTGTTGCATCGCTTATCCTTAAAACTTAATTCCGGCTTCTCTGAGTGCATCAGCAAATGACGCAACAACACCGTGGTAAAGGTAACCATTTCTATCAAAAACAACAGAATCGATGTTTTTTGCTGCAAGTGCTTTAGCCATTTCTACCGCTACTTGCTTTACATCTTCCTGATTTGCTTTAAGTCCCATTTTTTTACCATCAGCAGCTGCCAATGTTGCACCAGCATTGTCATCAATTGCTTGAGCATAAAAGTGCTTATTTGACTTAAAGACTGTAAGTCTTGGAAGCTCTGCTGTTCCGAAGATCTTACCTCTTACTCTTGCTTTTCTTTGAGCACGTAGTCTATTTTTTCTTTTTTGAATACTTTTTAACATCTACCGCTCCTTACTTCTTAGCCGACTTACCAGCTTTTCTGATGATAGTCTCATCAGAATACTTCACACCTTTACCTTTATATGGTTCTGGTGGTCTGAACTCTCTAATCTCAGCTGCTACTTGACCAACTGCTTGCTTGTCTGTACCTTTAACTGTAATTACGTTCTTCTCTACAGTGATTTCAAGACCTGCTGGGATCTCATAATCAATCGGGTGAGAGTATCCAAGTTGAAGGTTAAGTACATTACCTGCAACAGAAGCTCTATAACCAACACCGTTGATCTCTAATGACTTAGTATAACCTTGGTCAAGACCAACAACGATGTTGTTAAAGAGTGATCTGTAAGTACCCCAGTAAGCTGAAGATTGTTTATCTTCTCCAACTCTTTCGAACACTACATCAGCACCGTCAATGTTTACATTAACTCTTCCGTAAGTCTCAAGTCTTTTTTCAAGATTGCCTTTTTTCGCTACGACACAAGTACCGTCAAGCGCTACATTAATACCGCTTGGAACAGTTACTGGTTTTTTTCCTACTCTTGACATCTCTACTCCTTACCAAATACTACAGATTACTTCGCCACCGATACCACGCTTGAACGCTTCATCGTTTGCAAGTACACCTTGGCTTGTTGATACAACCAAAGTTCCGTAACCGTTTTTAAATGTTTTGATCTCATCTTTACCTTTGTGGATACGACGTCCAGGTTTAGAGATCTTTTTAATTTCGTTGATAACGCTTTTTTCTTTGTCATCATATTTCAATACAACATCAATAGTTTTTTTGTTACCATCTTCTTTTACTGTATAGCTCTCAAGGTATCCTTTTTCAACCAAAATAGCTACAGTTGCTTCAACCATCTTCGAGTGAAGAAGAGTTGTTACGTCTAGTCTTCTTTGTGCGGCGTTTCTGATACGAGTCAGAGAATCTGCCATTATATCTGTCATCATTTCTACTACTCCTTACCAGCTTGCTTTACGTAAACCAGGGATCAATCCCTCGTTACCCATTTTTCTTAAACACACACGACAAAGACCGAAATCTTTATATACTGAGTGTGGTCTACCACAAATGTTACATCTTGTATATGCCTGAGTTGAGAACTTTGCTTTTCTCTGTTGTTTTGCAATCATAGATTTCTTAGCCATTAGTTTCTCCCTTTAGCGAAAGGCATACCAAGCTTTTCTAAAAGCATGAATGCTTCTTTGTCATCTTCAGTAGTAGTTACGATTGTAATGTTCATACCGTGTGTCTTGATGATATTATCAAACACAACTTCTGGGAACATCAACTGCTCAGTAAGACCGAAGTTATAGTTACCTCTACCATCAAAACCTTTTCTAGGTGTTCCTCTAAAGTCTTTTACTCTTGGAAGTGCAATTGAAACCAACTTATCAAAGAAGTTGTACATATTTTCACCTCTAAGAGTTACTCTGATACCAGATGGTGAACCCTCTCTTGCTTTAAAACCAGCAACTGATTTTTTAGCATTTACGATTACCGCTTTTTGACCAGCGATTAGTGAAATCGTCTCTCTCATGTTTTCGATTAGTTTAGAGTCTTTACCCTCTTCACCAGCACCAACAGAGATTACGATCTTCTCAAGCTTCGGAGTCTGCATCGCATTTTTGATCCCACACTCTTCGCGAAGTGCAGGTACGATGTCATTGTACTTTTGCTTCATTCTACTCATTAGATTATGCCTCTACTTTTTTTACGTTTGAGATATGAATTGGAGTCTCTTTTGACACGAATCCACCCTCTTTGTTCTCTTCACTAGGCTTTACAGCTTTCTTAGCCATTTTACAACCAGCAACGATTACTGCTTCTTTCTTTGGCATAACACGAAGAACTTCTCCTGTTTTACCTTTGTCATCACCAGCGATAACCATTACCTGGTCACCTTTTTTGATTTTTAATTTAGTTGCCATTACCATACCTCCGGTGCTAGTGATACGATCTTCATAAATCCTGCATATCTTGTCTCTCTTGCTACAGGTCCAAAGATACGAGTACCGATCGGGTTGCTTTTATCATCAATGATAACTGCTGCATTGTCGTCGAATCTGATAAGTGATCCGTTTTCTCTGTGGATCTCTTTGTGTGTTCTAACTACAACAGCCTTAACAACTTTACCTTTTTTAACTTTACCTGTTGGAAGTGCTTTCTTTACAGAAGCTACGATTACATCACCTACAGATGCATATCTTCTTTTAGATCCACCAAGTACCTTAATACACATAATTTCTTTTGCGCCAGAGTTATCTGCTACATTCAATCTTGTAAAACTTTGGATCATACTACTTCCCTTCTCTTAACAATTTCAAGAAGTCTGAACGACTTTGTTTTAGATAGTGGTCTACACTCTATTGCAGTTACAGTATCTCCAACATTGATCTCGTTTCTCTCGTCATGAATAAGATATTTTTTAAATCTTTTTACTGTCTTGTGATATCTTGGGTGAAGAACTTTTCTCTCTACAAGTAGAGTGGCAGTCTTATCTCCAGCCTTCTTGATCACAGTACCTGTTATTTGTCTTTTTGGCATATCAGATCCTTACTTCGCTCTAGCAGCAGTCAATGCTGTCTGGATTCTTGCGATATCTTTCTTCGCTACTCTCAACTCACTTGTATTAGTAAGTTGCATTGTTCTTTGTTTTGCTTTAAGAGTAAAAACCTCAAGCTTTTTCTCTTTTAGCATTTCCAAAAGCTCTGCTTCGCTTTTTTCTTTCAAATCAATATAGTTCATTTGTATCCTTTAAAGCGACAATTTTACACTTAAATGGCAACTTGTGAATTGCAAGTGTCAATGCTTCTCTTGCAAGAGTCTCTTCTACACCAGCCATTTCAAAGATGATTCTACCAGGTCTGATGTTCATTACCCACTCTTCTACTGGACCTTTACCTTTACCCATTCTCACTTCTAGTGGTCTTTTTGTTAAAGGTTTATCAGGGAAAACTCTAATCCAAGTTTTACCACTTCTCTTAATATGTCTAGTCATCGTAATACGAGCAGCTTCGATTTGTCTAGAGTTAACTCTACCAGCTTCTACTGCTTTGATTGCGATATCACCAAACTCAATTTTGTTACCTCTGAAAGATTTACCGCGGTTGCGGCCTTTCATCTGCTTTCTCCATTTGGTTCTTTTAGGCATCAACATGATTATTCACCTCTTTTTCTAGATGGTCTTTTACCACCTTTTTTCTCTTCTGCTGGCTCAGCTTGGATACCTTTTTGAAGTACTTCACCTTTGAAGATCCAAACTTTGATACCGATGATTCCGTATGTAGTATGTGCTTCAGCAAAACCGTAATCGATTTTCGCTCTCAAAGTATGAAGAGGCACTCTACCTTCTAGGTACCACTCAGTTCTTGCCATTTCAGCACCACCAAGTCTACCAGATACAGAGATCTTAATCCCTTTTGCACCTGATTTAAGTGCACCTTGGATTACTTTTTTCATTGCACGTCTAAATGCAACACGTCTTTCAAGTTGAGTCGCTACGTTTTCAGCAGCAAGTTGTGCTGAAGCTTGTGGACGCTTCTCTTCTTTAATGTTAAGTGCAACATCTTTATTAAGCATGTTAGTTAGAGTAGCTTTTAGCTTCTCGATATCTGCACCTTTTTTACCGATAATGATACCTGGGCGTGCAGTAATGATGTTTACTCTTAGTTTCTTAGCTGTTCTTTCGATAATGATGTTAGAAACACCAGCATAGAAAAGCTCTTTTTTAAGGAATTTTCTGATCTTGTGATCTTCAGCGATGAAATCAGATGCTCTTCCTTTTGCCGGGAACCATCTTGACTCCCAGTTTCTGTTGATTCCAAGTCTAAGACCTATAGGATTAACTTTTTGACCCATCTTATGCTTCCTTTCCGTTAGTTGCTGGACCAACTTCTACAAGAATGTGTGATGTTGGCTTGATGATTCTTGTTGCAGTACCTCTAGCTCTAGGTCTCCATCTTTTCATCACAGCTGCTTTGTCTACTCTACAAGAAGTGATCACTACTTCTTCTGGCTCGAAATCACCATTTGCAACCGCTGAAGCAATTACTTTAGAAATGATTCCAGCTGCCTTGTTAGGCATAAAGTCTAGTGCTGCAAGAGCCAACTCAGCGTTCATCCCTTGAACTTCTCTAGCGATAAGTCTTGCTTTTGTAGGTGAAACTCTTACGAATTTTAATAGTGCTTTACTCATCTTAACCTACCTTCTTCTGTACAGAACCTTTGTGGCCCTTGAATGTTCTAGTTGGTGCGAATTCACCAAGTTTATAACCTACATGGTTTTCAGTAACGAATACCGGTACGAATTGTCTACCGTTATGTACGTTGATTGTCAAACCGATAAACTCAGGGAAGATTACTGATCTTCTTGACCAAGTTTTGATTGGTTTGTTTGAACCTTCTTCTTTTGCTTTAAGCACTTTTTTCATTAGGTGACCATCGATAAATGGACCTTTTTTTGTAGATCTTGCCATCTCTTAGCCCCTTACTTCTTTCTCTTACTAATGATAAGTTTATCACTAGCTTTTTTCTTACGAGTCTTATAACCCTTCGTTGGCATACCCCATGGAGATACCGGGTGACGACCAGAGTTTGTTTTACCTTCACCACCACCGTGCGGGTGATCTACTGGGTTCATTGCAGAACCTCTAGTTTGCGGTCTGATACCTCTGTGTCTATTTCTACCAGCTTTACCAACAACTTCGTTAGCGATCTCTTCGTTACCGATTGTACCAACTGTTGCCATACACTCACCAAGTACATATCTCATCTCGCCAGAAGGAAGTCTTAGAGAAACATACTTACCATCTCTACCCATGATTTGCGCATATGCACCAGCACTTCTTGCCATTGCACCACCTTGACCTGGGTTAAGCTCGATGTTGTGTACCAATGTACCCACAGGGATAGATTTAAGCTTCATTGCATTACCAGTCTTGATGTCAAGTCCAGCTTCTGCTGCCATTACTTTATCACCTACCATCAAACCTTTTGGTTGGAGGATATATCTTCTGTCACCGTCTACATATTTAACAAGACAGATTCTACAGTTTCTGTACGGATCGTACTCAACAGTTGCTACTGTACCTTCTACACCGAATTTATTTCTTTTGAAATCGATGATTCTATAAAGTTTTTTCGCACCAGCTTCTTTATGTCTAGAAGTGATTCTACCGTATGAGTTTCTACCTGCACTTGCTGGAAGTTTCTTAAGTAGACTTCTTACACTTGCTTTAGCAGTAATATCACTACTGTCAAGGTTTGTCATCCATCTTCTAGCCGGAGTTATTGGTCTATATGATTTCATTGCCATCTTCTACTCCTTATACCGCTAGGCTTTCAATTTTTGCATCTTCAGGAAGCTTCACATAAAACTTTTTAAGGTCAGCTCTTTTTCCTTCAACACCTCTGAATCTTTTCACTTTTCCGTTTACTCTCATTGAGTTAACTCTAAGTGGGTTGATCCCGAAGAACTCTTTAAATACTTCTTTAAGACCGTTTTTAGTCATTCTAGGACTAGTTTGTACTACGATGACACCGTCTTCTTGAAGACCCAAAGTCTTCTCTGTATACATGATTGCTTTAATATCTGTAATATCTGCCATCTTAAGCCTCTTTTGTCAATTTATCAAATACAGCTTTTTCGATTACCATTGAGTGGTATGCTGCAGCAAGGTAAGCATTAAGCTCGTTTGCTTCAATTAGGTAAGCATTTTGAAGATTTCTGAATGCCAAGAAAGTCTTGTCATCGATCATCTCTTTTACTACCAATACATCTCTTTGTCCAAAACCATTTACGAATGCTACTGCATCTTTAGTTTTAGCAGATTCGATGTTTACTGAGTCAACTACAAAAAGTTTCTCATTCGCAGCCATTTCAGCGATTGCATGCATCAAAGCAAGTTTCTTTTGCTTTTTGTTCACTTTTTGGTCATAGTTTCTGTTAGTATTTGGACCAAATACTACACCACCACCTCTGTAGTGAGGAGCTCTGATAGAACCTTGTCTTGCTCTACCGCCACCTTTTTGAGCAAATGGCTTCTTTCCACCACCGCTTACTTCTGATCTGTTTTTAACAGAAGCAGTGTTAGCTCTAAGGCCAGAAGCATATGCTTTACAGTAAAGGTAAAGGTTGTGCGGGTGCACTTCCAAAAACGCCTGTGGTAAATCACTTGTTTTAATTACTGTCGTACTCATTATTTCACAATCCTTACCAATCCACGTGAACCGTTAGCTCCTGGGATTGAACCTTTTAATACTAGAATCCCGTTCTCTGCATCATATGAGATTACTTCGTTCTTTACTGTTACTTTAGTGTTTCCGTACTGACCTGGCATCTTTTGTCCTGGTTGAACACGACCTGGCCATTCACACATACCGATTGAACCAACTCTTCTACCGAATCTGTGTCCGTGTGATGCTGGTCCACCACTAAATCCGTGACGCTTAACAGCACCTTGGAAACCACGTCCCTTAGTATTTAGTGACGTTTTTACTACTGCTGCTTCAGTAAGTGCAGCTGTGTTAAGGTCACCAGCTTCTGTACCTTCTGCTACAGAGATAGTCATGAATTTGTTAAACTCTTTACTCACACCATACTTAGCCTGCTGACCTTCGATGCTTTTGTTAAACTTTTTGCTAGAGTTATACGCTACAAGTGCTTTTCCGTCTTCTCTTACTTCACATACTTTTGTATCAACAACTTTAAGAAGTGTTACAGGAACACTTGGTACATCAACAGTTCTGCTCATACCAATTTTTTCAATAATAAATTCCATGCTTTGCTCCTCTTACTTGTCCATTGATCTGATTTCAACTTCGATTTCAGGTGCAAGATCCAATTTCATTAGTGAATCTACAGTCTCTGAAGTCGCTGAAACGATATCAATCATTCTTCCGTGAATTCTGATCTCAAATTGCTCACGTGAATCTTTGTTTACGTGTGGTGATTTAAGAACAGTATAACGCTTAAGTTTAGTTGGCATTGGGATCGGCCCTCTAATCTCAGCACCTGTACGTTTAACTGCATCAACGATAGCAGCAACAGATCTATCTAGTACTCTGTGATCATAAGCTTTAAGCTTCAATCTGATTTTTTCCATTTTTTTACCTTATAAAGAACTCGTTAGCCAAGCGATTGCCGGGTGCCTAAACACAGGACATTTTGTCCCCTAACATATATTAGGAACGCGAATTATATCCAAATTTTTTGAGAGCCTCAATACTTTTTAGTCAAAAATTGGTACAATTTGAAAAATTATTTCCTTTTTAAAAGGAAAGAAAGGGGCAATATCCCATGGAACTTCTAGAATATTTTCACTCACAGCACTATAGCAATGACAGATATATCCCGAGAAAATTACAACTTCCCGATAATGTCGATATCAATCTATTTGGTGTACGTGGTGCCGGTAAGACATCCATTGTACTATCCCATATAGAGGAGATCGATGAAGAAGTACGTCTTTATATAGATATGGAAGACCCAAATCTTATCTTTGGTAAACTCAATGCTGTAACGCTGCAGCAATATATAGATGATAATGACATTACATTGCTGGTCCTTGACCAGTATGAACAAGGCTATCTGGAACATTTTCCTGAGGTAGACCGTCTTATCGTTATCTCGCGTATTCCATTAAATGATCCAAGGCTTACTGCACTGGAGCTCTTTCCTCTGGATTATGAAGAGTTCTTGGCATTTGAAAGCTCCATTTCCGCCACCAATGCCTTTAACCACTTTCTGAAATCAGGTACACTCCCTGCCCTGGCAAGATCCTACCGCGCTACTTTACACCCCATGAAACGTTTCTGGCAGAGTCGCTTTACATCCAATGAACAAAAACTTCTGCTGATACTTGCACAACACCATACCAAACATCTCACGACTCACCAGATCTATACCTTTGCCAAAGAACGTTTCAAGGTCTCCAAAGACTGGCTATACAAAACGATCAAAACCTTCACGGATGAGAAGCTGGTCCTCTTTATCAATGACCGCTATCAAAAAGGGGGAAAGAAAATGATCCTTTTTGATTTTGCTTTTGCCAAGTACCTCACTACCGGCCAGCCTTTCATCACACAGTTTGATACAATGATCGCTCTGGCTTTAATGAAGCACGGTATAGCATTTGATACATTGGGGATACATGGTTATATCACTAAAGATGGCGAGCTCATCATTCCTGCACCTTTTGAAAGCGAAGAGAGTCTCTGGGCAAAATCCCAAACCAAGTTCTCTATATATAAACAGTACAAGGTCAAAAAGATCACCATCGTCACCGTTGCCAACACTTACGAATACGATATCGAAAAGCTTCACTTCGAAGCCCTACCGTTCTATGAGTGGACGGTACTTTATAATGAGGAAGAGTAAAATGTGTGAAGTTCCTTCAAGCTTGACGCCATTGACATATTAAGTAACCTTTGGGTAATATTCCATTGCCTCTTTTCAGACCTGTGCAACGGTATTGGGAGACAGAGGGTCAGGATGGGAACATAGCAGCCCACCTTCCTTTACTGTGTGCCGCAGGTATCTGGGGAGAGGTTCTTAACCTCAACACTTCTTGTGAAATCATAAACATTTTATAATCTTCAAGAAGCTTTCATATGTAGACAGGTGGCCGAGCGGTTGAAGGCGCACGCCTGGAACGCGTGTATAGTTAACGCTATCGAGGGTTCGAATCCCTTCCTGTCTGCCAGATAACTACTATAAAACCTAACAAACAACGTATTTTAGGCATTTGATAGACTTTTTAAGGTTTGATAATTCTATGCTTTGGCAACCTATTGGTAACCATCTTTCAAAAATACTCCTATTAATCTATTACCCATTTACTGTTCACTTAACTGTTCACTTACCTCATCAAACCCCGATTAAATAGGCATTTGGTCGTTTACTTTGGTGTTCACTTTTCACCTCTTTTTTTAATTGTAGCACAAATACAAATAATTTTATATCTAGAGATATTTATCAAGGGCTCTTCTATTCATATTCAAGGCTTTAGCAATTGAAGTTTTATTTACTTTGCCATTTGGCTTTATATAGTCATCAGTTTTAAGCAACTCTTCTATCCTTGCTTTAGTGTTTTGTACTTGAGTTGACTTTCTCCGTCTATCTCATATACTATGGGCTTTTTGGAGTTGACTTTTAGTTAGCTTCTCTTTGAAGTTCTCTTTGTTTTCCATGATATATAGATAAACACCCAACGCTTTTTTATGTACCTCTTTATATATCAGCTTATTTGGTAAATATTCGTTCATTAACAGAGCAGTAGCTATAATAGCTTCTTGTAAATAGCCGTTCATGCCGTAGCTTTTTACCATGCAATACTAAATGCCTGTATAGCTCTTTTTTACTGTGGGAAAAAATATCTTAGTATAGAAATTTTAAAACAATGACCTCAAATATTTAGAAGCCCTAGTAGAATTTTAATATTTTATCGTCAATTAAAGTGTTACCTATATCTTAATTTCTTTGCAAAAAAATATAAAGTTCTTTAATGAACTTCAGTTATTAGATAAAATCTATAATGTTCCTGTATACTATTTGTTATTGTTAAGAGGGGGAAAGATGTTTATTGCGATATTTGACTTACTAAAGCTATCTGCTATTATATTTATTGGTGTCATAGTTCTTCTAGCTCTTGGTATTAATTTAGGAAATCCAATACGTGCTTTAGTTAGAGGGGTAGGTGCTTTTTTTCGTAGTTCTTTTGGTTTTTTAGTTGGATGGTTAAGAGGTTCAAGTCATTGGACAGTAGTCCTAATGAAAATAGTCATTATTCCTATAATACCATTAATATTTGTATACATTTTATTACGAGAAGTATGGGAAGAGGTAGGTTATCAATATGAAGAGGGAGGAGCCCTAAAGAAAATAGTTATTATTCTTATATTACCATCATTATTAATTGGATTAAATTTTTTATGGGATGCATGAAAATAAGAAATATTTACTTTGAAAATATATGCTGTACCGATATTTGAGTTTTAACTTTTAAAATGTGGTACTTAACAAATGCTCGTTTTATGGGGGGGGTTAATGTGATTATTTGTGAAAGTTTAAAAAAAGATAGGAAATTAATAATTTAAAATCCCTTCCTGTCTGCCATGAACCTCTTATATACACAATATATCTCTGGTTAACTTACTTTGATAAAGTTTTTAATTCTTTTCTAATATATACTTTTTAAATGATTGTGAGAAGATTTTGGCACCCTCACTATTAAGATGATCCTGATCCTTAAATAAAAACTCTTTATTTGAATCAAAATTCAAATCTTTATAATCAATATATTTTGCACCCAATGATCTAAAGACTTCAATATATTTATTCCACCGGTCATAAGTAACATGATCAAATAATCTTTTCTCATATTCTGTTACAACTGGAGTACGAACTAAATAAACATTGATTTTCTTATTAACTAAATATGTAATTAAGTTTTGATAGTTTTTTGAATACTCACTTTTTTCGAAATCTTGAATCGGTATATGTACTTTTACTCTATTATTTAAAGCCTTTACCCTCTTTTCTAAACTTTTATTAGTCCATAACTTTTCTTCTTTATTCGTATTGGGTTTAAATATTGATTTAAAGTGGTTTATAACAACTTCTCGAATAAAAGGAATATTAAATAATGGTTGATATATCGGTGTAAATTTTTCTGAAATATTTTTAAAAGTAGGACTGTAACTTAATATTCTATACTCTGAAAAGTCATGTGGTTCCAAGACGAGTATCACTGTTTTTAGTTTATTTTTTTTATCTACACTGTACACGGCATCTATAATCATTGGTATAGAAGCACCGCCAACAGACAAATTTTGACAACTTTTTATTTCATTTCTAAATGCATGTTCAGTATGTGAATCCCCCATTATAAGGCAATGTACTTCTGAATTTCTTGCCTTTATTACATCATCAACTAAATTTACTTCTTTTTGAGTGAAATATATAAAACTTTCAAACCCAATAAAAAAAAGAATTGGCAAAAATATTACTATTCTAATAAACTGTTTATTTTGCATCAATAACCTTAAAAATTAAAATATAAAAACTCTGATATTTTATTAAAAGATAAAATGCTGTATATAAAGAAAATTGCCGTCATAAATGCAATTTTATAATTTGGTTTAAAACTATCTTTCATTTCCATACTGTTTTTAAAATACAAGACCGTAAATGTACCTAATATTAAAAAGTTTAACGTTTCACTACTTCCATTAATGTTAGCCAACTCTTTCCCAAACTCTACACCATATTGATGTAAAAAAGATAAATATTTTTCATGTTTTTCAGATAAGGTAATACCATTAAATCCAAACATCCCTTTTAATACTTTAATAGCATCATCCCACTCTTTCGCCCTAAAAAATACCCAAGCTATATTTATGAAGTTAAAAGTTATGACCCAAGCTATAATAGTATTTAACTTAAATCCTAATTGCTTCCATATACGATGAATCACTAAGGCCATTCCATGTAAAATCCCCCAAAATACAAAGGTCCAACCGGCTCCGTGCCAAATTCCTCCTATTAAAAACGTTGCCATAAGGTTGCTGTAGGTTCTCAAACTCCCTTTTCTATTACCGCCTAAAGGAATATAAATATAGTCTTTTAGAAATCTACTCAGTGTAATATGCCACCTTCTCCAAAAGTCTTGGATGCTAATTGCTTTGTATGGGCTATTAAAGTTTATTGGTAATTTTATGTTAAAAAGAAGTGCCGCTCCGATTGCCATATCTGTGTAACCACTAAAATCAAAATAAAGCTGAAATGTATAAGATAATGATGTTGCCCATGCCTCAATTAATGTCAATACTTCTGCTTTATCAAATCCATTTGTGGCCCATACTGCGAAAGTATCTGCAATAACCACTTTCTTGAAAAGACCAATAGAAAATATGAATAATCCCATTGCAATGTTTCTATAATTTTTAACTTTATTTATAGTCTTGGCAAATTGTGGCATCATCTCTGCATGGTGTACGATCGGACCAGCAATCAGTTGAGGGAAAAAAGTTACGAAGTTTGCGTAGTTCAGAAAATCATACTCTCTTGTTTCACCTCTATAACTGTCCACAAGGTAGGCAATTTGCTGGAAAGTAAAGAAAGAGATAGCTAAGGGTAATGCCAAATGAAATAAAGGGATATGGCCATTTGTTGCAAGATTTATATTCTCAATAAAGAAATCTGTATATTTAAAATATCCAAGTAAAGCAACATTAGCGACAACACCAATAGCAAGAAGTGTTTTTTTACTGACCTTGGTATGTTCTTGGTCTTTTGAAAGAGAAACTCCAACTACATAATTAAAAAGCATTGAAAACAATATGATTGGAAGATAAGCTATATTCCACCAACTATAGAAGAAAAGGGAGGCAAGGACTAAAAATGCTTTACTTGCTTCTGTCAATCGTTTACTGTTAAGATAAAAATATATGAAGAAAGTTATTGGTAAAAAGGCGAAGATAAATTCATAACTGTTAAATAGCACTCATTTCCCTTAAACTTTTAGTCGAATGAAATACGACAAATTTATGAATTTTTCTTTGAAACTATAACTTAATCTATCTTATATTGTTATATATTTAAAATATTTGAAAGATACCATGTATAAAATGAATACTATAGGTTCGGTATGCAGAGGACTCCAAGTGATAGATAATTGGATACCCCTGATATACTGACTATAACAATATAATAAATGTCAACCAAATCACACAGAACTCAAAGAAGGGACGTATTACAATCCTTTAATTCTTCTTTTATTTTAAACAGTTCTTCTTTTGCTTCTTCTATCAACAGTATAAGATTAAGTTGGGCATCAGATCCTTTTTCGGCTTGCTCGACCAGCTCTTCTGCTTCTTTAATACTCTTGGTAATTCTTATTTTTTGCTGTTCTGTTTCTCGACACTTGTCTGCATTATTTATATTGCTAGAATCAATTTGTTCTTTTTTCTTTGTATCACAACCGATTAATAAAAATAACGACAATACAAAAAATAACATCAAAAGTTTTTTCATAATATCTTACATCTTCTTTCTATGAACTATATCTTTGGCAAAGGTTTGGGTTTTGGTTTTACAGGTGGTAGCGGCAAAGGCTTAACCATTGGTTTACATACGTTGTATCCTTTATTCCAGCCTTTTCTATAGCTGTAATAATGATCATATAGGTAGTGGTTCTTTTTCATCCCCGCATGCCGTTTCGTCCAGCAGCCATCATTATAACCTTGCTGATAATAGTTTACCATGGGTTTGGGTTTTGGCGGTGGTGGAGGTGGTCCGGGCACACACCCCGTAAGATTCAAAGAGACGAATAAAACCGTACCAAATGCCAAGAATGAAGTTAATCTCATCTTTGCCTCCTTTTGGATATATACTGATTATATTCATTAAGTCTTTAATTGAAAATTAATTGAATATTTGGAGATAATCTGTATATACTGTGATAACTACTACTTTAACACAGGATAAACTCTAAATAGACTTTTGGTTATAATCAGAAAAAGGGAGGAGTAAATACAATGAAACATTTTAAATTGTGGGCAGTTCTGTTGATCACTATTGCTTCGATCACTACACTAAGTGCAGAGACAAAACGCTATGAGATAAAGTCCGGAGTTATCGAGTATACGATCACTCATAGCGGTAATGTAATGGGGATGAATATCAACGGCAAAGGCATAGCAAAAACAGTCTTTAAAGAGTGGGGAAATATAGAATTACACTCTGAAGAAGTTGAATCAAACACAATGGGAATGAAAAAGCGGGAACAGCAGTTGACCAAAGTCGATAACGGAAAGTTCTTCGTCGTTGATTTCGAGGAAAGAGTGATCTACGAATATACTCCCGAAACCCTGAAAAACTCAGAATATCAGAACTTTGCCAAAACAGGAAATGAGATGCTTGAGTCTATGAATGGTAAAAAGATCGGTGAAGAGAACTTCATGGGGTATCCTTGTGAAGTATGGCAGATGATGCAGGTTAAACTCTGGCTTTATAAAGGGATCATGCTCAAAAGCGAAGCAGATATGATGGGGATCAAGCATACGACCACTGCAACAAAGATCAATCTTGATGTATCAATCTCCAAAGATGATCTAAAACTACCGAATTTTCCTATCAAGAGTGCTTCCGGCCTTATGATGTATAATGGAGATGAAAACGAAAATGAGGTACCTCAGCTTACACCTGAACAGATAGAGCAGATGCAGGAGATGATGAAGAACTTCTCAACAAAGTAGCTACATCTCCTCATACTCAAGTTCATAAAAGTATTCAGAGAAGTTACGATTCAGCATGGACTCGATATCTTCTCTATACTGTGCTGCACTTCGCGCATTATGCGAGAGAAATACAAAAGCGATATCTGCCTCTTTGACATACTCACTACTGATATCAAGCAATGACACATTAAACTTTTTTAGTTTTTCTTTAAGACTATTCAGTACAGATCTACGCCCTTTGAGAGAATGCACTTCAGGTAATTCCATATGGAGATGACAGTTACAGAGTATCATGATCTATCCTTTGATAAGTTTGAGGCATGTGATCTCACTGCTGGCTCCCAGTCGCATTGGAGGGCCCCAAAATCCAGTACCTTTATTGACATAGACCTGTGTTTTATCACTATGCCTATGCAAACCGCTCACATAAGGCTGCTGAAGTCTTACCAATGCCTTAAACGGGTAAAGCTGTCCGCCATGCGTATGACCACTCAGCATCAAATCCACTTTCCCATCTGCCTCTTCAACAAAACGTGGCTGGTGGGCCAATAATATGGTCGGGGAATCCTGTTCAATCCCCTGAAGAGCAAAGTGGATATCAGGCTTATACTGCTCGATCCGATATCCGAAAACATCATAGACGCCTGCCAGGTTGAACCCCTCTCCCTTTTCACCGATATAAATGTTTTCATTCTCCAGTACCCTGATCCCAATACTTTTTACATATGCTATGATCTCTTCAATACCATGAAAGTATTCATGATTACCCACGATAAAGTAGGTACCATAGGTTGATTTCAATCCTCTTAAAGCTTCTAACGCTTTTTGAGCCTGAGACAACTTCACATCAACCAGGTCTCCTGTAATGACAACCAAATCAGGTTCAAGAGCATTGACACGGTTGACAACATTTTGCATAAATTTTTTGTTGATCAATCCCCCTACATGGGTGTCGCTAATCTGTGCGATCGTGTAAGGTCTTGCCAGATTTTTGATCTTGACAGGCACCTCTTCAAGCTTTACGATACGTGCCTGATAAGTTGCATCGGCACTCACACCAAACGCCACCCCCAATGCACCGATATCCAGACTCTTCTTCAAAAAATCCCTGCGCTGAGGCTGCATCGGTATACCCAGCATCCCCACTCTGAAGATATCATAGAAAACTGCCGTACAAAAAAGTAAAAAGAGTATCCCGATCGGTAAAGAGAGCAAGAAATAAAGCCAATTTGGAGTATCGCTGAAGTAACGCGCCAGCATATAGCCAATGATACCTGCATAGTTGAGCAGCAAAAAAAAGCGCAAGTAATGCTTGATCTGATCACTTAAATGCAGATGATTGATCAAGCGTCTGCTTATATAGATACTGATAAGGGCAAAAAAGCCCAAAAATATTGCGACAAAAGGAAGTATATTCATAGTACGATTATATCCAAGAGTATACTGCTGTGCAATACACTCTTTGGATTACTTCAAAAAGCCTTTTAAGAGACCTTTTACGTTATCGCCTCCTCCGTCTTTTAACTTCTTATCCAGGAGATTATCTACTTTTCCATCAATCTTGGATTTGAGGAGTGCAGAAGTATCCAGTGCTACTTTTGGCCGATTCAGTGTCCCTGTGATCTTTCCTTTTAATGCTTTGTCCTTGTATCTCATATCTACAGAGGCATTGATCTGCTCACTTCTTTTGTCCAAAGTACCGTCAACTATCTTGAGATGACTAATAGGATTTTGTGCAATAAAATCAAAGTTAAACCTTGTCGGGGATATTGTCGATACAAAAGTAGCTTGGTTGTAACGCTCTTGTGTCAAATCTATTTGCAGCAACTGTTTCAGCAGAATTGTAAGCTGATTTGGCAGGATACGTGCACTGTCAAGCTTTGCATCTACCCTACCTCTTTGTGTGGCAAAGTTATAGTCTACTTGTGCTTCGCTCAGTGCTTCAAGCACTTGCGGATAACCAAGCATATACATCACCTTGGATACAGTAGCACCATGAACGTCTGCTTTGATCTGCTCGTTGACAAGCTTGTATGAAACACTACCGTCAAACTCTTTACCCTCGCCGGTAATAACAAGATCTTTTTGTTTACTTATTTCCCCCCTAAAGTCCATATCCCCTCTATATTCTTTCTCCGTCAAGGGCTGAAGCTTTCTTAGGTCGGGGATGTAAAAATGATACGATGAGTGTAATGCCCCCGGAGCGATATCATATACCATATCCGGCATACTGAGGTTGGCCATTGTGGTATCAAGCTTTGTTTGGGCATAAACTTTATGGTCTTTGATCTTCCCATTTGCAGATATATCATAGTTGAACTGCTTTCCTAGGTTTACATCCAATTCCTTTTTGACGACAGAACTCTCTGCACCTCCACTACTTTTAAGATCAAATTTTCCGGAAAGATCGCGCAGCTGGGAAAGATATACATTAGCAGAGAGTTTTCCGCTAGCATACCCGGGTGATCCAATCATTTTCAAGAAATTCGAAGCCTCTACATCTTTCAGTGTAGCATTCAGAGCACCATTCTCATAATAAAACCTGCTTTCCCCGCCTAGAGAATGTGTCATACCTGTAGCACTGACTTTCTCTCCATTGAGTAAGACATTACCAGCCAGTTTAAGTTTTCCTTCTATTGGTGCTTGTACCACATTTTTAAGTTGGGTCATATCAGGGATATCCAATAAATAGTCGCTCTCTAGTTTCTTCGCTTGTAGATGATAACGGGTCTCACTCAATGTAAGCGTTGCCAATGATGTAAGGATTTCTCCCTTTGCCAGGAGTGTATCCCCTTGTGCATTAGCAGTGATGTTGGCTTGCAGTGAGGTATCTGAAGGCAGTGCAATATTGTACTGCTGCTTAATTGCCTTTGCATCGATCCAGCCATCTTTGATCTCTAGATGAGCTTCTCCCTGAGGATGACTCGGATCAAGAGTAGGCATATTCACATTTACGCTCATATGTCCCTTGGCATAAGGTCTTTCACCTGCAAGTACAAGTATCTCGGCAATACTTGCCTCTTTGAGATACAACTTTATGTTCCGTGGCTGATTCTCATGAAAATTCAGATCATAGTGAATATCGGAAGCAAAAGCTTCACCGCTTCCAGTGATATGCATATCCTCCATACGGCCTGTAGCTTTTCCCTGTATGTGCAGTGGTTTATCGATCGTAAACTCTTGGCTTTGTATCTTTTGCGCATCCAAAGTATATGCGACATCAAAACTTTGATCAAACAGGTCGATAGGCCCCTCGGCCACGACATCAACCGAGTCATTCACTTTTGCAACTGCTGTCACAAATCCCGGTTTCAGTGACAGCTTCACAATCTCAACTTTGGCACCCTCTACATTATCCTTCAACTGAGCATTGATATAAGGCAGGAAAAGGGCATTCCCGCTTGGGGTAAAGGCCACAAAGAACACACTGCCCAGCAAGGCAGCAATCAGTAGTATAAAAATGACAATTTTGTTCATCATTACACCCCCTCTTTTTTTCTATATTACTCTCTTGTTGGTTTGATCTTGTTGACAACAGCATAAAGAGCCGGAAGGTAGACAAGGTTTAGTACCGTACCCCATAGAAGTCCAAATCCAAGTGATATTGCTATAGGCTGTAAGATCACCGCCTGCCCTGTTGCATAGAAGATCAGTGTAAAGAGCCCCAAAAACGTCGTAATAGAAGTGATCAAAATCGGTCTGAGCCTTAACTTGGCCCTCTCGTAGAAAGTCTCAGCGTTATGTGTACCGTGAAGGAAGTCCAGCATAATGATCCCGTCATTGATAACAACTCCGGCAAGTCCCAGCATACCTATCACTGATGGCATCGAAAGATTGATATCCAAAATTAGATGCCCTAACAGTGCGCCCAACAATGAGAATGGGATCACCGACATTACCATCAGAGCATAACGGATACGAGGAAAAATAAAGAGCAAAGCAATCAAGATCAAAAAGAGTGCGATTAGTACAGCCTTTTTCATATCATCCTTCAACTGCTGGTTCTTCTCACTTTCACCTTGGAGCGTGACTTTGATCCCCTGTTTTCTGAGCTCATCAAGCAGAGGTTCGATCTCTTTGAGTACCTCTACAGGTGTAGTCTCTTTTTTATTCACATTGGCAAAGATAGACTTAACAATGTTTCCATTGTACTTTTCAATTTTTTCATAGGCTCTGATCTTTTCAATCTCTGCAATCTGTGTCAGTTTAACAAACGACCCGTCCGGGGTAGGGATCATGAAGTTCAGTAAAGTATCCTCAGAGTCTTTACCCAGAGCACGTGTTCGTATCTCCATTACCCCTGATTCTCCAAAGGTCATCGCTTTACGGCTGTCCAAAAAATAACCTGCTAAGGTCTTGGCCACCATACTCTCACTCAGTCCCAGTTGCTCACCATAGTCATTGATACGCAGCTTGTACTCTTTTTTACCCAATTGGGCATTGTCTGTAACATCCTTAACATGCGGTATCGTCTCAAGTTTTGTTTCGATCTTTGTTATCGCTTCAGCGATCTTTTGACTCTCTTTGCTGCTCAAATTGATCTTGATATCACTTTTAATAAGTCCCGGTTTCTGCTCTTTGACCCCTAGCTCTTCAAGCCCATATTTTTCCTTTAGAGGCTCGATCTCTTGTTTTAACATCTGTGCTATCTCATAAGTATGATATTTTCTGATACGTTCAGGATCATTAAAATTAAATTCAAAAGTTAAAATAGGATTCACTAATGCATCTATAAAGTTCTGAGGTTCCATATCATAAAGCTCCATGGTAATATAAAGCAGATTATCTCCCTGCTCACTTTCCCCTGAGAGCGCTACCCTGCTTCCTGCGACTGTGGATGTTGCCTTGAGGGCATATTCGTCTTTATGCTCGATCACAAACTTTTCAATCTCCTCAGCGATCTTCTGTGTCTCCTCGATAGGTGTATCGATGTTGGCTTTCCCTGAAATATACAGATAATTCCCGTCAAAACTCGGGAAGAACTGGAAGTTGAGCATCTTGACAGTAAAGATGGTCAAAATAGGGATCAACACGACAAAAGTGAACAGGAAGGTATACTTGTAATGGATCACTTTATGCAGAAGCGACTCATACATGTCCTGAAATTTGGTCCAATCGATCATATTTTTTTGTTTTATCAGTATCTCTTCAGAATGCAGCGGCAAAAACAAAAAGCTCTCTATCAGAGAACCTATCAATATCATGATCACTGCTATAGGGATCAATATGATAAAGTTCTTGATCTCACCTGTCATCATGAAAAGAGGCAAAAATGCCGCAATCGTTGTCAATGTTGCCAAAGAGACCGGCAGAAGCATCTCTTTTACACCTCGTAAAACAGCTTCTCTTTTCTCTACTCCCTGATTGATATATCGCTGGATATTTTCACCGACTACAATCGCATCATCCACAACAATACCAATTACTATCAGCCCGCCAAGCAAAGAGACAATGTTGATCGAATAGCCCATAAAGTAGATAAAGATCAATCCCACGGCAAAAGAGATCGGAATACCCATTGCCACTACCGTAGCGATACGGACATTGATCAGCAGCGCCATTGAAGCAAATACTAGGATCAACCCAAACAGAAGATTAGAGATAACGACATTCAACCTGTCTTTGACCGGTTTTGACGTATCCTGGTAGAAATCAAAATAGACCTTCGGATACTCCTTGGAGAGTGTATTTTCAGCAAACTCCCGGAGTGTCTGAGAGAGCTCGATCGCATTTCCCTCTGCACCCTTTGAGATCATCAGTGTCATATTGCGGCGGCCGTTAAAGGTAGAGAGCGTTTGATCCTGAGGATAAGTGATCTCTATGTTCGCGATATCTCCCAGTCTTACTTGATGTTCTCCCACTTTTATCAGTGCAGATTCCCACTCTTCCTTTCCGTCTTTACCATGTACCGTGGAAAGGAAGATATAATTCCCGCTCTCTTTGATATCCCCTATCGGATAGATATAAGAGAGATTTGAAACTGCAGAGATCACCGCTGATGGATCAAGCCCGTAAGCACGCACCTGATCTTTTTGCAGCTGAATAGATACTTCTTGGTCAGCATCTCCATAGATATTTACTTCACTGATGTACGGTAATCTTGCGATTTTTGACTTAATCTCTTTTGCTCGCTCGATCAGCTCACCCTTGCTGAGTTTCTCACTAGAAAGGGATAAGCTAATTAGAGGTCTGTTGTGATTGAGTATCTGTGCAGTGGGTTCCACCATATCAGAAGGCAGGTACTGTCTGCTTCTAGCAATGGCATCTTTGGCTTTGTCCAACGCATCACTTTTATCTGCACCGTTTTCCAGGTTGATGGTGATAGAGAAAGTTCCCGGAAGGATCAGCGTCTCTATGCTCTCTACACCTGTGATGTCACCTAACTCATCTTCGATATCCCGTACCGCCATCTTGTCAAGATTTTCTGCACTTGCCCCGCTGTACGCTCCGGCGATAGAGATCTTATCCAATGTAATCTCTGGAAAAAGTTCTTTTGGAATATTTTGATAGGCATTGATCCCAAGAAAAAGAAGAAAAAAGAGTAATACATAATTTAGCCTTTTATTATGTAAAAAATACTCTATAATCCTCATCATCTACGATCCTTTTGCTCTAAAAATTGGTGCATTATACCCGTCCAGCCGTCTTCTTGTCAACAATAGATATGATAGCGGCACAGGATTTTTAAAATCAAAGTAAACCCAAAGTAAACCCAATATGATTTATAATATACTAATGCCAGATATAAATCATACAAACAAGGTGATTCACATGAACAAATTATCGTTTTTATTCTTATTTTTACTTGTCTTTCTTTTCAATGGTTGTAATAGTACAACATCAGGCACCTTGAGCCCCCAAAAACGTGTAGTTGACGTGAAAAAAGATTACTATACCGGTGGTATGTTGCGCTCTGAGTTTTTTATGTATGACAAGACAGGGATGAACGGTTTACGTAAAATGTATGGATATAAAGGCTCACTCCTCTCAAAAGTAGAGATCCAAAACGGTGTTCCGAATGGGAACGAGACACTCTATGATGATGAAGGGCGTGTTCGTTTAGTAAAGCCCTATGTAAATGGAAGGATCGACGGTGTTGCAACAGTTTACTATGATAACGGCACACCTAAAATGACCATTACCTATGTAAAAGGTGTCAAACATGGACCTGCCGCAAAGTATAACCCTGATGGTTCTGTTTTTGAAAAGAAGATGTTTCAGCACGGAAAGGCTATAAACTAAACCTATATGCTTTCTCTTCTGCCTCACTATACCCATATTGTCAATCCCAGGTTAAAACATGTCTACCTCAAGTTTGATGAGAAGGGTAATCTCATCATTAAATCACCTAAGATATCACAACGTCGGATTGAACAGATACTGCTGAAGAAGTCTGCATGGATCAATCGTGCACGAGAGAAGATAGCATCTCAAAAAGCAAAATGTGTAGACTTTTCAGAAAACAGTGAACTCTACTACTTTGGAACACCCTACCCCCTTCATCTTATAGCACATAAGAAACAAAGGACTACACTGCTCTTTGAAAAAGAATGTTTCACACTGATGTATCATAATTATGACGAAGCATTGTTTGAACAGCATGTCAATCGATTCTATAAAGTACAAGCACAAAAGGTGATCCCTCCGCTTGTTGAAAAATGGGCACAAAGAATGCAGCTTTCACCAACAAAGATCACATTTAGAAAAACAAAGCGTCAATGGGGAAGCTGTTCGGCTAGAAATGCTTTATCCTTTAATACCATGATGATGAAACTGCCTCAAAATGTGATAGAATACATCATCGTTCACGAACTGGCGCATATCTCACATAAACACCACCAAAAGCCATTTTGGGATCTGGTAGCCAAACACCTGCCAGAGTATAAAATGCATATCGCCACACTCAAAACCTATAGATAAAGGATCAGGAATGGATACCCTCTATGTCGTACTTTTTATGCTTATTATTCTTATGGGGTCAGTAATAGGCTATATCTACTATCTCAAAGAAAAGAAAGCACAGCTTGATGCTATCAAAAGAGGGTTTTGTCCATCCTGCAGACAAAATACGATTGAGATCACAGATCAACGTTCAAGCGGATGCTGCGGACCTAAGATGATCACGTTTGAGTGTAATAGTTGCGGCTATACCAACACATTCTCCATCGAACAGGGATGCGGGATCTAGCAGTTGACATCTCATTATTATCCTGATATAACGTTGCAATCATAAAGCATAAAGGTAAGTAATGCAATTTAGTACCAGATCATTGAGTTTTTCAATTCAGCCCTATCAACCAGGCATCAGACCACCTGTCACCAAACCTAACCCTGAGTTTCTTCAGGATATAGGAGAAGAAGGAATGCGGGCACTTCTTCAGAGGTTCTATACAAAACTTCACCAAAGTCCCATCAAAGAGATATTCCCTCCGACACTTAAAGAGATGCAAGAGGCAGGCGATACTTCTGCAGATTTTTTCATACAGATCTGTGGAGGACCTGCTTATTTCAATCAAAAGCGCGGTGCACCACATATGGTCAATCGTCATGCCCCATTTACCATCACTCCCGAGACGCGTTTACATTGGCTGGAACTTTTTAAAGAAGCCCTTCAGCCGATCATTGAAGAAAAGCAAAGCAGTGATGCCAACATCCAAAGCTTTTGGGACTACCTCAACATCTTTTCACTTTGGATGGTCAACACACAGGCTTAGTCAAAACGCTTAACGCGTCTATGACAATAAGGGGTTGTCCCTTTATGCTTGTAGTAGTCCTGATGGTACTCTTCGGCCTTATAAAACGGTGCGGCATTAAGTACCTTGGTAGCTATCTTATACCCTTTCTTCTCAAGTACTCCTATCAATTTATTGACAACTTTACGTTCTTTGTCATTATTGACAAAAACAGCAGAGTAGTATTGACTACCGATATCCGGTCCCTGTCCATCCACCTGGGTTGGATCATGTATCTCAAAAAAGGTTTTAGCCAAAGTTTCATACGAGACCTGTGCCGGATCATAGATCACTTCAACTGTCTCAATGTGCCCTGTATCACCGCGTACTACATCGTAATATCCTGGATTTTTGACATTTCCGCCCATGAATCCAGAGCGTACCTCGATCACTCCTTTAACCTGCTCCATATAGTACTCTACGCCCCAAAAGCATCCTCCCGCAAAGTAGGCTTTTGCCTTCTCTTGCACGTCACTTTTCTTTTTGTCAAAGGTTAGGGATATAGAGTTGACACAATGGCGGGTATTTTTGTCGGTATAACCTTCTCCTTTGAATACATGTCCCAAATGTGACCCGCAAGTTGCACAGACGATCTCCGTACGCATCCCGTCTTTATCGGCTACTTCTTTGATCGCTCCGGGTATGGCATTATCAAAACTCGGCCAGCCGCAGTGGGATTCAAACTTGTCTGAAGAGCGGAACAAAGGGGCATTACATACTTTACAACGATAGATACCATCCTCTTTGGTATAGACATACTCTCCTGTATATGCTCTTTCTGTTCCCTTATTGATCAACACATACTTTTCAAACTCACTAAGCCTCTCTACATTGCTCTTCCATGGTTTCATTGAGACGGGCATTTCCGTAGCTATACTCACTGTAACGAGCGCTGAAAGTAAGAAGAATATCATTATTCTCATAGCATTCCTTTTTTTGCAAATAATAACTGTACATCGTGCAGTCTCAATGTACTCATACCATATTATCATTGTCTGATCACAACCAGAATGATATTGCATATATGTTAATAGAGTTGAATCTTTATGAGAAATATGAAGAGAAAAGAAGTACTGGGGAGCCCTAAAAGCTCTCCAGTAAAATATTAAAAGTCGTAAGTAACCCCAAAACTGACAATATTGGATCTGTATTTTACCGGCCCTTGGTCATGGAGAAGGTTCTGATAATCAACCCATAATCCCCATTCAACTTCCTGATCACCATGTCCGTCAAAAGGTCTGTCAAACTCCGGTACCCCGTTTACACTATTTTTATAATGTTCATAATCATCCTCTTTGGAGGAGAGATCATACTCCAAACCGATACCGGCACTGAATCCATTATGTGAAAAGGTTTCGTGTATCCCATCACAGTTTGTATCAACTTCGGTATGTCCATAACCTAAAAGACCGTACAGGTTGAATCTCTCACTTAACGGTATTTGCGGTTTCAGGTAGAGTCCATAATGTTCTGTATTAAAGAAAGCATCCAGAACACTGGCATTGAGATAACGTGCTTCAATCCCAAAGTATTGATTGAAATCATACCCTAATCTTACGATACCACCCCAGTTATCATCTTCTGTTCTGACTATATCTCTTATATTTCCTTGAAGGTCATAACAGTAACAGTCTCGGGTGACATTTGCCCAAACCAGACCAACCCCGATGTACCAAGGGTTAATATCAGCTTCTTTTATCTCAGCCACAGGCGAAACTGCAGGAGCAACCATTTTTCCTCCTGCATAGACTGAACTGATAGACAAAAGAGTAGTGAGTGTCGCTGCTTTAATGATCGTTTTCATTATTCCTTCCTCCCTTATCTTCTATTTCTCTCTAGTTGCTCTTCTTTGCGAACAAAGAAAAGACCTATCATCAATGTCATCAACATCATGAGGGTAGCCGAGATAGTCCCCATTGCCGAGCTATTATCCGACGACGCCATATCATGACAGCTACAATAAATACCCGCATCGATCGTCAAGTTATCTTCACCGGACATAGTAATCACACCTGTCAACCCGGTACTGTCCGCATCTGAATCGATGGAAGGATCTACACCGCTATGTATCGGAGAGAAGACATAATTTGATGGCATCCCTGAGAATCTCACTCTATACTCACCTGGAACTACAGTAAACTGGTAGCTGCCATCGGGGCCTGTAAACTTGATACCGTCATCATAGATATCTGTAACCGGTAAACCATTAGCATCAAGGAGTTCTACAGTCATCCCTTCTACCGGATCTTCACCAAGGTCCTGGATACCGTTATTGTTGTCATCAAACCATACATAATCACCCAACACTGCATTGGTAGGAGCAATGTTGTCAATATCAAATGCTGCAGTCTCTCCTGCAGTCACATTAAAGTCATAACAACGATCGATGTGACCGTCATGAGAAACCAATACTAAATCCGCAGTGATGTTAACATCATTGAGGAACCAATCAGCATTCCATCCCTCTTTTACGTTCACCTCACAGAGTGTGTAGGTTTTACCTGGTTGCAGCCTAGCCCCAGAGAAGTCAAGACCTGACGTTGTATTATGTTCAATAATACCCTCTTCACCTTCAAGCGTAAATGTCCAAACTTCTGTGGTAGCGTTACCGTCTTCTGTTTTAAGTACACTGATTCTTCCACGCTCACGGTTTGTAAAGGTACACTCTATAGTTTCACCCGGATCAAGATCGATATTCGCCGTACGGTTCAGTAGACTGGTTGTCGTACCATTATCTTCCTCACCATCTCCCAGGCTCTCTGTACATATAAGTCCTGTGAGATCATAAGATGGGGACTGACCTGTAAGCTTAGCATCCGCTTCAGTAACCGTATATTGTCCTGCTCGGAGATTTAGATAAGTTTTTGTCGTCTCCGCATCACCCAATACAAGTGGATCAGAACTGTTGATATCTTGTGTAAAGTTAAAGTCAACAGCAGTAGAACCTGCAACAAACTCTTTATTGATAATCACCGTACCGTACATTGCGTTTGCAAATACACATTCGTAGGTTGAAACATTCATATCAATAGTATAGTTGAAGTCACATCCTGATCCTACTCTTCCAATTTGATACCAACCTGGTTTTAATGTCTCTTGGACCCTGTATCTTCCACTCTCAAGATTGTTCGGCTCCACCAGTGTCGCCATACCTGTTCCTACACCTGTCAGGTTACTTTCAACAGGATCCCAAGTCATGTTAATATCATTCCACTTGTAGAGAGTCATAATCCAGCTGCTATTTTGATCAACACCATTTATTGATCCAGGATCAGTCACTTTGTACGCCCTTACACCTGGACGTCCAGCTTTCTCATTGACAAATTCTACTGTTCCACTACAATGTGGAGTCAGCCCATCAATTGTCAAATCAACCTGTCTCACTGAGCTTCCAACCACGGCATAGCCGACTTTTGTATGTTCAGCTACACCATATAGAGCCGGTGTAAGCCCGGAGAAAGTGATAGATTGACTTGGATTGGACTCATTGACCTCTAGCGTAAATGTTTCATTGAAGTCAATTCCGTTAACCACAGTAAAGTTAAAGTCTAACGTCTGTCCAGCAGGTATCTCTGCTATATCCATCGTTTTGATAATGGTCAAATTCACCTCTGCATCAGCGATGAGAGAGATACTATAGGTTCCACTGTTTGTTGCAGTACCGCCACCTGTTCTCAATGAAGCGATATCACTTAATGTTCCTGTAGTCTTAGTAGCATACGGTGCATAGATCGTTTTATGGAACGTCACGCTTCCATTACTCTCTGCAAGATCAGATGTCCAGTTAACCTCTCCATTGGTTATGGTATCTGCAATGTAATTGTCAAAACTACCACTCGCCGGTGTTGCTACAGAATAGTTCAGATCATTTCCTGTAAGCCATTCACGATCTTTGATCGTAGCATTCTCATCCCCACCCTGTGAGGTACCTTGAACAAAGGCAGTTGCAGTAGCTGTTAGGGTAGGAGGTGTGAAACCTGGATAGCTGATATTGACATCATTTTCCTGGTACGTTGCCACTGCCACATCATTGTAAACCAGATAATCAGCCGGGACAGTGAAGGTATGTGTACAGATAGGCTGCGTTCCGCTATGCGCCGGGAGTGTTACCGTTGGACAAGTGAGTTGTCCTACCTGGTTACTCTGGTCTAGACCGCCAAAGAGGGTATCGACGACTGAAATGTCTATAGCACGATTTGCCGCATTATCAGCCTGTATTACAGTGGTTATATTGACATTTCCAGCTGGCGTTATCTCGCCTTTGGTCCATGTGACTGTGATATTCACATCTTTTTGTAAAGGTAGAGTGCTATCACAGGTATTGTTAAATGTGACCGTATTAGAAGAAGAAGACTTTGAAACCGTCCATGTTCTACTTCCTCCTCGTGTCGCCTGCATAGTCTTGCTAAATGAGGTAGCGATAACATCCGGTAATGGAAGCGTTTGGTCACCCACATTCACACTTGAAGCGACACTGATCAAACGGCTTTGGAGCGAAGATCCGCTATATCGGCTTGAACCGATCGCCAGTCTCATATTGTAGATCGCCACACAGGTCAGATCGGTAGGATAACCGGTTACATCAACGACACGAAAGATCTCTTGTTCAGTAACCGGTGTAATCTCGATCGTTTGCGTTGCTATCCCTCCAATAGAATAACACTCAGAAACTACAATATCTGGGTCTTTTCCGTCTGAGACTGCTATCGCTCTAGTTGCATTTACATCCAGTGTCAGTTCAGTGATGTAGTCCCAACCAACAATATTAGGATCATTTGTATCCTTATAGTCACCACCTACTTTAAATGTAAAACTTTGCGGACTTCCTGTGGTATTGGAGAAAATAATATGATGAGGAACAAGGTCCAGTTCAGACCAGTATTTCATATTTCCTTGAGTATAAGCAGCATCGTCACAAAAATACATATTGATTGGATTATTATATACATCCGGTACGACCTCTAACCGATAGTTATTAGTATCTGATGACCTACATCCCTGCAGATCAAGGCTTAGATTCCCCGCTTGCGTAGTAACTGTTGCAGTACTTATAAAGATAATGCTGCATAAAGCTTTCCCTAGACTTTTCCGTTTATGACTAAACCATGAATCAACTTTGGTCAACCCCATTTTCTACTCCTTATTGCTTCAATCAAAGTTAACTTATTTCAAGCACCACTTAACAACATATATCTTAATAAAAAACAGATGTTTGCTTAATCTCCTTCATTCAGTAACCTGACGGTTTTCAAAAACTTATGGTTTACCGTCCTCTTATATTTAAGTTTGGCTACTTGGGTCTAGTATATCATAAATTTAAAGATTTTTATAAGGTATCTATTATTTAGTATAATACTTATTTATAAAAAAACTATATTTTAATCTCTCACCACTGCGTACTTGCCTGAACCCAGCAATACAATGGCACAAGCACTCAATAGATAGAACATCTGCAATTCCACTGCCCACGCTCCATGTGCCCCAAGCTTAAGCAGATTCCCCATTTGTGTAAGATAGAGCACCACAAGCATGTTCATTCCGATAATAGCTGCCCAAACTCTGCTCTTCCAGCCAATGATCAAAAAGATCGGAGCAAGAATCTCCCCTACATATACACCATAAGCCAACATCTCCGGGATTCCCTGGCTTTTCAGTATTCCTTTGATAAATGCTATACCGTGCAGTGCTTTGTCAATACCGTGAAAAAGCAGCAACCCGCCGACCATCACTCTTAATATCAATTTTGCAATATTATCACCCATTTTTACTCCTCTAAAATAACTTCATCACCACATTGTATCATACCGCTCTTCACAATTACGGCACGATATCCACCGATATACTTCAAACCCTTCATGACGTCTGCGTCTAGAAGTTTGGAGAGATAACGACACGGCGGACAGGTACGTACGATACGAAACTCGGCATCCCCTATCCTGAAGATCTTATCTCCTATCTTAACTGCATCAAATCCTTTGATCACCAGATTTCTGCGCAGGTCAACAAAATCCAAAGCAGTACCCAACCTTTTGTTGCATTCAGCCAAACTTTCATAAGGCAGGATGCTCACCTCTCTGACAGACTGGTCTAGCTGAGGCTTGTTGAATGTACCTCTTGCATAGAAATATCGGTCGCCTTCTAATCCCTTGCCTTTAACTGCCTGCACAGAATCAACATAGTGTAGTGGTTCTTTGGCCTGCTTACCTATGATAATGGCATGAAGTGTCATTGTTGTTTGCATAAAAATATTGTAATGAAGTTTCCCTTGGAAAGATAATTTTTTAACCTTTTTTGCATTCATTATGCACACATTTTACACACACTTAAGATAGACTTAAAACAAATTTAGAACGAGGATTTGAATCTATGCGTATTTTTCTCTCTGTATTACTTATGCTTTATGTACTTGAAGCACAGAGCATTGACAACCTTGTTGAGCAAGCTTTGAAAAAGCACCCTTCTCTTCAAAGCATACACTATCGGCTCTCATCTATGGATGAACGTATTGCCAAGACCCAACTATGGGAAAACCCGGACCTTTCATTTTTTGTCAATGATATCCAGTTTGAAGAGCCTTTTAATCGTTCACTTGAACCAATGCAGTTCCAGGCAGTGAATATCAAACAGAAGTTTCCCTGGTTTGGCAAACTTGCGGCACGCAAAACCTATGCACAGGAACAAAAAAATGTCGTTCTTGATTCCTATGAGGCGGCACGAATAGAGCTTGCTAAGCAGGTGAAAATGACAGCTTATACGGTGAAAGAACTCGAAGCCCGTATGGCCGTGCTTCGCAGCTATCAGCATCTGGCAAAAGAAAATATCGAGATCTATACTGCTACCATCTCTACTGAACCCAAGAGTCATACAGCAAGTATTTCTGCAGAACTTTCACTCTTCAAGATCAATATACAACTAGAACGCTACACTGCACTGCTTCAATCACAAAAAGAGAAACTTGGCTACCTGACACAGCAAGACATCAAGACCGTATCCGGGAAACAGGGTATTGAACGTCCATTATCCCTGGATCATTATCTTGCCAGATACGAACACAATCCAACCTATCGCATGAAGCTGTCACAAAATAGAGCTGCATTTGCCAACAGTTCGTTGGTGGACTTGGAAGCTACCCCTGATCCTTATGTACAAATGGGCTACTTTAACCGTAATAGTTATCCCGATTACGGCTCCGTTACGATAGGGGTCTCTTTACCGATCTATGGTAAAGAAACACTCAATTCCCAGATCGCCAAAAAAGAAGCGCTTTCTGCAAAAAGTGACGTGATGGACTATAAAGCCTTTCTCCAAAGCGAGATACGATCCAACTATGCCAGATTGAATGAGGCATACCGTATTTACCGTATTATCCAAGAAAAAAGTTTACCGCAGCTCTCCCATATGCTTGAACTTCAGGCTTCTGCGATAAAAGAAGGTGCTGATCTTTTCACTTATACACAAACTCTCGAACAACAACTTGCTTTAGAAGAAGAGAGCCTCTCTATCAAGGCTGAATATCTTCGTACCAAAGCCACACTCCATGCACTTATAGGAGAGATATAAATGTACCGCTCTTTGATCATACTCATCATGTTCACACTCACATTTTCAATGCAAGCTGAAGAGCTGAAACAAACACCAGAGAAAACCAGCGAAAAACCTCGCGAACAGATACAACCTACGGTCAGTCAACTTTTCAACGTAACTACTGTCAAAGTCAAAAAAGGGTCTATTGCCCCTAAAAAGACCTATTACGGCTATGTAGTTGCCGATGATGCATTGATGACAGATATCGTAGCTTGGTATTCAGGATTTGTTGAAATGTTGTATACCAATCAAAGGTATCAACGGGTCAACAAGGGAGAAGCCCTTGCAAAAGTATACGCACCTGAGGTTTACAAAGCAAAGCAGGACTATCTCAACTCTTTAAGGTTCGGGGATAAACATCCATCTCCCGAGATGATAAAAAGTGCGAGAGACAAACTGGAACTTCTGGGAGTCGATCCTAAAGAGATAGTATCGATCGAACAAACCAGAAGAGTAGATACAATGACAACCATATATGCTCCCGTGAGCGGATGGATCGTAGAGAAACACATCAATAACGGTTCTGCATTCAAAACCATGAACACGCTCTTCACCATTGTCGACCTGGAACATGTCTGGGTTGAGATGAAACTGTACCAGGATGATCTAGAGAACCTTAAAGAGCTGAACCACTTCACTATAAAGATCAAGGGGATCAACAACACCTTTCAAGCCAAGAAGTCTCTGCTCTATCCTATGATAAACCCTAAAGAAAGCACTGCCACCTTGCGTTTAACACTTCAAAATCCCAATGATATTTTAATGCCGGGAATGTATGCGACCATCAGTGCAGCGGCATCACAAAGTACACAGCTTCTCATTCCCCGCACTGCAGCAATAAGAAAAAACGGCAGTTGGTATGCATTTTTGGCCACAGAGTTTAAAGGGGAGTATGAGCCTGTCAAGATCGAGCTTAAACCGCTTGATGACCAATACTTTATTGTGACACAAGGTTTAGATGAGGGAGAGAGTATTGTAAATAATGCGCTATTTATGATGGATTCAGATGCCCAGATCAATAGTTTATATTAGGACGAAGTAATGATTGAGAAATTGATAGCAGCCAGTGTCAAGAACCGTTTTTTGATTCTCATGGCGGTACTTTTTATGATCATAGGATCCGTCTGGTCTATGAAGCATACACCTCTGGATGCCCTCCCGGACCTTTCACCACCGCAGGTGATCGTGAAGGTAAATTGGAAAGGACAAAGCCCGGAAATCATCGAGGATCAAGGAACTTATCCTTTGGTTTCACAATTCCTTGCTATTTCAGATATCAAGACAGTACGCGGATTCTCTACTTATGAGAATGCTCTGATCTATATAATTTTTAAAGAAGGAACTGACCTCTATTGGGCCCGTTCCAGAGTACTTGAACAGCTTGCCTCAGTGCAGAGCAAACTGCCCGACACTATGGAAGTTTCACTGGGACCGGACGCATCGGGGGTTGGATGGGCCTTTGAGTATGCACTGACCTCCAAAACCAAAACACTTGAAGAGTTACGTACGCTGCAGGACTACTATTATAAATACGGGCTGATGGGTGTTGATGGCGTAAGTGAAGTTGCGTCAATCGGCGGCTTTGTCCCAACGTACCAGGTAACGGTCAACAATGATGCACTGGCTCAGTATAGTCTCTCCATCAAAGATATCGCACGTACCCTAAAAGAGAATAACAACGATACAGGCGGCCGAATCGTGATACACAACGGTTATGAATGGATGGTACAGGCAAAGGGATATCTCAAAGATCTTGAAGAGATACGTAACCTTGTTATCACTACAAAAGGGGGAGTGCCTCTTACATTGGGGGATGTTGGACGTGTTGAGAAAGTGCCGATGGCAAGACGCGGGTTGGCAGATCTCAATGGTGAAGGAGAGGTCGTTGGAGGGATCGTCATGGTACGCTACGGTGAGGATGTTTACAGTGCCCTGGAACGCATCAAACAAAAGATGCAAGAGCTTAAAGTTGAGGGGGTGAATGTCGTCACGACTTATGACCGGTCCGAGCTGATCGGCAAAGCAGTGGATACGTTAAAAAGTACGCTGATTGAAGAGAGTATCATCGTAGTAGTGATCATCGGGCTGTTTTTAATGCATCTTCGCTCTTCTCTCATCACTCTGATCATCCTGCCTCTCACCATCGGTATGACCTTTTTACTGATGAAACTCTTTGGGATAGGATCGAACATTATGAGTCTTGGAGGGATCGCCATTGCTATCGGTGCAATGGTAGATGCTTCGATAGTCATGATTGAAAATGCCCATAAAGCGATACTCAAACGTCAAGAAGAACTGGGAAGCAAGCTTAGCCACCAGGAACGTATCGCTACGATCGTGAAGGCTGCACAGGTAGTAGGTAGACCGATCTTCTTTGCACTGGCACTGGTCGTAGTATCATTTTTACCTATCTTTGCACTCTCAGGTCAGGAGGGACTGCTTTTTACTCCGCTGGCCTATACTAAGACCTTCGCGATGACTGCGGGGGCATTGTTGTCAGTGACACTTGTTCCTGTGCTGATGATCTATATGGTCAGGGGAAAGATTATACCCGAATCCAAAAATCCTCTGAACCGTTTTTTTATCTGGCTCTATACCCCGATATTGACCTATGGACTCAAGTTCAAATACATCATCATTGCAGTTGCAACTCTATTGATATTCTTTACATTCTTGCTTTATCAAAAGCTGAATTGGGAGTTTATGCCGATGCTTGATGAACAGAGTGTGATGTATATGCCTGTCACACCTTACGGTATCTCTGTGGATCAAAGCAAAGCGCTGACACAAAAAACAGACCGGATACTCAAAAGCTTTCCGGAGGTTGAAACTGTTTTTGGTAAAGGGGGAAGAGCTGATACGGCAACCGACCCGGCACCGTTAGGAATGATAGAGACCATCATCACTTTCAAACCGAAAAATGAATGGAGAGAGGGGATGACAACCGAAAAATTGATAGCACAGATGGATGCAGCACTTCAGGTTCCGGGTCTTATCAATTCATGGACCTATCCTATCAGGGGACGTATCGATATGCTGCTTTCGGGTATCCGTACACCACTGGGGATCAAACTTTACGGTAAGGATGACAAAGGGCTTCAAGAGATTTCCAAGCAGATCGAAACAACGCTTCGTTCGCTTAACAGTACACAGTCAGTGATCGCTGACCAAGCAAGTGCAGGATATTTCATTGATATTAAGATCAATACCGAAGCACTTAAACGCTATGACATTGACAAATCATTGATCCTGGAATATGTCTCTACTGCGATCGGAGGAAAACAGATCACTACCATGTATAAAGATCTGGAACGTTATCCTGTTGCACTACGGTTTGAAGAGGATGAAAGACGTAACCTTGATGAGATACGAAATATTCAGATCAAAACACCATTGGGATTTGTACCGTTGAGGACCTTTGTCGATGTAGGATACCGTGAAAGCGCATCAGTCATCAAAAGTGAGATGGCAACACCCGTTACCTTCATCTCTATCACGCCAAAGATCGGTATGAGTGCTGTTACTTATAAAGAAGAAGCGATCAAAGCACTGGAAAAGATAAAATTGCCAGATGGATACTATATCCAATGGGCAGGGCAGTCTGAATACCTTGAGTCTGCCATGCAAAAAATCATATGGATCGTTCCCCTTGTATTGCTGCTGATCTTAGTTCTAATCTATTTTGCATTGCGTGCGCTGATACCATCCCTGATCGTATTTTTTACATTACCGTTTGCTCTTCTTGGCGGACTTATCTATATCGATATGTTGCAGTTTAATATGAGTATAGCAGTGATCGTAGGTTTCCTTGCTCTTTTGGGTGTAGCAGCAGAAACAGCCATCGTAATGATCGTTTATCTTAAAGAGAGTGTTGAACAGATGCGTTTAAAAGTGGGAGACCGCTTTGACCTGAAGTATTTGAATGATGCCATCTATGAAGGTGCGGTACAAAGGGTCAGACCAAAACTGATGACCGTATTTGCGATACTGGCAGGTCTGCTCCCTATCATGTATACACATGGTGTCGGCTCCGAAGTAATGCAGCGTATCGCAGCACCGATGATAGGAGGAATGATCAGTTCTGCCCTACTCAGTCTTCTACTGATACCGATCTTTTATGAGATATACGAGAAGATACAACTAAAGAAAACAAAAAAGGAATGATGATGAACCAAAGAACTGTATCGGTTCTAACACTGTTTGTATGTATCCTTCTATCAGGATGCAGCGATAAAGATAAGACAAAATCACTTAGCGAAAATGCTATGCAATGCGGACCGGGGAAATGTTCAGCAAGTATGATAGACGGTTCTACAGTACTGGTCAAAAAGAAAACGAATATTTTAGATCAATTAAAAGAAGATGACCCACGGAGAGCATGTGTAGTAGATGCAGAAACCACTAAAGAAGTTTATAATTGTGTGAGAGATGAAGCAACCGCAAGATTAAGTCTAGAAATGACGACAGCAGAGAAAGCTGTATCCAAAAATGAAACTTCTGAAATGAAATGTGCACCGGGAAAATGTAGTGCAGGGAAATAGATATAGGTTCATGATAATAAGATGTAAGAAAAATAAAAAATGATAACTTCTAAATTTGTTTTGAGTTTCAATTTATTGGTATTTATAAAGGATTAGTAAGTTTAAGTGGCCGGGAGAGGGGGATTCGAACCCCCGGAGGTGTTACCCTCACCGGTTTTCAAGACCGGCACATTCGACCACTCTGACATCTCCCGACTGTGTTAAGAAGAACAGAATTTTACCCCAAAAAGATAAAATTTAGTTTAATAAAGTTTTTTTCATCTAATTTTGATGAAAAATGGAGGCGCCACCCAGATTCGAACTGGGGATAGAAGCTTTGCAGGCTCCGGCCTTACCACTTGGCGATGGCGCCATTTTTCTTAAATGTTTTAGTGGTGCCCGGGGCCGGACTCGAACCGGCACGGTCGCAATGACCGGGGGATTTTAAGTCCCCTGTGTCTACCGATTTCACCACCCGGGCCTAATCGAACACCAATTTACATTCAATATTTATGGAGCGGGCGAACGGATTCGAACCGTCGACCCTAACCTTGGCAAGGTTATGCTCTACCCCTGAGCTACGCCCGCACTCCAAACAAATTTTCGAGATTATCCCAAAAATGGAGTGAGATTATAGCCTAAAACTTTTTTAATGTAAATAAAAAGTGGACAATTTTTTTAAAAAAATAATCTTTACCATGAGTTTTTGCATTTTTTGAGATGCAAAGTGCTATAATCGCCTAAAATAAAATCAATTCCTTACACTAATGGTTCTAAGCCATACGGCGGAGCTCTAGTAGAAGGAAGGCTTGGCAAGACATACTTGTCAATAAGGAGAATATCAATGATGAGAAGTGACGAAATAAAACTTGGATTCAGCAGAGCACCACACAGAAGCTTGCTTCGTGCAACAGGTGTAAAAGAAGAAGACTTCGATAAACCGTTCATCGGGGTTGCCAACTCATTTATCGAAATCATTCCGGGACACTTTTTCCTCAACAAAGTAGCTGAAGTGATCAAAGAAGAGATCCGTGCGAACGGATGTGTACCATTTGAATTTAACACCATCGGCGTAGATGATGGTATAGCAATGGGGCATGATGGTATGCTCTACTCTCTTCCAAGCCGTGAAATCATCGCTAACTCGGTTGAAACGGTGATGAATGCACACAAACTAGATGCAATGATCGCCATCCCTAACTGTGATAAGATCGTACCGGGGATGATCATGGGCGCACTTCGTGTGAATGTTCCAACTGTATTTGTTTCAGGTGGACCGATGCAAAAAGGTCATACCAAAGATGGTAAACCTATCGACCTTGCTTCTGCTTTTGAAGCTGTAGGTAAACACGAGACCGGAGAGATCTCAGACGAGGAACTTTACGATATCGAGTGTAATGCCTGCCCAAGCGGAGGAAGCTGTTCAGGGATGTTTACGGCAAACTCTATGAATACACTTATGGAAGCAATGGGTATTGCTCTACCGGGTAACGGTACGATCCTTGCACTCACACCTGAAAGAACAGAGCTTTACAAAAAAGCTGCTCGCCGTATCTGTCAGATCGCTAAGATGGAACAAGCAGAGCGTGAAAAGTTTAAGATCAGAAATATCTTGAATGAAAATGCCGTACGCAATGCATTTGCTGTAGATATGGCTATGGGAGGAAGTTCAAACACTGTACTTCATATGCTGGCAATCGCAAAAGAAGCAGAAGTAGACTTCAACCTTGAAGATATCAACACGATCTCTAAAAGAGTTTCACATATCGCCAAGATCTCTCCGTCACTCTCAACAGTACACATGGAAGATATTAATAAGGCCGGTGGTGTAAATGCGGTAATGCACGAGATGAAAAAGCGTGGAGATGACATTCTGGCTGACAACCTTTGTATCGGAGGAGAGACACTTTATGAGAAGATCCAGGATGCTAAGATCCTAGATACCAACATCATCCACACGATCGATAATCCTTACTCAGCGGTTGGTGGTCTTGCCATCCTGTATGGTAACCTTGCAGAGCAAGGTGCCGTGATCAAAACTGCAGGGATTACAGGAGATAGAGTATTCACCGGGACAGCAGTATGTTTCAACTCTCAGGATGAAGCGATCAAAGGGATCATCAACGGTAAGGTAAAAGCCGGAAATGTTGTCGTTATCCGTTATGAAGGACCAAAAGGCGGACCAGGTATGCAAGAGATGCTCAGCCCTACCAGCCTTATCATGGGTATGGGACTCGGTGACAAAGTTGCACTGATCACTGACGGTAGATTCTCTGGAGCAACCAGAGGGGCAAGTATCGGTCACGTGAGCCCTGAAGCGGCTGAAGGCGGGCTGATTGGTCTGCTTGAAGACGGTGATGAGATCTTCATTGATGTAGACAACTATATCCTTGAGGCAAAACTCACTTTTGAAGAGATCGCAGAGAGAAGAGATAGGTTTAAACCGATCGTTAAACCGCTTACCAGCAAATGGCTCAAGCAATATAGAGCACTCGTTACCAATGCAAGTTCAGGTGCTGTTTTAGAAGCTGAGTAAATTTACATTTTGACTTTAATGTCAGGGGTATATTCCCTTGACATTTACATCATCCCTCATACTTTCCCCCCCTCTAATACCTAAGCAGAACAAACAAACACCAAGGACAAAGGTCCTAAGAATTACAAGATGTAAACTTTTTACATGAAATAAGTAAGATGATTAAAAAGAGTAGAAGTTAAAAGACAGAAGCCACACAAAGGGCTTCCAGGGAAAGATTATTCGGGTCTTCTTGCACCCATATAGCGTTGAGAATAAAATGTTTTATCAAGACTTGTGATCACTACTTTTTTCTTTGCTGAAGACGCATGGATAAACTTGTTGTCTCCTACATAGATACCTACATGGTTAACATATCCTTTACGTCCTCTGGAAGTATCAAAAAAGATAAGATCACCTTTTTGCAGATCTGCTCTTTTGATAAATTTACCATACTTAGATTGCATAATAGAGGTTCTTGGGATATCAACCCCATTCTTTTTATAACAGTACTTTGTAAACCCTGAACAATCAAAGGTCCCTTTGTTTCCAGTAGCTCCCCATACATATCGGTTACCCAATTTAGTTTTAGCAACCTTTACAACATCGTCATTTGCGTCCTCTCCAAAGAAAATGTCTCCCAAATTAAAGACATCTTTTTTAGAGGGTTCTTGTTTCATATAGGTTGACTTCGGCAAACTTGCGAGCGTCTGTGCTAGTTTTCTTTCGCTTTTTGGAGTCGGAGTTGTATTCGTTGCAACTTTTACTGATTGTAGTGCAGGTACTTTAAGCGTCTGACCCGCTTTCAGTGTATTATCTTTAAGACCATTGAGTGATTTAAGTGTTGTCACATCCGTCTGATGATTTTTAGCGATAGTGTAGAGGGCATCACCGCTTTTAACTTTATATGTCGCTGTCGCTACAGCTTTTTGCGTACCCGGAACTTTTAATACTTTTCCGATCTTAAGTGTGTCACCCTTGTTAAGGCCATTGAGTTTACAGAGTTCTGTGACCGTAGTATGATTCGCTTTTGCGATAGAGTATAGATTTTCACCTTTTTTTATCTTATGCGTTTCAGCCGATGCATAAGTTGTAGCCAGGGAAGCCACTGCAAGTGAGATTAAAAATGTATGCAGTCTTTTCAAGTGTATTCCTTTCGCGTAAAATATGGTTTTTCCCCTTCCCTATATTTTTAAATATACAGTATGATACCAAGCTAGAGTTAATAAAAAATAAACCCAACTTTATATTTTACTTAAATGTTCTACGATATGATCTGCAACCCTGAATGCATTGGCATAGATCGTCCAGGTATAAGCAACAGAACCTCCTGTTGGCATAAAACTGGCATCTGCGACATAAAGATTGGGGATGTCATGGGACTGACAGTACTTGTTTAGCACAGAGGTTTTGGGATCATCACCGAAACGGCAGCCCCCGGCTATCAGGTTCTGCGGCGGCGTGGCAGTGATAGAACTGTAAATGTTTTTTGCCCCCATCTCTTTAAGTACATCTTCACATTTCTTGGCAATGTAGTTACCCACTTTAAGATCATGCGGGTGGTTTGCAACACGTAGTTTTCCTACAGGCATTCCATATTTGTCTTTGTAATTATCATCTACACTTACAAAACAGTCGTCATTGGGCAGCCAGTCATTAAATATCTCAAAACGGATACTCTTGCTCTCGGTAAAGCGTTTCTCGACTCTCTCTCCCAATGCTTTCCCCCATATCAACTTACCCTCTTCTTCATTGTTCTTACGGGCTCGGGAGATGATATTTTGATGTTCGAACATAAATTCAACTGAGCCACCCTTAAAAGTCCCGTCCCACCAATGATCTATATAGTACCAATCCAGGATCGATCGGTTAACAAAGAACCCTCTTTGCATCAAAGCTTCAAAACTTATCTCTTTAAGACTCTCCTTATGCAGTTCCCCCTGCCCTGACCCCCCAGCAGAGAAGATCAGGTTTTTCCCAAGCTCGCCGGAACTGTTGGACAAACCATGGGGGTGATGTTTGTTTTTTGAGTTAAAGAGTAACCTCGCGCTCTCATGAGCTTGTGCAGCCATGACAAAAATATCTGCTGAGATCTTGCTCTCTTTTCCTGTTAACGTGTCGATGATGACAGCTGAAGTCACCTTCTCTTCATTGCTCTCAAGGTACTTGACATAGGTATTACTCATCAATGTCAGCTTGCCTGTAGCCAGGGCAGGAAAAAGCAGTGCCTCCCTGGAGCTTCCCTTCGCTCCCGAACTACACCCATAACTTCCACAGAAATTGGAGTAGTAACATGCACTACGATGTCCCGAATCTTTAGAGAGCACAGCACGGGGAGTCACCAACGGCGTGATACCAAGCGTATGACAACTTTTGTCAAAGAGCTTTACAACCTCGTTCTCTTTGGTAGGAGGCTGAGGGAAGTCAGGAGTACTCCTCCATGGCTCAAATGGATGCTTCTTATACACTCCCGAAACTCCAACCACCTCTTCAGCCATCGTATAGTAAGGTTCCAGGTCATCATAAGAAATTGGCCAGTCTACTACATTGGCTCCCTCTATGGGACCATATTTACTTTTCAACCTGAAGTCATCAGGATGCATACGGTGAAACATACCACTCATCAGATTGGATGAACCTCCAACGATATTACCGTTCCAAAAACTCCATCCTGATTCATAGGTCGGCGTAGCCATCCATTTGCCGTCTATCTTCTCTTCTATCACATGATACTCATCAAACAAACTAGGCGTGACAATATCCCTGCGACAATAAGCCAGTTCATCTTTACTAAACTCTTCACGCCCTATCAAACGCCCTTTTTCAAGCATAGCCACCTTATAGCCTGCTTTACACAGCGTATATGCTACGGCCCCGCCACTGGCTCCTGATCCCACGATCACCACATCAAAACTGCTCATCCGTAGATATACCTTTGCTTTGGTCGAGGCAATCCTCCAAAGCTCTCTACCGCTTTCCATCCTTCTTGCACGATATTAGAACCGTATATTGGATCAGAGAAGATCGCTTCCATTGTCAAGGTCATGATACGTGCAAGCCAATTACTGCCATAACTTGTTTCCTCATAGCTTCGCAACACTCTCTCCTTTTCTGCACTGTCCATCGTCAAGAACTTACCTTCTGTACGTCTTTCCAGCTCTTGGGCACCTTCTATCACAAAGCGTCTGATATCCCTGTCATAGCTACTATGCGTAATTGTCTCCAGAAGAAAGGTGATCGTATTCATCGCTTTGGCTGAAGGAAGTTTGCTTTCTCGGGGGAACATATGCTGCTGTACTGCTGCGATAATAGGTTCTACTGCTTTCAACTCTTTAGACTCTATACTCACTCCTTGTGCTTGTATAGAGGTAGACAGCCCAACGACAGCACTGGTTACCAAAAAATCTCTTCGCGTCATTTTTTCTCTTTTATTGTAAAGTATTGATATTATCTTAAAGCACTTCTGTGTACTTCCGGTGGAGCTATAGCTCTACACATAAAGTACACAACTATCATATTATACTTTGAATGTCTAAAATCATAAAAAGGAGACGAAATGTTGAAAAATATGGTATTAACATTCTTAATAGGATTTGGAATATTGACACTTAGTGGGTGCACTGATAGTAAAGATGCGGATAACGCAAAAGGAAAATGCGAGAGCGCAAAAATAGTTAAAACAAAATGTGATGCAGGAAAATGTGATAATGCTACAAAGAAATAGTTAAACCTAAATCTAGGTGTAAGAACTCAATCGCCGATACGGATGGAAGGAGAGTATTATGATCACACATATCTATCCCAGAGCAAGGGAGATATTAAGTAGAGGGCAGGATTTCGCTCTTCTTTTTGCCAGGCTGACCGTAGCATATGGTTTTTATGGTCCTGCAATGAGAAAGTGGGCGGATATCGACGCTATCGCCATTTGGTTTGGAACATTAGGGATTCCCTTTCCTACACTCAATGCCTATATGGCTGCAAGTACCGAACTGTCAGGAGTTGTTCTGCTTACACTGGGACTTTTTACAAGACTGATCTCTCTGCCTTTAATTGTAGTAATGATCGTTGCTATCGTGACCGTACATCTGCCGCATGGCTTTGCTTCTGGAGATAACGGATTTGAGATTCCACTTTATTATATGTTATTTTTGGCTATTTTTGCTTCGTTCGGAGCTGGAAAGTTCAGTCTTGACTATCTCATTTTCGGTAAAGACAAATAACAGAAAGGTGTAAAATCATGAAATATCTCGTGATATCGTTCACTGTTTTGGTGCTTACTTTATCTGTGACACTAGCTACGGGGAATAATGAAGAGGAAAAATGCAAGAGCGGGGAATCGGCATATGACAAAAAAATATCGTGTAAGTGCGATGTTGATGAAAACAATAAGAGCAAAAATATACCTAACAAAGTCTCTCCTAAATGCGGTCAGGGGAAATGTGGAGAATAGCTTATACTTTTCCTCTTTCTCTTCGAACCTTATTTCCTCCTATTCGCTATCTTAAATTAAAATAGTACAATAATAAATTATTACTTGAAGGAGTCGACCATAAGAACGCTATTTCTATCTATCATTTTGATCTTGGCATTTAATGGATGCGAGTCTCAGAGCGAACGAGATTCCCGGATTGCAAAAGAGGCAAAAGCAGAACTGCTTGCAGAGCTCAAAGCAAAAGAGGAAGCCGAGAAAAAAGCACAGAAAATGTATGATGCCAACTCTACCCTGCTTCGTATGGGTATCTCTAAAAAAGATGGTGTAATCACAATCGATACCAACAAGACCAAAAACTTTTTTGATCATATGGGCAAACAGCTCACACACGAAGTAAAACGGTTCAAGAAAGAGTTTAATGAAGGAAAAGGTGCCGGAATCGAGGCCAATGAAACCGATATCCATATAGACTTGCATAAAACCGAGAACTTTCTAGAAAGATGGGGCGAACAGATGCAGGAGTTTGCCAATGATCTGGATGCCTTCTCGAAGGAATTGGATAACAATCAAACGACACCATAAAGGATATCTATGCAACAGATCGATATGAATTCCGATGAGTTTCAAGCAGAACTTGAGAAGACCTGGCAATTTGTCGAGAAGGTCAATAAGCAGTTTGGTTTCGTACAAAACCCCAATGAAGAGGTGAATGAGGGGGTAGCTATGGGGCTCGCTCGAAACAAACTTATCTACGGTAAACGTTTCTGCCCCTGTTTTATGGTGATAGGGCAGACCAAAGAGGAACAAAAAGCAGCGGACAACCGTATCTGTCCATGTAAACCTGCCCTTGAAAAAGAGATTCCTGAAGATGGACTCTGTCACTGCGGTATCTTCTGTACCCCAGAGTATGCTGCCTCACAACAGCTCAAAGATGCCGCCGAAGAGGTAGCACACACCCATTCACAGGGACTTACAATGGGACAAGCTGTAGCACTTTTGAAAGAAGAGCAGCTTGATAGCGATGAACTTGAAGCACTGCTTGAGGCCAGGGCTTTGAAGATGGTTAATTTCACATTGATGGATGTACGCGAGTATATGGAGTATCAAATGGAACATATCGTAGGAACCGATACCCTTGTACCCACATCACAGTTCTATGCAAAGATCGAAGAACACCATGACAAGAAACAAAAACCGGTCATCGTCTACTGTCACTCAGGCAGTAGAAGCTTTCAAGTCCAGCATGCCATGAAATCACTGGGGTTTGAACACGTCTGCAACCTTCGTTCTGGCATCATTGGCTATCATGGGGCAACACAAAGAGGTGAATAGTACTTTTGTACATGACAAGCTTCCAGTCTGATACACTACATGGGATGCATATTATTATTATCAAAAGACTAATGAAAAAAATATTGGGAAATGTTTAAAAAAGGGCGAGAGGCAAAAGCCTCTCAAAAGATAGATTTATTTTGCAAGTGCTGCTTTTGAAGCTTCAGCTACTTTTGTGAAAGCTTCTGGTGCGTTCATTGCCATATCAGCAAGAATTTTTCTGTCAAGCTCGATGTTTGCAACTTTAAGACCGTGCATGAATCTTGAGTAGTTCATGTCGTTAAGTCTAGCTGCTGCATTGATACGAACGATCCAGAGTCTTCTAAAGTCTCTTTTTTTCTGTCTTCTATCTCTGTAAGCATATACTAATGATCTTTCAAGCTGCTCTTTAGCTTTTCTAAAGTGCTTTCTTCTACCACTGTAGAATCCTCTAGCTTGTTTTAGTAGTTTTTTATGACGTCTGTGTCTTACAAAACCGTTTTTTACTCTCATTGTTTTTCCTTTACCTGAAACTTGTACCCTTCAAGGGTTTTAGTAGGTGTCAAACTTTTTATTGTTTGAACTTGCCTCTATTAAGAGGGAATACTACTTATTGGATCAACCTTAGTTGATCATCGCTTTGATTTTTTTAGCATCCGCTGGATCAACATGCTTAGGGCTTCTCATTGATCTGTGGTGTTTACCATCTACCTTAGTAAGGATGTGGCTTCTAAAAGCAGTTCCTCTTTTGATTTTACCGCTTTTTCTCACCTTGAAACGCTTTACAGCGCCTTTTACGCTCTTCATTTTAGGCATATGCTTACTCCCTTTTGAATTTTTTACTTTGATAGGAAGATTCCTATCGGCATAAAATGGGAGGGCATTATACCCAAATTTTCTGAAGTATTTCTAAAGCACATAATACTTAGAGCTTCTAACCTCACTTATGATACAATCAATTCCAACAAAAAAAGGCAGGTTGTAAGCACGTGGATCAAGTTACAGAGATACTCTCCAATAAGAAAAAACTCCTCACTGAAGTCTATTTTGATCTGCAGCTCTACTTTGAAGAAAAGTACGGTAAAGACGCACTGGTACTGATGGAAATCGGTACCTTCTTTGAAGTCTATGAAGTCAACAATGATACACTGAAAATAGGGAAAGCAAAAGAGATCGCCGAACTGCTGAATATCCAGCTCACAAGAAAAAGCAAAGCGATCCTGGAAAACTCAGTGAACAATCCCCTGCTTGCAGGAGTTCCTGCCGTTTCTCTCGATCGTTACCTCTCACGGCTCATTGCTACCAAAAAGTACACCATCATTGTCGTCAAACAAAAAGGCGAGATGCCTAATGTCAAGCGTTATGTCTCCAACATCATCTCCCCGGGTACAAACTTCGAGTATCTCAGCGAGCCTACCGAAAACAATATCGTCTCTTTGCTGATCGATGAAAATGCCGGGATCTTCTCGGTAGGATATGCAGCGATCGATGTGAGTACAGGAAAGACCATTGCCAATGAGATACACTCCACCCGCGATGACAAGACTTATGCACTTGACGAAGCTTTTAACCTGCTTCAGACCTATACGACCTCTGAGGTGATCGTCACCCTTGAAAGCAAAGAGATAGACAAAGAGTGGCTGATCCACTACCTGGAACTTGGTTCTTTGCATCATACTGTCAATACAAAACGCTTCAAAGTCTCTTATCAAAATGAACTCTTTAGCAGGGTTTTTGAGATCAATTCTTTTTTAAGTGCTATCGAATACCTTGATCTGGAACGTCATCCCTACACCACAGAGGCACTGGCTATATTGATTGATTTCATTATCGAGCATGATGAGAGCATTATTGAAAAGATGAACAAACCACAGTTCCTTGGATCCAACCGCTATATGTATATCGGTAACAATGCCATGGAACAGCTCTCAGTTATCTCACGTGATCCCAGTGATGTCACCCTGCTGGATCTAATCGACAAAACCTCTACGGCATTTGGGAAACGTCTTCTTAAAGAACGCCTGCTTAATCCCATTTGCGATAAAGCACTCCTTGAAGAGCGTTACGATCTGACCGAACAGCTTCTACCTAGTATCGACCGTTTTGAAACACACCTCAAACAGATCTATGATCTTGAGCGTATCACACGACGTATCAAACTACGTAAACTCCACCCTGTAGAGTTGACCTATATTTCCATGTCCTTGGAATCCATTTTAAAATTGATCGAAGATGCGCAGTCAAGCGGGCTGGAGATCGATGAAAAGCTCTATGATGAAGTCCGGGAAATGTCCACAGTACTTGAAGAGACCTTTGAACTAGATGTCTGTGCAAGGTTCAGGATCGAACAGATCAATGACAATATCTTTAAAAACGGTGTCTACCCTGCCATTGACACCATTGTAAAGAGCCAACAAAAAGAACTTGACAAGATGGACCAGGTAGCAGTGCATGTTGAGTCACTTTTTGAAAAAGACAAGCTTTTCAACGGGACGACTAAATACACTACTGTCAATTATCTGGACAGCGAAGGATATTTCCTCAATCTTACCAAAAACCGTTTTATGATGATCGAAAAGGCGCTCAAAGAGTCATTTGTCACCATTGACAATGAGCATCACTTCTTCAAAGATTTCTCCTATAGACACCTCAAAAATGCCGTGAAAATGCAAGCGCCGCTTTTTGAGGATATCACCCGTAACTTTGAGACCGCTCAGGTACAACTGGTCTCCTTGGTCAAACAGCGTTATGTTGAGAGTTTGGACCTTTTGGAAAACCGCTTTTCACTCCTGCTTGAAAAACTCATTGCGTTTATTGCGAACATTGATGTGGCAATCTCCAATGCCAAATGTGCAAAAAGCATGAACCTTACACGTCCGATCATCGAGGAAGGTAACTTCTATGAAGCGATCGGCCTGCGTCACCCTATCATTGAAGCCAATGACGAACGTGGGATCTATGTGCCAAATGACCTCTTTTTGGGTGCCAACAATAGTACGGGACATAACCACATCACACTAAATGCAAGTAACGGCGAGGATGTACTGGGGATCTTGCTCTATGGGATCAACTCCTCAGGAAAGTCTTCACTGATGAAGAGTGTTGGACTGAGTGTCATTCTAGCACAGGCAGGATTCTATGTCCCTGCAGTGGAACTTCGTTTTGGATTGTATGACAAGCTCTTTACACGTATCGTTTCAAAAGACAACCTCTATAAGGGGCTGTCAACTTTTAGTGTTGAGATGATGGAACTCAAGAATATCTTTAATAGAGCCAATGCACGTTCACTGATCCTGGGGGATGAGATCTCTCAAGGGACCGAAACAGAGTCGGCACTTGCCATCGTTTCTGCAGCCATTCTCAAGCTTATCTCTTTAGGATCAACCTTTATCTTCGCCAGCCACCTTCATCAACTTGGCCAAATACAGAATCTTCAGGGACTCAAGCACCTTATTTTCCTGCATCTGGGTATCCAGTATGATGATGAAAGCGACAGACTGATCTACAACCGAGTACTGCAGCTTGGCATGGGAGACAGCCTCTATGGACTGGAATTTGCAAAATCTCTTCATATGGATAGTGAGTTTCTCAAAACCGCCCAGGAGATCAGAGAGAACCTTAACCATTCACAAAGTGATATCAAACGCTTAAGCCGTCAAAAAAGAAGCAAATACAACAAAGAGCTCTATCTTGGAAAATGTGCTTTGTGTGATGCAGCCGTAGATGATGTTCACCACATTACAGAACAAAAAGAGGCTAATGAGAGCGGTCATATCGACCACTTCCACAAGAACCATAAGTACAACCTCATTCCTTTGTGTAAAAAACACCATACAATGGTCCATGAAGGCAAGATCATGATCTCAGGGTTTGTGATGACAAGCGAGGGGCTGAAACTGCATTACGAGATTAAAGAATAGTGATGTTCAGCCTGTAGTGTCATTCTAATAGATATGAACCTTATTGTAACTCTTCTTAAAAAAGTTTAAAATTATTTATACATTATTTAACACATATAACACAGCATAAAGTATAATCCATTTCCTAAACTAACTAAAGGAAAAATACAATGGAAATCATGGTAGCTGTATACAGTACTGTTCTAGTGATTGGCTCGGGGATGTTTGTATTCTTTAATACAGGTAGTCGTAAGCACTAAGATCAACCAGGTATGATACAACAAGTATCATACTTCTTCCCGCACATCTTCCTAAACATTCTATTCAACCGTTATTTACAATACACTCTTTGATACCAATGACACTTCAGTATACATCCCAAAAGACTTAACAATAATTTACGTATTTTTAAAAAATATTTATAAATTGCCGATACCCTAAAAGAAGTTTCCGGGTATCTGAAATCGGCACTGGCGAAAGTATTATAAAAAGAATAAAAGTGTTTACTTCTTTGGAGTAATGTACATATTAATGTAGCGACCTTCCTGGTGCGCATCTTTTTCAAGTATTCCGATATCTTCTAACATCGGCCATACACGTTGCAGTACTTCGATACCCCACTCAGGATGCGCCATTTCACGCCCTTTAAGGAAAACTCTTAGTTTCACATGTTTTCCTTTCTCTAGGAACTCTCTGGCATGCTTCACTTTAAAGTTGATATCGTTTTCAGCGATCTTACAAGAGAACTTCACCTCTTTAATTTCGATCTTCTTCTGATTTTTACGGGCTTCTTTTTTCTTTTTCTCAAGCTCGTATTTATGTTTGCCAAAATCCATGACTTTTGCGACAGGGGGTTTTGCATCTGGTGACATCAATACGAGGTCAAGTCCCTTCGCTTCAGCGATTTGGAGTGCTTCTTCTTTTGTGATGATGCCAAACTGCTCTCCGTCATCACCTACTACTCTCAATTCACTTGCTCTGATAGCGTCATTCATGATGACTTCATCACCCTTTTTTCTTCCCCTAGTTCTGTCGTTTTGTCTACTCAAATTTTACCTTTTTGTAATTCTTGTGTTAATTCTACCATAAATTCGTCTTGCGTAAGATTATACTGTTCTCTGCTTCTTCTGTTACGGATTGCCACAGATTTGTTGGCTACTTCTTCGTCTCCGATGATCGCAACATACGGTACTCTCTGCTTCTCGGCTGTACGGATACGTTTGTTTAGTGAATCGTTCTTATCATATACCTCTGCATCGATTCCTTCAAGCATCAATGTTTTCTTCAACTCATTTGCATAATCAACATGGTTCTCTGCGATCGGAACGAAGATCACCTGTGTCGGAGCGATGAAGAATGGAAACTCTCCTGCAAAGTGCTCAGTCAAGATCGCAATGAAACGCTCAAATGATCCAAGGATCGCTCTGTGAAGCATTACAGGCTGTTTACGTGTATTGTCCTCAGCCACATACTCTACTTCAAATCTCTGTGGAAGGTTAAAGTCAACCTGAATCGTACCACACTGCCATTTACGTCCGAGTGCATCCGTGATCTTCACGTCGATCTTCGGACCATAGAACGCACCGCCACCCTCATCGATCGTATATGGAAGGTTGTTCTCTTCAAGTGCATCTTTAAGCCCTTGTGTCGCAAGCTCCCATACAGCATCCTCACCGATCGCTTTTTCAGGTTTTGTTGCAACTTCCATGGTATAGTTGAATCCAAAGAGCTGCATAACACTGTCAACAAACTCAACTACCTCGATCACCTCTGATGCGATCTGCTCAGGCGTACAGAAGATGTGCGCATCATCCTGAGTGAACTCTCTTACACGAAGCAGTCCGTGAAGTACACCTGATTTCTCATGTCTGTGTACTACTCCGTACTCATAGAAACGAAGCGGAAGGTCACGGTAGCTCTTTTGTGTCTGTTTGAATATCTGGATATGTCCGATACAGTTCATCGGTTTGATCCCATACTCTTGCTCATCGATCTCAGTGAGGTACATATTTTCACCATAACATGCATAGTGTCCTGATGTTCTCCACATATCTGATTTCAAGATCTCAGGTCCACGTACAGGCTGATACCCTCTTACACGGTGTGCTTTATGAAGGATCTCTTCAAGTTTTACACGAAGTTTCGCCCCTTTTGGCATCCAGAACGGCAGACCTGCACCCGCTTCTTCATTGAACATAAAAAGTTCCATCTCGGTACCGATCTTACGGTGGTCACGCTTCTTTGCCTCTTCCAGCATATCAAGGTGCGCTTTAAGAGACTCTTTGTCCGCAAAAGCGATCCCGTAGATACGTGTAAGCATCTCCGCTTTCTCATCACCGCCCAGGTAAGCACCTGCTACACGTGTAAGCTTGAAGTTGTTCAGAAATCTCAATGCAGGTACGTGAGGTCCGCGGCAAAGATCTTCGAACTCTCCTTGCTTGTAGATAGAAAGCGTATTATCTTCGATCCTTCTCATTACGGCTTGCTTGAGATCATCGTTCGCGAACTTCTTGATCGCTTCATCTTTACTGATCTCGTACTTTTCGATCTTATACTTTTTCTTGATAAGATCTTTCATTTTCTTCTCGATCGTTTTAAGATCCTCTTCGCCGATCTTCTGATCTACTCTGAAGTCATAGTAGAATCCTTCATCCACTACCGGTCCGACAAAGAACTGTGAATTAGGATAGAGTTCAGTGATCGCCTGTGCCATCAAGTGTGCTGTAGAGTGGCGGATGATCTCCAGTGCTTTCTCGCTGTTGTCATACTCGATAGGTGTTAATCCCGCTGTCTCTTCTGCACTCTGTGTATCGATGATGTTGTTGTCGTTATCCAAATATCCGATAATATTTTCGCTCAAAATATACCCTTAAATATAGTATGAAATACGTAATATACGTTAAAATGGGCTAATTATAGCCAAAAATATCTCAAAGCCTCTGAAGCTTTTAGTTCGAGATACTTTTTTGTTCCTCTGTAAGATCTTCATAGAACATATGATACACATTTGGACTCTTCTTAGCGATATACATCGCTTCATCGGCAAACTTGCTTAGCATCATCTCTGAACGGTTATCATCAGGGAAGGTACTGATACCGATACTCAGTTCGATCGGTACCGTGATCCCCTCAAACTCAAATTTCCCGATCACCGCTTGCTCCAGTTTCTCTACGAATTTAGCCAAGAAGACCTTTTTCCTGCGCGTGATGATTACAAATTCATCCCCTCCAAGCCTTGCGAGGAAATCCTGCTCACCCAGATAGTTCGTCAATCTTCTAACCACCTCTTTGAGTACCTCATCACCGATGTGGTGACCATGTGTATCATTGATCACTTTGAACTTATTGAGATCGATGAACATAAGCGCAAAGAACTCCCTACTCTTGATCGCACTTCTTATCTCCTCTTTATAGACCTTTCTGTTAGCCACACCGGTCAGTTCATCATGTCTTGCATCCTGTGCGGTGGTACTTAATACCTCTGTAAGCTCCTCATTCTTTGCATGCATTTGAACGATATACTTGAGATAAAAGAGCGGGACCAGGAACGTCGTCATCGCAAATGCGATAAGGATATCATAGTGATCTTTCCAATATGTAGAATATAGCAACAGTGTAACCCATGAAAGCGCGGCACCGATAATGCTTGTATAGAAGTACACGATCCCGAAACTGGAACCGGATAACATCACCAGCCAGACATAAAACGGCAGAAAGTAGATCCCATACTGTTCAAACATCATTACCAGCATTGTCAATACTGCCACATCCAGCAATACCACTACACTCTTACGTATCGCGATAGCACGCTGTGGATAGCGCACCAAAAATGCATAATGCAGTAACGAAAATAAAAATAGACCGCCAAGCATTATGCTGATCATAAACATCTCTTTGACAACATCACTTCCTATCTGTCCAAAAAGAAGGAAACTCAAAAAGGTCAATACCCCTATCACCGCCAGTCTTGTTCCGGCATACTTCTTCTCTACCTGATAATAGATATTTTTTGTGATCACTGCCACTCCTGATATCGAAATAATTTATAATTTGTGTTCCATTATACCATAACTCAATTACTTAGCCATTTCTTGGGCAGCTTCAGTAGTCCGGGCAATGAGGACTATTCACATGATGGTTAACTACATCAGAAGGAATAAAAAAAATTATTATAAAATGATATTTTTAATTATAAGGGTTATCTACTTGCTTTTCAACAGTTATGAATTTATTTTTGCCTTTTTACCTTTCACTTTTTTTGTCTATTTTTATCTCAACAAAAAAAGGCTAACCGAGGCAGCAAAAGGGTTTGTGGTAGCTGCCTCTCTTTTCTTTTATAGCTGGTGGAACATTGTCTACCTACCTCTTATCCTGGGCTCAATACTTTTTAACTACATTATCGGTAAGTCTCTTTCCAAAAAGAATGAACTGCATCGCGTCAGTAAGAAGTCTCTTCTTACTGTTGGCATTATCGCCAATGTCTCTCTGCTTGGTTATTACAAATATTCTGATTTTTTCATTTCAAATATCAACCGAGTAGCGGATTCGGAAATCTCTTTACTGCATCTCACTTTGCCATTGGCAATCTCATTTTTCACCTTCCAGCAAATAGCCTACCTGGTAGACAGCTATAGAGGTCAATGTCATGAATATGATTTTATAAACTATGCCGCATTCGTTACCTTTTTCCCACAGCTGATTGCAGGTCCGATCGTCCACCACAAGGAGATGATGCCACAATTCGCCAGATCCCGAAACAAAGTTATTAACTATGAAAACATCGCCAAAGGACTCTTTATCTTTTCCATAGGCCTTTTTAAAAAGGTCATTATCGCAGATACCTTCGCCACATGGGCTACAGCCGGTTTTGACAAGGTAGCATCATTGAACTTCTTTGAAGCGTGGGCTACGAGTTATTTCTACACTTTCCAGCTTTACTTTGACTTCAGCGGCTATACCGACATGGCCATTGGAGCGGCACTGCTCTTCAATATAAAACTGCCGTTGAACTTCAACTCTCCATATAAAGCCACATCACTGATCGATTTTTGGCATCGATGGCACATGACATTAACGAGATTTGTCAATGCTTATATTTTCAATCCCATTGTCCGTTCGTATAAAACGTACACTTATTCAAAAGGAATGCTGGCTATCTTTATAAGTATGGTAATTATCGGTTTTTGGCATGGTGCAAGCTGGATGTTTGTATTTTTCGGTAGCTTGCACGGTGTAGGACTTGTGATAAACCATATCTGGAAAAAACTAGTAAAGATACAACTACCTAAACTAGTTGGCTGGTTTCTGACATTTAACTTTTTCAACATTTCAGTTATTTTTTTCAGAGCAAAAGAGTGGGATGATGCTATGAAGGTTTTAGGCGGTATGTTAGGTCTACATGGAATAGTTTTTCCTTATATGCTGGCTAGTCCTCTCTCATTTCTAAGCGACTATGGCGTCGAATTCGGAAACTGGGTACCTTCAATTAATGGAAACAAGTGGATTTTAGTCTGGCTTGCTGGCTGTTTTATAATCATTCTTGCCTTCAAAAACTCCAATGAGAAACTTGATACTTTTGTACTTAACTACAAAACTGCGATATTTACCGGAATATGTTTTATTTCAAGCCTTCTGTATTTCGACACGATTTCCGACTTCTTATATTTTAATTTTTAGGAATATTGAATGAAAGCAAAAAAATGGGTATTAGTTTTTTTCCTATTTTCTTTTTCTATTTTGTTGCTGATCGGCGGCATTAATTATATTGTTGATCCGTACAGTACCCGCAATACAGACTTGGTAAACACCAAAAAGGTACAAGCATATCAAAATGAACGCTTAATCAAAATTATCAAGGTTGGTCAGATTAAGCCTAGAAGCATCATACTTGGTACATCAAGAGCTGAATTCGGTTATGACCCGGGACATGACTACTTTGTAAAACCTTCCTATAATATGGCTATCGGAGGAGGAAGCATGTATGAAATCGAACATAACCTTGTTTGGGCCATAGAGCAAGGAAGGCTTGAACAGGTTTTACTCGTCATAGATTATGCAATGTTGACAGCCATGAAACAAAAATTAGTGCCTGAATTTGATCAATTATTTACGTTCCAATATATATACGGCTACTTATTTAGTTACAGTACATTGAAAAGAAGTATAGAGATTTTACTCGGAATAGATATTGATTCATCTATGTATTGCGAAGATGGTCAGATGGATGATAGGTTCAATCAAAAACTGTTGACAGAGAGAGGTGGCCATCTTGCTGTTATGAACAAAGATGAGTCGATTTACTACCAACATACTTCCAAAAACTACACTTACATAGATACAGGGAAAAATTCGTTTTCAGACTTTGAAAAATTCATCAATCTGTGTTACGAAAATAACATAAAGCTCGATATCGTTTTCGGACCATCACATATTCGACAGTGGGAAGCATTGGATTATTATGTAGGGTACGACCGATGGCTGCAATGGAAAAAAGATATTGTCCGGTCTGTCAACACAATTTCAAAACGTTACCATCAACCTCCGTATAGAGTCATCGACTTTTCTGTTTATCATCCATTGACTGCCGAAGAAGTTCCGTCAGACCCAACGAAAAATATGAAGTACCATTGGGAGGGTAGCCACTACAAGAAGGCACTCGGACTTATAGTACTGGACAGGCTCACTGGCACAAGTCCTTACAAAGATTTCGGAGTCGCACTAACAATAAATAATATCGATCAGCACCTAAGAGAACAAGCAATAAAAAGATTGCAATATATAGACACTGAAGTATATAGAAGAAATCTAAAACGAATTATAGAAAGTAATAAAAAATAAAAAAGAAACTTTAACAGTATTGGCTAAAATATTACTATGCAAAAGAGTACCCTGTCCACAGACCTTCTCAATGACGAGCTTCGTTTTCTTATCGCTTGCTGCCAAAGCGAGCTTAACGATGATGATATCACGTCCATATTGAGCACCTATCCTACACTCGATCCGCAGAACCTCATCACACTTGCTTATAGCCAAGGTATCCTACCACTTGTCTACAAAACTTTGAAAAAACTCTTCGAAGAGGATCTATTTCACGATGAAGAGACACTATCCCTATTCAAACAGCACTATATGTCTATCGCACAGAAAAATATGCTGATGAGTGCCGAACTGCTCCGTATCATGAAGCTGCTTGAAGATAGTGGTATTGAAGCGCTTGCATTCAAGGGACCAACTCTTGCGCAGCAAGCATATGGGGATATCACAATGCGACGGTTTGGAGATCTGGATATTCTAGTGGGTGAAAATGAAGTATTCTCCACAGGGAAGATCTTGTCAGCACATGGATATATGCCCGTATCCCCCATAAAAATACTTCAAAATAAAACCTGCCTAAAGGTAATGAATGATCTTGCATTTTATGATAGATCAAAAGGTGTTTTTATCGAAATGCACTGGAGGCTATTTAGAGAAAAGATCGGACAGCATCTAGATTTTAGTCAAATCAGCGGAACAAACTGTACAGTCACAATCAACGGTCATTCCATCCCTACACTTTCTCCGGAAATGCAGCTAGTCTACCTCTCTTTACACGGTTCAAAACATGCCTGGGAAAGATTGGAATGGATCTGTGATATCGATAGACTTCTTCGCGTACAGACCAACATCGATTGGGACAAGAGCTTTAACATTGCCAAAGAGATGGATACATATACAACACTTTATCTTGGTCTCAACCTATGTTATGAACTGCTAGGTACTCCACTGCCGAAGACCATCATGCCTATAATCCACACTGAACGTATCTTGGAACTGACAGAAGAAACATACAACCTTCTTAATAACCTGCCAGAGCTTGAGGGCTATGCAAAGTACCGCGCTATTCACCGTTACCAAAATACCCTGCTCGATACCTTGGGAAAAAAGATCAGACATTTCCTCTCAACCAATTTTACCATTTCACAAAATGACTGCCAGGAGTTTCCTCTTCCCTCATCACTGACCTTCCTCTATGTTTTCATCAAGCCCTTCAGAGTTGCTTTAAAACTCTTCAAATCGGTCCGTGGCCCTTCTTAGCCGTTAAAGTAATACTTATCCTTAAGAAGCAACCTGTCCTCATGGACATCCAAACGTTTGCTCATATACTCCCGGTCGAACGGCGTTCTGGCATGTAACACTTTGAAGTCGGGATCAAAAACTGTCAGCAATACCCCTTTTGCACGGGTAAAAAAATCAGCATGATCTAACCGCTTTATCTGCAGATCCCATCCGACCTTTCGTATACTATCTGTTCTGGCAATGTAAAAGTTCGCCACTTTGTCATATGCCGTCATACCACCGATCTGTGTACCCGGTGCCCTAAGTGGAATAGCATTAGTTGGATGGATAGCAGCTTTGGTATAGTCGATCTTACGATAAAAAGGGAGATAGATCACTTCACCTCCAATGATATCAACCTCGGGTAGCTTCTGCAACTTCTCAAGTACCGGTATAACACGGGTATGGCGATAAAAGACAAAGTCATCATCCAGCAGCATCATGTAAGGAGTTTGGATGTGCTTTAGCGCTTCCTGGCGTCCGGCAGAGACTCCACTGTCATAAGGCATAATAATTGTCTCAACTCCCTCAAGTTTGGTTGGTTTGAAACTATCATCGACTACGATGACCTTCATCTCCGGATAAAAATGACGCAGACTTTTGATGAGCCTGTGCAAGATCTCCGGACGCTCAAAGGTCTTGATGACAGCCGTTAAGTCTTCATTGAGAAATGCCTGATCTTCCTTCGCCGTGAATAGTCCATCCAACAAACGCTCACACATGAATGCTATCAAAGTCAGTCCACTATGTATCGGTTTGGCGATAGGCCGTAACACCCCATGAACACTCATACGATGTATAAACTGCTTAATGCCCATTTTGTTCCTTTATATGCTATTTACCCATTATACCAAGCTTGTACAACAGCATATCCCATAAAAAAAGCGGGGTTGAGACAAAGTTCCTTTTCCATAGTCGCTTCGGCTCTTTTAGCAACCTTGGTAACCACTCCAGGTGCATATCGATCCAGAATTGAGACGGCCTGTTGACCGTCCCCGCATAGAAGTCAAATACAGCACCGATTGAAGAAGCGATCTTGTAATTCAACTTCTTTTTATGTGCATGCAGCCACTTCTCCTGTTTTGGTGCCGTCATCCCGATAAAGAGTACATCCGGGTTGAAGGCATTCACCTTTGAAATGATCGTCTCATTATCCTCTTGTGAGAACTCAGGTTTAAAAGGCGGAGAGTAGCTTCCTACCCTGACATTTGGATACTCTTTTGCAACCCTTTCATGAATCGCATCAACTGTTTTCTGAGATGCCCCCATATAAAAGACACTTCCCCCTACTTTTTCCAGCTCTTCAATCAGATGCATATGCAGATCATAACCCGCGATCTTCTTGATCTGCTTCTTGTTCACTTGACTGGCAGCTAGAACTATACCGCTGCCATCAGGCAGCAGCAGATCCGAATCTCGCAATGCTTCTTCAAATAGTGAATCTGACTTTGCCGTCACATAGGAGTGTGGGTTGATTGTATTGACAACCATTTTTTTATCAGTGTCAACTTTGATTGTCTCCAATGTATCGACAAACACATCATATCCCATGATCTTCATATTTTTAAGCATTCTCTTCCTTCTTCAAAATCTGTACAAGATTTGATTCAAACTGCTTCAATGTGAATTGATCTTCAAAGCGTTTTCGGCAATACCTTGCACTTTCTTCATTCATTAACTTTGTTTTAGCCAGTTGCAATGTTTTGTACAACTCTGTGCTCTCTTGAAGGAGGATCCCACACTTTTCATCCAGTATGTAAGGGATGGATCCTTCTGGAGTAGCAATCACAGGTACACCATAAGCCAATGCTTCTAACAGTGTCAGTGGGAATGCATCGTTTTTACTAGGATATACCAGCAAATGAGCCTTTTTGAAAAGTGCTGCTTTTTGCCCACCGCTGACAAAACCATGATAAGTCACACTTTCTTCTAGCCCATGTTCATGGACAAAAGCTTCAAAATCGACTTCATCATCACTGCTCCGCCAGCTCCCGGCAAAGTGATAATGAATATTTTCGCCTTTGGTCTGTCTGGCAAGTTCAAGAACCTCATCATATCCCTTATCCTTCATCATATGTGCCAAGTATAGCACTTCCATTGGTTCTACTTGTGCATACTTTTCGGATATATATACTGAGAAGTCTTCATTACCTAAAGGGTCTTCTATACCATTTGGCAAAAAATATACAGATTGATAAGTCTGTACCTTACGTACATCTTTTTCCAGCAGCGGACTGAGTAATATCAGGTTGACTCCTTTGAGAAAAAAACGAGTTAACTGCAGATTACGTGGTGAAACTGATACAAACGTATCGATACCCTTGGTATGGTAGTGGTAGTAAACCTCGCATCTTCTAAAAAGCCTATACATTTTCCATAATAGTGAAATAATAAGATCACGGTAAAACGCCACACTTCTGATGGAAGCAGTAAAATATATCTTTTCAGGACGAAAAACGATCAGGGCCCAAAATATTCTGAAAAACAGCACAGCAACGAGCCAAAATTTCTTCGGATTTATCTTACCGATATCTCCAATGCTCTCCGAAGATCGGATAGGAATAAATCGACACTCGAAATTTTCTTTAAGTGCTTCACTTTCAAAAATGAAATCTCCAACTTTTGCTGCACCGTGAGAAGGAGGTGAGAGATGGAGGATACAAAGTAATTTTGGTTTTTGCATTATCAACCTCGAAAAATCGTACTTAAAGTTTTTTTTATCTTTTCCGATAAATTCATCTTTGTCAATATGTATGTCAAAAATTGATTTTGCATATAGACAATACAAACCGTTGAAATAAAAATCAACGCAAACTTTAATACATATCCTAAATCAATACCATAAAGATTATAAAGCTTTAAAATATACCAGTGCCATAAATAGATCCAAAAAGTCGAAGAGCCAATAAAAGCAATAAAAGTATTTTTACTCAATTTATCGAATAGATGAGTAAATTTCGCAAAATAGAATAAAGCTATTGAAACCATTAATGCATAGGAAAGATAATATCCTTCCGGGGGATATTTAAAGTTTTGGGTAGGATAAACAGTATGGTCTCGTAACCAATAAAAAACTACATAAAAAAGAAATACAACCGCTATAACAAAAAAATGTTTTTTTATAGTCTCTCTGCTAAATGTATTTATTCGTATACCATAAAGATACAATAAACCGTAAGCGATTGTATACATAAACAAAACATTAAATATGGTCAAAACATTCCCATATAAATACATTTGAGCACTTACAATAATTAAAACATAGAACAAAAATGTAAATGCGATAAAAAGATAAAAAATTCTATTACTATATAGTTTTGAATTCAGCCAATAAAGTACTGGAGCCAGTAAAGCCATTGAAAAGAATATTCGTATAATCCAAACTCCAATATCCTCATGTCTCAATAAAGAAAAAGAAAAAATAATCTCTTTGATGTTTAATTGTTCAATATTATAAAAAGACATATAGTACAAACTTAAGAATATCCAAGTAGGAACCACTAGTCTATAAAATCTTTTTTTCACATATCTAATATATGATCCATAATGAAGTGTAGAAAACTCAGCATAGGCAATACCAGAAAGTATCACTAAAAAGGGAACGTCAAAATTTCTTATCTGAAATAAAGCAGGAGGAACTCCCATATGAGCAATAACAATACATACTATCCCTATAAACCTTAATAGGTCATATATTGAATTTCTTTGCACTTTACTTTCATTATTAATCATATTTATGAAACCTTTTATCCTAAAAAAGAATGTATTTTATTAGAAATTTTTTTTATAAACTTGTTCATATAGCTAAACTGATACTTAAAACTATCTGCTATTTGTTTATCAAGTATTATTTTATTTATAAACTTAAAATCACAGCTATCCGTTTGATCTAAAGGAGAACTGTAAATGTTTATACCCTTACAATGTGTCGCATCGAGCCCAAAACCTATATTTTGTACCTTGGATATTTTCGGATAGATACAAAACTTATTAGCTTTGAACATGGCATAAGCCCAGCGAATTGCCCATGAATTGTTCTTTTTTTGCTTATAGTGTTTTAGCATTCTTGACAGATCTGCTCCACCAAGATTAAAGTCTTTTATAGCTTTTTTATCGTGAATAAAAGATTCATAATCACGTATATCCCAGTCAATACCTTTCCATCTATCATTCCACGTAGCCCATCCCCAAGAGGAAGGGCGTACGGAAGCATAGGTATCGTTATCATACTTCTTCAAACTTTTCAATGGCATGGTATATCCAGAAATAGAAAAAACCTTTTCTTCATCTTGATAAAATTCAAGTGCACTGTTCATATAACACAGGAAATTCTTACTGGTAATGAGATCGTCTTCTAAAACAATCACTTTCCCATGTCTTTCAAGGATCTCATTAACACCTTCTATCACAGAGCGTGCAAGACCAAAATTTTCATCACGTTCAATCACCTGTAGATGGTTAAAGCCTTCTATTGTTTTTAAATAGCTTCGAACCTTTAGTACTTTCTGTTCATCAGTTTTATCTTTAGCCGCATCAGAATAAATGTATAGTTCACTTTCACTGGCAAGCTTATTGTTTTTTAATGCTTCAATAGTTTGCTTAAGCTCGTCAAGACGATTGTAAGTAAATAACACTATCGGTGCGTATTTCATTATAAATTACCGCCGTTTCCATTTGATAGATACTTTCTACGATATATATTCACCCAAGAAACAAAGGCTTCCAGTCCTTTACTCATCCAGTTTGGAGAAAAGACAAGTAATGCATATACAAAATACTTCAAATCCTTGTGTGCAAACTCGGACATTTTGTAAAATTCTTTTCTTGCCTCTTTTTGCATTCCCAAACGAAGAAAAATTGCCACTCTAATCTTATGCCAATAAGCTATATACTCTTTAAGCCCACTGATTCTATTTGTATTGCCACTTAAAAGTAATGCTCTCAAGCCTTCACCAACTTTGTCATGAGTATCTGGAATTCTGGGCATAGCATCTGGACTTGCTTCCTCTCTACTAAAAACTGCTTTGGGTTCTAATGAGTAAGCAATATCGAAATGAGCAGCAAGCTTGGCCCAAGTCAATAGGTCTTCTCCTGCCCGTATGCTTAAAGGAAAACCATCTATTGCTTCTATTGCATTTTTCTTTACGGCAAAAGATATTGAACATATTATAGGGTCTGATTTCGCAGCTATTTGAAAGTAATCATTCAAGACACCTTCTCGAAAATCTTCGGGCAAACCATTGATAATAGGCGTCTGCATTGTGCCATTATTTAACAGTATCCTGTAATTGACAGCAAAGACAGAACAATTTTCATATTTTTCATATAATCTCCACATTGTTGCCAGAAAATCTTTCTCCCAATAATCATCAGCATCCAAAAAAGAGATCAAAGTATATTGTGCTTCCGAAATTCCTTTGTTTCTTGCTGCAGAAACACCCGCATTTTTTTGAGATATCAAATGGATACGTGGATCATCAAAATTTTTTACTGCTTCCATACTTCTATCCGTAGAACCATCATCCACAATAATAATTTCAAAATCTTGAAATGTCTGATCAAAAACAGACTGTATTGCACGAGCAACATAGTGTTCTTTATTATAAAGTGGTATAACCACACTAAACACCTTGGATCCTTTGCTGTCGTTTTTCTATGCGCCGATAAGCTAAAAAGATTCCTGCAAATATAAAAGGATATGAATGTGATGCAAAAGAATAGTTTACGATATTATCAAACGCCATAGCAGGAAGAACTGCTGCATATGCCAGAAATGCCAAAATAGCACTGGCGTTTAAGGCTGAAGCAGGTTTTTTATGTACATACCTGATGGTATAAAAATACATCATTAAAGGGAAGAACAAATAAAGGATAAGTCCAACATTTCCACTATCACACATCATTTGTACATAATCACTATGAGGAACATGTAAACCACCAAAGACGAAATTTTCATACATATAATGCTGTACACTCCCCAATCCAGAGCCTAGCCACTCATGCTCATCATGAAAACGATGCATAAGATCTTCCCACATATAAGTCCTTAAGTTTGTATTTAAATTGTTTTCTTCAAATGCACCAGTAATGTCATCTATCGTCTGCACTTTTTCTGGATCAAAGAACATTTTCTCTTTGAGTTGCGGGACAAAAAGAATCATTGTAATTCCAATAGCTACAGCCCCGATAAGATAAGGAAAAGAAGCTATTTTATAACGTAAATAACTTGCAACCATCAACATAACACCTATAGACAATATCCCCGTTCTCACTCCTTGTAAAAGTGAGGATATGATAAACCATCCAATAAGAAAAAGATATTTCTTTTCACCCGTCCTCCACCACATCACAAATGATACTGCCGCCATGACAGCAAGATAATCAGCTAATGTTGAAATAGGCCAAAAAAGGTTTCCAATGTAAAAATACCAGAAGCCTATAATATGTGTCATAAAACCGCCAAGGAAAACCGAAGTAATAAATGCAGCTGCCAGCATCCAGCGCATAGCCACAAAAATAAAATCTTTTGAATGTACAAAAGTTGCTGCAAACAATAAGACGATAAAAGGATATAGGTACTTCAGGTAGACGCGTATACCATAGAGAAGATCTGGAGACCAGACCATCGTAATACCCAACCATATCAAAAATATGATGTAAATTATCGTCAAACTATTAAAATGTGGTGATTTACGGTAAATAACAAATGCAAACATCATGAATGAAAGCCATATCATAAGTCTAAGCGAGGAAAAAGATCCGACCATTACCATACCAGTAACAAGTGTAAGCAGCAAGAACTTTTCACGACCAGTAAGTAAAACTCTTTCTGTTTTAGAAAGCTTGACATATGAAGGTTTAGAGATCAGGAGTAAAAAAGCATATCCCGTCAAAAAAACAAAAACTAGTAGGTTGATCGCAGCAAACATCTAAACTTTCATCCCCTTCCCTACCATTTCATATAAGTCCAATATTTTTTGTTTGAAAATTATACAGGAAAAATATTTTTCAACCCTTTGTCGGCCTTCCATTGCAACTTTTTCATAGAGTATTAAGTCACTAAGTAAAGTTATTAAGGAATGGGCTAGTTCAGAAGGTTTCCCCTGTTGAAAAAGCATTCCAGCATCATCTCCTAAAACTTCTCGCAAGCCATCTACATCACTGGCAACAACTGGTATACCATATCCCATAGCCTCGATTGCCGTAAGTCCAAAACCTTCAAATCTAGAAGGAATGACTACAACATCCATCTGTCTATAATACTTTTCCAAATTCTCTTTTGGCTGTAGTCCTGCCCACTCTATAGCATGCTTAATGCCTAACTTTTGAGCCTGCTGCTCCAATTTGTCTCTCTCTGCACCATCACCTACGATCAGTAGCTTTACGGTAGGATAAGACTTGAGTATAAGAGGCAATGCATCTAGTATAATATCAACTCCCTTTTCCCGACTAAGTCTGGAAACAATGCCAATCAAAGGGGCATCCATTTTCTCTCGTATCTTATTTGCTTTCTCAGGTATTTCAACACAATTATAGATAGTAAAGTGTTTTCTACCTTCTTTCATCAGCCTAGCAGAAAACAACTCGGGTTTTTTGTGAAAAAAAGATTCTTCAGAGGACTTAGAAACACAGATGAAAGCATCGGTTAAATACTTTGCAATGAACTGAGGTATCCACTTTCTTTTATAGATATGTCCAGGTACGTGTGCTGTAGTAACCACATGTTTTACTCCAAACAACTTGAAAAACAAAATTGCCAATGAACCTGGAGCCATATACTGAACATGGATAATACCAGGTCTAAATTTTTTCAGCGCTTTTCTAAAACCGCCAAAAAGCGATAATCCTGTTGCAATCAAACCTTTGGGACGGATACCACTTGGCGTCATCAGTTCAACCGTTACTCCGGCTTCTTGCATATAAATAACCATGCGCTCGTCATATTCAAAATAACACAATACGGTTACCTCATATCCTCCCTCTTTTAAAGACTTGATAAGACTTAGTGTTTGATATTCAGTACCTCCTAAAAGAAGACAAGGTATAGCTATGAGGATTTTATTTGATTTTTGATAGTTCATAGTAATATTCACTTATATGTTCAACATATATTTTAGGGTCTAAAAGCTTGCTAAATTTTTTATATGCATTATTGATAATTTCTAAAGTTTTTTCTTTATTATTTAAAATAAATCTTGCTTTTTCCAATACTTCATCTAAACTTTTAGGACTTGCGACAAAGCCATTTTTCATATCTTCAAATAACTCTAAGGCTGCACCCTCTGAGGGGACAATTGTAGGTGTATAAAATTTCAAAGCTTCAAAAGGAACTCTTCCAAAAGCTTCGCCTGGTAAAGTTAAGGAAAATATAAATTCACTATGTTTATATACTGAGTTAACAAAGTCTATTTGTTTTTCTGTAAATATTACATTATCTTTTAAGTCCAGTGCATTTACTATTTTTTTTAACCGTATAAGTTCACTATCTAGTCCACCACCAGCAATTAGCAAAATATAATTATCAAATTCTTGATTTAATTGATGAAAAGCTTTGATTGCCATTTCATGATTTTTGATTTGTTGCAGCATTCCAACAGATGAAATAAGTTTTTTATCTATATTTATATTTAGTTTTTCATATAATTCATTTTTTGTTAATAAATTTTCATTAAGAGTGAAATCAACTGAATCATATATAGCATTTATATGTTTATGTTTATATTTTTCTTGTACTCTTTTTTTTACATATTTTGAAACAGTTAAAATACAATCATATTGCTTTTGAGTATTTTCATTCGGTAATCTTTTTTTCTCTTCGCTTCTTATATGCAATATAGATTTAATCTTAAATTTTTTTAACCAAAACCCCCACCAAAAAGATTTTGGTTCGCATAAATTGACATGAACAATATCTATGTTATTTTTTTTACTCCAAAATGCTAATTGAAAACCTGTGATTATTCTTTTTATAAGATCTGTACCTCGTATAGGTTTTTTCCATCTATCACTTCCCATCCACCATTTAGTAGAATTATTTAAATATTTTAGTTCACATATTCGTTCATATCTTTTATGATGTTCTTGAGGATAAGGAAAAATTATAACAGCGACAAATCTATCATTGTCTAAGTGTGTAATTAGATCTTTTAAACTGTTTTCTGCACCACTAAATATTTTACTTTGATCTAGATATGCAATTTTTATTTTTTTATTCACTTAGTAACCTTTTGATTTCTTTATCATAAGAATCACTCATTGCATCCAATGAAAGGTACTTTTGCGCATGATTTTTAGCTTGAAGTGATAATTTATCATATAAACTCTTATCTTCCATAAGTAATAGTACCTTTTGGACAAAACCATTTACATCATTCTTTGTGATTAAAAAGCCTGTTTTATTGTTTATTACTGTAGCATCAGTAATCCCTTCTAAAAGAGTTACTATAGGTACACATCCTTCCATCATAGCTTCAGCTATGACCAAACCAAAAGCTTCAATTCGTGTAGGGAAAAGTAAAATATGACTTTCAGACATCTTTTTCCTTACCTTTTCATATGGTATTACACCATGAAAGATTACATCTTTATCTAAGCCCAATTTTTTAAATTTTAATTTAAGTTCATCTATTAATTTACCATCACCCACTATATTTAATCTTACATTTTCTTTTTTGTCTTTTACTTTTTTTAGTATATCAGGTAGTAAATCTACTCCTTTATGCTCATAGATTGCACCTACAAATAGTAGCTCAAATGTTTCATCTGGCTTATTAGAAGTATTATTTGTAGATGAAGTGATGCCATGAGATATAGTTTTGGTATTTTTATTTTTATTTTCATCATACTTTACATATTTTAAAAATCCATCTTTTATACCGGGGGTTGGAGAAATCCATAAGTCAATATATTTACTATTGATATTTGAAATTCTATAAAAATCATCAACATCATTATGGATAATATCTATTACTTTTATGTTAGGTAAAAAAGGTAAAAGAAAGTGAATTACTGCATTGTAATTTATGATGATAACATCAGGTTTTATTTTGTAAATATATTTTAGTACAGAAAAATATTTTTTAATTTTTCCTAAATTTCCTACATAGTAATTCTCATAAACTTTTTTGTCAAATAGTTTGAAATTATCTCTATCAGAATGAGTTATAAGTCCATAAACTTCATAGTTTTTTTCTTTTAGCCCATCTACTAAAGATAGTGTAAAATTACCTAATCCACCCCAAGGTATAAGACTATTAACTACTAGGATTTTTTTCATTTAATTTCTTTAATAACTAAAGTGGATTTATTGTACACAATAGAATTTGAGGGAATATCTTTAGTCACAATAGTATTAGCACCAATAACAACATTATCTCCTATGGATACTCCCTGCCCAATAAAAACTTGTCCAGCTATCCAAACATTATCTCCAATGGTAATTTTAGCTCCTTGATAACCTTGATCTTTAAAAGGCAAATCAGGATCTTTAAAAACGTGATTGTGATCTATGATTGTTGTATTTTCTCCTATCATACAATTATCCCCAATCTCAATGCCATACCTTGCTATAATGGACGAGTTTTTATTCATAAAGAAATTATCTCCAATATTAACTATCGCACCATTGTGGGCCTCTACATCTGTTCCTTTTCGCAAGTACGTCTTTTGCCCAAAACATATTTTTGATTCTCCCTCTATTGTGATTTGTGCAGTATGTTCTAAAGATAAACGATAGCCTTTTATAGATAATTTCCCTTTATTTTTCTTCAAAAGTAATAACTGTTTTAAATAAAAAGCCAACACCCAAGGTTTTAGTAAATTTAATATTTTCATTTTTTATCTGATCCAGTCAAAGTATTAAAATGTGATTTCAAGTGATGAAATGAATAGATAGCCTCAGTAAAAACCTTAAATAGTGGTCGTGTACGGCTATTACATAATAAACATAAATATACAGCTATAAAATACGACAACAAGGTTGCTCCTGCCGCTCCTTCTATCCCATAACTTGTAATAAAAAAGTAGTTCATAATAATATTGAGTATTGCACCGAAACTGGTGTAAAGCATAGATAGTTTTTGTTGATTTTCAGCTACATACCAATTGTTATTTACCATATTCGCAAATACAAATACGGCTGTCCAAATATGTATCATCAGAACTGTACCTGCTTCACTATAAGCATTCCCAAATAAAAGGACAATCAACCAATCACTTAAAAAACTCATTGGTATAGCTATAATAATTGCCAACCATATCATTATTGTATACATGATACTAAGTCGATTTAAAAAAAGGCTATGCTCAACTTTTCTTGCATTTAATAATGCCGGGAACAATGAGCTGGCAACTACAGCAGGCACAAAATACCAAGCTGTACTTAATCTGACAGCAGCAGCATACTGGCCAACTGCATCCGCACCTAACATTTCATGAATCATAACTTGATCCAGTTTCAAATATACAGTAATCATAACTGATGAGATAATCAGTGGCCATCCATTTCTAATGAAATTTTTTACAAGGTTCTTATCAATCTTCCAAGTGAATACAGACAGTTTTTGTTTGATATAAACATAAAATAATCCAAACATTAGGATGAATGCATCAAAAACGACTAGAACTATAAAACATACAAGAGGTTTGCCCATAAGAATAAAATATATTTTTAATAGTGATGACAGTATCAGTCCAACAATATTAACTTTCACAATATATTTAGCTAGTATACGTGATTCAAAATAAAAGCTAATTACTTCAGATGAAGCAAAAAAGCCTGCAAAGGCTACAATAAATAGATATAAATTAACTTCGTTACTATTTGACATAAACAATGTTATGATAGAGAGTAACACAAGAACAAGTAAAGTGCCTATTATCTTTAATAAAAATGCTGAGCCCAAAATACGATCACGTTTGCTAGGGTGATTTACTAATTCACGGATAACAATTCCATTGAGACCAAATGAACCAAATACAGCAACAATACCAACTAGACTAATAACATAATTCAGTGTACCAAAATCAGTAGGGCCCAAATATCTTGCAACCCAAATGCCTATAAACAAACCTAGAAACAGTCTAATGACTTTTTCAACAAGTAGCCATGATGTATTTTTAAAATATCTTTGAAATCCAGAATGGGATGTAAGATTTTTTATTTTTGTGATCATAGTTGTGCATACCAACTATACATTCTCTCAATCCCCTCACTAAGTTCAACTTTGTGCCTCCAACCAAGAGCATGGAGTTTGCTAGGGTCTGTAAGCTTTTTCATCGTACCATCAGGTTTATCACTGTTGAAATAAAGTTCACCTTCAAACCCAACGATCTTTTTGATAGTCTCAGCAAGCTCTTTGATAGAGATATCCTCTCCTGTACCAATGTTGATATGGGTATTGCGAATCTCTGGATTTTTGACTTCGTTATACCCCTCTTTCGTTTTAACTACGGGGGTATCGGCATTTAGTGCCAGAGGTGTACAAGAGGTATTTGATCCTTCAGCTACGGTATAGGTGTCTTTGAAGTCACGGTTTTCCATGAGGAATACACAGGCATCAGCCATATCTTCTGACCAGAGGAACTCTCTCATAGGTTTACCCGTTCCCCATATCTCGACTTTGTTTTCATCTACACCGAATTTAGCAAGATAGGCTTTTGCTTCTTCGATCGTTTCCATACCTAGATCTTGGATCACCTCATCATACTTTTGTTCATTGAGAAGTTTTGCCAAATGAATCTTTCGTATCAATGCCGGTAGGACATGTGACTTCTCCAGATCAAAGTTATCATTGGGGCCATACAAGTTAGTAGGCATTACAGAGATGAAGTTCGTACCGTACTGAAGGTTGTAACTCTCACACATCTTGATACCTGCGATCTTAGCTATCGCATAGGGCTCGTTAGTATACTCCAGTTCACTAGTAAGCAGATACTCTTCTTTCATAGGTTGCGGACAGTTTTTTGGGTAGATACAAGTACTGCCTAAGAACATCAACTTTTTCACACCATGCAAATAGCTTTGGTGGANNNACACATCTTGATACCTGCGATCTTAGCTATCGCATAGGGCTCGTTAGTATACTCCAGTTCACTAGTAAGCAGATACTCTTCTTTCATAGGTTGCGGACAGTTTTTTGGGTAGATACAAGTACTGCCTAAGAACATCAACTTTTTCACACCATGCAAATAGCTTTGGTGGATCACATTGTTCTGGATCTGCAGGTTTTCATAGATAAAATCAGCACGATATGTGTTGTTCGCTACGATACCACCTACTTTGGCTGCAGCGAGGAAAACATACTCCGGTTTCTCTGCAGCAAAAAACGCTTCTACCGCTTTTTGGTCTGTCAGATCTAACTCGACATGGGTTCTTGTGATGAGTTGGGAATATCCCTTCTCTTCAAGATTTTTCACAATTGCAGAACCGACCAATCCCCGATGCCCTGCTACATAGATCTTGCTATTTTGTTCCACGTTTTGTCCTACTCAAAGTAGTTCATGATGGTATAGCCGCCATCTTTGAGATACTGATCTTTGGTCATGAGTTTTAGATCACTCTTCATCATGTCATCAACAAGCTCTTTAAGATCGTATTCTCTGCTCCAGCCAAGCTTTTGCTCTGCTTTTGTCGGATCTCCCAGAAGAAGGTCTACTTCTGTAGGTCTGAAATATCTAGGGTCTACAGCTACTACTTCTGTACCTGCTTCAACCTGATAGTCCGGGTTTGAACAAGACTTGACGATACCGACCTCATCAACCCCTTCACCTTTGAACTCAAGCTCAATCCCCACATACCCAAATGCCATTCTTACAAAATCTCTTACCGTAGTGGTTTTACCCGTAGCGATCACCCAGTCTTCTGGTTCATCAGCCTGAAGGATCATCCACATCATCTTCACATAATCCTTGGCATGTCCCCAGTCACGTTTGGCATCCAGGTTACCCAGATAGAGTTTGTCCTGTAAGCCCAGTGCGATCTTGGAAGCTGCTCTTGTGATCTTACGTGTGACGAAAGTCTCACCACGCACCGGAGACTCGTGGTTGAAAAGTATCCCGTTACATGCGAACATACCGTACGCCTCGCGGTAGTTAACAGTGATCCAGTAGGCATACATCTTAGCTACGGCGTAAGGTGAACGCGGATAGAACGGTGTGGTTTCACTCTGTGGCGTCTCTTGAACCTTACCGTAAAGCTCTGAAGTGGAAGCCTGATAGATCTTGGTCTTTTTCTCAAGTCCAAGGAGCCTAACTGCTTCTAGGATCCTTAGAGTTCCTGTACCATCGGCATTGGCTACATACTCCGGTGTTTCAAAAGATACATGCACGTGGCTCATCGCAGCAAGGTTGTAGATCTCATCAGGTTGCACTTCTTTGATGATACGAGTAAGGTTCAAAGAGTCTGTCATATCTCCATAATGAAGGATAAAGTTTCTGTTTTCTACATGTGGATCTTGATAGATATGGTCGATACGGTCCGTGTTGAACAGGGATGCTCGTCTTTTGATCCCGTGAACAATATACCCTTTTTTAAGTAGGAACTCTGCCAAATATGAACCGTCTTGCCCCGTGACACCTGTGATCAGGGCTACTTTTTTCTCTGTCATTTACTTCTCCACTCTTTTAAAATCATCTTCAAATCTGACGATATCATCTTCCCCGGTATACTCGCCTACCTGCGCTTCGATGATCACCAAAGGAAGTTTTCCCTTGTTTTCCAGCCTGTGGATATCTCCGGCTTTGATATAGGTCGATTCATTTGGATTGACGATATACTCTTCATCATTTACAGTCACCGTCGCACTTCCGCTGAGCACGATCCAGTGCTCGTTACGATGGTAGTGCTTTTGCAGTGAGAGACGTTTGCCCGGCTTGACCTCGATACGCTTGATCTTATACCCGTCATTCTCTTCGAGAACCGTGTAGGTCCCCCATGGTCTGTGCCCGGTAAGATGGATATGGTGCAGCTCTGTGTTCTTTCTGATCTCAGCCACCACCTCTTTGACCTTTTGGGAAGATCCTTTCTTGGAGATCAGCAGGGCATCACCCGTATCTACGATGATCGTATCTTCGATGTCTACCGTAGCGATCTTTCTCTCATTTCCATAGATAAGATTGTTCTTACTCCCTATAGAAACATGGTTGGGGTTAAGCGTATTGCCGTTTTGGTCTTTGTCAAGCTCTTCATAAAGGGCATCGAAACTCCCCAGATCAGACCATCCAATATCAGCAGGAACGACTTTCACCCTGTCGCTCTTTTCCATGACCGCATAGTCGATACTCTCTTCTAGGATAGAAAGCATATCATCATGTTTGATGCGGATCATCTCTTCTTTGGCTGCATTTTCGAAGGCTGTTTGCGAGGCTTCATGTATCGAGGACGCGTATTTTTTCAGTTCTTCAAGGAATATCCCTGCTTTAAAACAGAACATTCCCGAGTTCCAGTAGTAATTCCCGGCATCCAGGTACATTTGCGCAGTCTGGCTATCGGGTTTTTCATGAAAGGCTTTGACATCCAATCCCTCTGCTTCGATATAGCCAAAGCCTGTCTCTGCATACTTTGGGGTGATACCAAAGGTGACCAGATGGTCTTCAAAGGCTAATCGCTGAGCTTGTTCTATGACTTTGCTATAGGCCTCACGATCTTTGATCAGGTGATCTGAGGGAGTAACAAGTACGATCTCTTCGGGATCCAGGGCCATACATGCCAAAGCAATCGCCGGGGCAGTGTTGCGCCCTACCGGCTCCAAGAGATACTCAGTATCGGTGTGGGGAAGTTCTTCGAGTTGATCGAGAGCCAAAAAGTACTGCTCTGCATTGGAGACGATGAACTGTGACTCACATAGTTTGGCATTGCGTTCAACTGTTAGTTGGAAAAGTGATCTATTATCAAAGAGTTTGACAAACTGCTTGGGCATCAGTGTACGACTTACCGGCCAGAGCCTGGTTCCACTTCCCCCGCATAGTATGATATTTGTCACTGCATTTCCCCCTCTTTATAGCACTGTCCAGATACAATTTTTATCAGATCAGGACATCTTTTCTTATAGGTGAAATTATAACGAATTAATATTAGAAGCGTACTTTAGCTAATGATAAAAAAAAGGATAAGGTTTTAGAAATAAAAAGAATGGTGATCACGATAGGACTTGAACCTACGACCACTACCATGTCAAGGTAGTGCTCTACCAACTGAGCTACGCGATCACATTTGAAAAGAGTCGAATTATACCGAGGAAATACTTAAAAAAATATCTTTGCCCGGGAAACCCCAAGGCATTGAAAGAAGGTAGCTGTCGTTCTAGATATCAAAGACCTCAGCCTCAAAGGTTTTAGTCACCTTTCCGCCAAAACGGTAGACACCGTTTTCATAACTTATATAGAGCTCATCCCCGCTTTTAGGCTGGACTCTTACCTGCCCTTCAAGCATGCCCTCTTTGTGATGACGGATATAACATGCTACCATCCCTGTACCACACGCAAGGGTCTCATCTTCTACCCCGCGCTCGTAGGTACGCACATAAAGCGTTTCATTTTCATACTTGCAGATATTCACATTGGCATTGTAATTATGACGTAAGCGTCTTGCCTGCTCGATATCAAAGTGTTCGATATTCTCTCTGATTACTACCAAATGTGGAACGCCTGAGTCTATCAGCCACCAGGTCTCACCGTCTTCTTGTATATTGGTATTGATGATCTTTGGAGCAACCATATCACTGACCACATAAACTCCATTGATCGTTGCACGGATCACTCCAGCCCCGGTCAAAAACTCTGAGACACCGTTCTTGGAGATCCCTTTTTCATGAGCAAAGTGTGCCACACAGCGTGAAGCATTGCCACACATATCAGCAACACTTCCGTCCGCATTGTAAAACTCCCACTCAAAATCATACTGATGATGAGGCAATACCACTACCATCCCGTCAGCCCCAACACCGTTTTGTCTGTGACAGAGTTTTCTAGCCAGTTCGCTTCTATCGGCTTTTTCCTGGGCGATAAATATGACAAAGTCATTTCCATTACCCGAATACTTAGTTACTTTCATCTCTCCAGTCCTCACTATTTATCTTCTCGATCACGCGCTCACACTCTGCTTTTAGGTGTTCAAGGTCACCGGTATTGTCGATCACGTAGGTAGCTCTGTCCCTTTTTTCATCGATCGGCAGTTGTGCTTCGATCCGCTGGAGCGCATTTTGCGTATTATACCCATCTCTTTGCATAAGCCGCTTGAGTTGCTGCTCTTTTGTAGTGTATACCACTAAAGAACGCTTGATAGGATAACGGCCCGTCTCGAAAAAGAGCGGAATATCGACAAGATAAGGCATCTTCAGTTCATCCAGTTTTGATGATGCTGCTTCGATCTCCTCATAGATCAGAGGATGCAACAGTGCCTCTAGCTGCTTTCGCTTCTCTTTATCCGCAAACACTACAGCTCCAAGGGCTTTCCTGTCAACCTTCCCCTCTTTAACAAAACCGCTTCCGAACATCCCTACGATTTGAGGGTGCTGTGCATCAAGTACCTCATGTGCGATATCATCTGCATCAATGATCTTAAATCCATATTCGGCAAATATCTTTGCTACCGTACTTTTGCCGGTAGCGATCCCTCCGGTCAGAACAATTGCGTACTCAAATGCCATGACTCTCCTTACCACTCTCTCAATGTTGACAGCTGCATCCGGTCATAGAGATATATATCCGGCCTGTACTGAAGGGTGCCATTATAATCAACAAATGCTGTCAGATAAACCACATCCACGGGTACCTGTACCTGCAGCTGTATATGTTCGTTGCGGTTGCCTTCCAGCTTTTTCAGTGCCTTAACATAGTCAATGTTAGCATTGAGTTCTGAGAAGAACCTTAACATCTCAAGGGGCTGTTCCAGCCTGATACATCCGTGACTGAAAGCCCGTGAAGTTCTACTAAAGAGTGGCTTTGTAGGAGTATCGTGCATATAGACTGAAAAACGGTTAGGAAAGAGGAACTTTACCTTGCCCAGTGCATTGTCATCGCCCGGTGGCTGGACAAAGCGAAACGGCAGGTTTTTTGTATAACGGTAGTTCGCCCAATTTACATCACCTGCGCTTATCCTTCGTGCATCCCTTCCCCATCCTGTGTATATGTTTATCCTCTCTTTGCGCAATGCATTGGGATTTCTAAGCAGTTTGGGGATCATCTCTTTTTGGATGATACTTTTAGGCACATTCCAATTTGGGTTAAGCACGACAGTTTCAACGGTATCTGAAAATACCGGTGTAGGGTTTCTGCGTTTACCCGTAATCACCTTCATCTGAAGGTTCAGTACACCGCTATCCTCAATAAAAAGCCTGAATGCCGGGATATTGATGATGATATGGCGGGCAGTGCAGCGGGGGATCAGCCACTTGATACGGTCAAGGTTGAGCCGTATCGTATCGATACGTTCCTGTAGAGGGATATTAAGAAACTGCACCGTCTGCTTGCCTATCACCCCGTCACTCTCCAGACCGTGTCGCTGCTGAAATGCAATGACTGAAGCTTCCATGCAAGCATCATAAAGCGTAGACTCCACTTCACACCTTTTATAGTCTCCAAGAGCCTTTAGACGCTCTCTTATCAGTGGGACAGTCTCATTACTTTTACCCAGCTTGATCACACTGCTATAAGGGATAGGCTTCCACTCACCGCCCTTAGCCTGAAGTTCAAGATATTCTATCAGTTTCTGTTTGAGTTCTCTGAAGTGATAGCTCTTTGGTTCTGCACCTGCAAAAGCCTCATTCAGACTTCCTTCCAGTATCGCTTCCTGCAAGAGTGTGACAGGGTCAGTCTGGGGCTTGTAAGGGACCCATCCCGCAGTAATACTCTCGGCTTTAAGATTATAAAGCTGTGCATCAAAGGCACCCCAGTTGATACTTCCATAAAGCGAATATTCTGCATAGCGGTTATAAAGCCGTGAGATCCTAAATTCAAGATCGACCTTTTCTTTCAAGGTGGCATGACCGCTATAAAGTACTTTGGCATCCTTTTCCAAGATCAGGCTATCCTCTTTAAGCATACTTGTGGGATCAAGTGTCCGGTCACTAGCGATCTTCTCAAAAAGAGCTGTGGCCAGGGAGGTGATAGAATCTTCTGTCGTCCAGACAGGAACAAAATAAAGCTGGGTATAAATATCCTGTAAAAAGCGCTCACTTTGTCCGGACTCGAATGTCCCCATCATCACCTCTGAAGCAGACTCCTGATAAGAGACTGAAGATGCTGCAGCAAACGAAGGAAAGAGAGAAAAAAGTAATAGTAAAACTACATAGCGTGTATCAGATAGACGGTTGGATTGAATAGTTTTCATCTTCACCCCTTGCATTTTTATGAGGTTAACACATCACACCATAAGAAAAAATTAAAATCGTCAGCTCAAGATATCCTCATACGCTTTTGTCGCATCGATCTTCAGTTTACCGTCGATTTTACTTAGACGTTCATCCCCGTTTTTATAGGCTTTTTTGAGTTTTTTGAGGATTTTTTCTTTTTGTTTCTCTTTGATAACATTTTGCTGCCTTAAAAAGCGTTTGGTCCCGATCCACTCCTGCAGTGTTTCCGCTTGCTCCGGGTGCTTGACATCAGCCTCGAGGATTTCCTCCTCTGAAGAAGCTATCTGTACTTCTTTCAGCTGCTCGATACGATGCACATACAAAGAACGCATCTCAGAAAATGCTGATTTGAGTAAGTCTATCTCCCCCTTCAGTGTGGTAGAGATCTGTTTGTTGCTCTCTTTTAGATCCTCTACGGTCTCTTTGAGTACGGCAATGGTCTCATCTTTGGCTGCCAAAAGCTTCTGATACTCCTGGGGAATTGCTTTGCTTTTTGAGGAAGAAGGATTTTCGGGTTTACTTTGGGTACTTTGTAAAGGTGAGATTTGCGGAGCCGCCTGTGCAGCAGTTTTGGTGTCAACTACGATGTAAAGCTTTCCCTCTACCTCTTTGGCTGTCAATAACCCTTTTTTGATCTTTGCATAAACCGCTTGCCTGGAGATACCAAGCTCCTTAGCATACTCTGCAGGCTTCATCAACGTTTCCATCCACTCTCCTCTTTACAGTTTTGTAAATCATAGCATAAGGTTTATAAAAGGGATGGAAAAGCAAAACAAAAAGAGAAAGAGGCGCAGATACAAGGCTCTATGATGGGCCTCAGTCCTGCTACTTTTGTGTACCGTCTAAAATAGGTACAAAGAGTGACTGCTCTATCGTCTCAGAAGTGATACGTCCGTTCTTTTTGTAGTAACGGGTAATGATATGGTAGTTTTCTGCCTGTTCTACAGGTGCAAGGAGGATACCCCCTTCAGCCAACTGTTCAAAAAGTATTTCGGGGATCTCTTTGGCTGTAGCAGAAAAGAGAATACGCTCAAAAGGAGCATACTGCTTCCATCCTCTCTGTCCGTCATCAAAACGGGTAAAGATGTTATGCATCTCCAAAGCAGAGAAACGCTTTTTAGCCTCTTTGAGGAGCTCATCAATGCGCTCTATCGTAAAGACTCTTCGGCAGATTTTGCTCAAGATCGCAGCCTGATAACCTGATCCGCAACCGATCTCAAGTACAGAATCGACACCCTTAAGCTCCAGATGCTGTGTCATCTTGGCAACGGTAAGGGGTGAAGATATCCATTGCGAGGCCACCATTGGCAATGCATCAAGCGTGTATGCCAAGTGCTTAAAACCATTTGGTACAAATGCTTCTCTGTCTACAGATAAGAATGCCGCTTTCACATGAGGCTCTAGGGGGAATTGTTTTTCTATCTCATCTACAAGTTTGTGCAGATTTCTCTCTTTTGTCATTGTTCGATACCCGTGGGGATTATATTATTTAGATGAAATTTTATCAAAAATCGTATTAAAGGAGTGAAGTTACTGCATATTGATATAGCGTCTCATCTTTTTAATTTCCTGAAAATCTATCATTCCGGTAACAGAGAGAGAAGTATCTTCTTGTATCACCTCGCCGTTAGGAGAGATGATACTGGAGGATTTTGCCATATCTCCATCGCTGCTGTTGCTGACAATCACATAACACTGGTTCATCACGGCCAAAGCACGGGATAATACCTCAAGGTGTGCTTTACGCGGCAGACCCCAACGTGCGGGGATGATAATCACATCCACCCCTTCCACTCTTTTCCATAACTCTTTGAACCGAAGTTCAAAGCATATCAACAAAGCATATTTCACCCCATCTATCTCAAAAGGCTTTATAGCACGGGAAGGACCGGCTTTGAAATACTTCTGCTCCTCCCCGAGAGTGAAAAGTTTAACTTTGTTTTGTCTGTAGATTACTTTATGCTTGTGGATCACGACGGCCTGATTGACAAACTGATCTTTCTCTTTTAGGACCAGTGTCAATACCATTATCTGGTTATCGATGATCTTTTTGAGGCTTTTGAGTGCCAGGATAGAAAATTTTGCTACCGTATCCATATGGGCATAGTCAAATCCTGTGAGACATACCTCAGGGGCTACGATCAGATCTTTATCCTTGTGATACTCCACAAGAGTGATCAGTGCATCGAGATTTTCATGATAACGCTGGTGAGTCGGAAGCTGTAGAGTAACAACTTCCATCTTCTGCTTCCCCATACTCATTCAACTTTTTCCTAGAAATCGTCAAAGTCCAGACTTCCTTTAGAGTAGTTCGTCACATTACCTTCAAAGAAATTGGTTTTTTGATCGTTGAATTTGGAGAAGTTATCAACCCATTTGATCGGATGTTCAACATTGTAAAGCTTCTCAAGTCCGACAGCATGCAGTCTCTGGTCTGCAAGATACTGAATATACTGCTCAATGATCGCATCAGTAAGTCCGAGGATCTGTCCTTGCGTGATATAAGCACCCCACTGAGATTCAAGCTTCACTGCTGAACGGAACATATCATACACTTCGTCAATCAGATCACGGGTGAAAAGGTCCGGTCTTTCTTTTTTGATAGAGTTGATCATGTTTTGGAAGATCAGCAGGTGAGTTACTTCATCCCTCTGGATAAAACGGATCATCTGTGCAGATCCGAGCATCTTATCCGAACGTGCCAAAGTATAGATGTAGGCAAATCCGCTGTAGAAATAGATACCCTCCAAAATTTGGTTGGCAAACATCGCTTTAACGATATTGCGGTCACTTGGATTATCCGTAAGATCCTGATACACTTTTGCGATCGCATCATTTTTAGACTTAAGCATCATATCTCTACGCCATAGCTCATAGATCTCATCGGAATTGGTCGAAATACTGTCTACCATTACCGCATAACTTTGTGCATGCAGCGCCTCTTCAAAAGCCTGTCTAACAAGGATCAGGTTAATCTCAGGAGATGTCATATATGGGTTGATGTTATCCATAATATTATTGGTCTGTAACGAGTCCATAAAGATCAATTGCGCCAATACCTTATCATAGGCCATTTTCTCATCAGACGTGAGATTTTTATAGTCATTCACATCCCTTGTCATATCGACCTCTTTAGGGAACCATGTATTATTCAGCATCATCTCCCAAAGGTTGTATGCCCATTGGTATTTAATGTTATTAAGTTCGAAGATACCGGTAGGATCTCCTCCGAATATCTTACGCTCTTTTGTCTTCTCTTTTGACTCAGGATTGTATATCTTCTTACGCAACATCGTCACTACCTTTGATAACTATATTTTTAAAATATTATACACTTTTAACCTCAATTTTTCTCATACCGGCAAGTGTGTAAAAATCTTACCTATTTCACCATTCTTTTACCTTTCCTCTTCTCATTTTAAGCCGATTTTATCTCAAATGGTATAGACTTGTTCTATGAAGCAAATAGAACTAGACAAACTACAAAAACTGCTACAGATCATCGGGCCCTACCCTTCCACTTCGGTAGTGCATTTCAGTGATAATAACCTGGAGCTTTCACAGTGTATTTATGACTATTGTCATGCCAAATCCTATCACTATCAGATCAATGCTACAGATAAAGCATTTTGTGATCAATTACAGCAGAAATTTGATGGTAAAGAGGGGATAAGAATTATCGATTTCTCTTTGAGACGACCCAAGTATCTGATACAGGGAAAACACTATGAGTTCCTTTTTGTAACATTGGATCTCCCTGTTGATCAAAGAGACGATTTCCTGCATAAAGCCCATGAAATACTCAGAAATTCCGGAAATATTCTCCTCTTTGTACCTCACGGAGGTGATGAAGAACGATATAGCTGGGAGAGACTGCTGGAAAAAAACTACTATGTTGCTACCAATACCATCGATGATCTGTTTGAACATTATGATGTAATCATCTCTAAAAAAATGCATGGGTGGGGAGATAAATGAGACAGCTTTCCAATTCACATCTAATTTAAGGAGGATGCATAAAGGGAATATGCAGTGTTGGTATGAAAACTGTCTCGAAGGAAGGTTTAAGTGCCCGATTGGGAGAAGATACCGGGGTCCCTCAACCCTTCTTATTTATATTTTAATCTATTTTTGTGTAACAATCGTGTAGTCAAATTATATTTTTACTTTTTTATTTCTCACATCCGCGATCAAATGCAAAATCGTTCGATGGTTCTCATAGTTGATCGAATTGAAAAAAACAAGACTTCCAAAATACGCAATCAAAGACAACATAAAAAATGGTGATTAAAATAGATTATTTTAATCACCAAAATACAGTTGAAATAAGCCACTTTTTTTATTTTTTAATACCAGAGGTTAAAAAACTAGTTAAAACTGCTTATTTTAGCTTCTAAGTATATTTATGTGGATTTTTAGGGTTTTATAGATTTTTAACAAAATTCAAATTTGTTTTGGCAGGTATTTTTTAAATTTACAGGGAGATTAGTTTTCTGGATTAACAGTTTATACTTTTTTCTTTTGGGTTCATTTTCTTTTCTTTATTCGTACGTAAGAAAAGGAATGAAAACCCTCAAGAAATATTTTTATACAAAACTACAGTGTTGACTTACAACTCTTATTGACAACCTACACATTCCATAGATCTGTCTTCTACATCATTAGAAGACTCAGGTGACTGGCTTCTTAGATAGTACGTTGACTTCAGACCAAACTTCCATGCATCCATATAGATATCGTTAAGATATTTACCACTTGCTTTATCAAGCGTAATAAAGATGTTAAGCGACTGCCCCTGATCGATCCACTTCTGACGTATCGCTGCTGCTCTGATAAGTATTCTTTGATCCAGATCATAGGCAGGCGTATAGTAGCCCCATGTCTCAGGAGAAAGATTTGGCACAACAACAGGGATAAGCCCTGAAAGGTTCTCTTCAAACCACTTACGTTTATACACCGGTTCGATCGCTTGTGTTGTTCCTGTCAAGATCGAGATAGAACTTGTCGGAGCTACTGCCATAAGGTAACCGTTTCTCATACCGTCAGTTTTTACTTTCTCTCTAAGCCCTGCCCAGTCAAAGCTATATCCAAAGAGTCCACCCCTGTCTACCAGTTTACATGCTTCTTCGTTCGCTTTGTCAATCGTGAGTATACCTTTTGACCAATCCGAACCTTCATACAGTGGATACTTTCCTTTCTCCAAAGCAAGATCCGATGATGCACGGATCGCATAATAAGAAACTGCTTCCATCACTTCATCGATCTTCTCAAAGTGATCATGACTTCCCCAGTGAATGCCCGCTTCTGCAAGCATCTGTGCTTCACCCATTACACCAAGGCCGACTGCTCTTGTTTTCGAGTTGGTCTTTTTCACTTTTGCCAACGGATAGAAGTTGAGATCGATGACGTTATCAAGCATACGCATAGCTGTTGGAACAACCCTAGCCATATCTTCAGGAGTATTGACACGCCCAAGGTTGATTGAAGCAAGGTTACATACTGCTGTCTCCCCGTCACTCTTCTCTTTATCTGTGATCCATACCTGTTTACCATTCAGACTGTCAAGTGCCGTCACTTTCTTCGCAGGTTTGGTCATACCACTGTCAACAGTTAACATTTCGTTCTCTTCATAGGTTTCCACCGAACCGTCTTCAAATGTCAACTTGATCTTATAATGGTTTGGTGAGGTGTTCTGGAAGATCTCTGTACAAAGGTTAGAACTTCTGATTACACCTGCATGCTTGTTCGGGTTGGCTTTGTTTGCTGCATCTTTAAATGTCAAGAACGGGCTTCCTGATTCAAAGTAACTTCTGAGGATATGTTTCCAAAGCCCTTTTGCAGAGATTACTTCTCTGGTGATCTTATCATCAGAATTTTCCAACTCTATATAACGTGCTTCAAACTCCTCTCCGTAAAGCTCTGTCAGCTCCGGAACCTCAAACGGGTCAAAAAGCGTCCATTGAGAATCCTCGTCCACACGCTTCATGAAAAGATCGTTCAACCAAAGTGCAGGGAACAGATCATGTGCTCTACGGCGCTCTTCCCCTGAGTTCTTTTTGAGATCGAGGAAGTCTTTCACATCCACATGCCACGGTTCTATGTATACTGCGATCGCACCTTTACGTGTACCAAGTTGGTCAACTGCGATCGCTACATCGTTAGCGATCTTCAAGAACGGTACGATACCACCGGCTGCATGTTTGTGACCATCGATATAAGATCCCATACCACGCACAAGCGACCAGTCCCAACCGATACCGCCACCGAATTTTGACAATAGTGCCATCTCTTTGTATCCATCAAAGATACCCTCAATATTATCCGGTGTAGACCCGATATAACATGAACTGAGTTGGTGTCTTGGTGTACGGGCATTTGACAGTGTAGGCGTTGCAGCCATAACTTCAAACTTACTCAAAATATCATAGAACTTCTTTGCCCAAGTCTGGCAATCGAATTCATTTTGAGCCAGGAACATTGCCACGGCCATAAAAAGCTGCTGCGGAAGTTCTATAGGGTTCCCTTCTCTATCCTTGATCAGATATCTGTCATAGAGTGTTCTGATCCCAAGATAATTAAACTGAAGGTCACGTTCAGGCTTAATATAATCATTAAGGTCATTAAGGTCATACTTCTCTTTCAATCCCAGTACGATACGGCCCTCTTTCTCTCCGCGTTCAAAATATTCACGAAGATGGTTATAACCGGTAAATCCTGTTGCTGTATGATAGATGTCATAGAGGAACAGTCTGGCAGCCACAAAGGTCCAGTTGGGTCTGTCTATGTCAATCTTGTCAACTGCTGTTTTTATCAGTGTCTTCTGGATCTCTTTTGTATGGATCATGTCACGAAACTGTAACTTAGCATCAACTTCCAGTTCGCTTTGGCTTACACCATCCAACCCTTCGATCGCTGCAGATGTATACTTCTGGATCTTCGTCACGTCCAATGTTTCTACTCTTCCGTTTCGCTTTACAACTCTGACCATTTTGACTCCTGAAATATTTAACTTTTTTTACTGTACTATAGTAATACAGAGTAATTTACAATACTTTGTTTCTTATTTTTCTTCCCTAAAAAGTCTGTATTATGCAGTAATAATAAATTCGATTTTACTCAATTTGTGCTTGTATAACTATGAAAATATGTATCATTTTTAGGCATTTTTTTTATAAGATTTCATGATACTTTTTCAATCCCCGTTAAGTAGGTAGCTAGGGAAGATTTCAAGAAAAAAGTATCCAATAAAAAGAAGATTTTAAGTTACACTTTGAACTGTTTTTGGGATTTGAAATCTATAGTTTTTTATTATATATTTTAACGCCGTACCTAAGTACAGCGAAAAAATCTATGCTAGATGTGTATTATTAGACTATTTGTTGAATACTCTATTGAAGATCGCATCAACATTTTTCGTATAGTAATCGTAGTTGAAACACTCTCTGATCTGCTCTTCACTTAGTTTACTTCTAAGTTCTTCATCAGCCAAGAGGTGACCAAGATAAAGTGACTCACCCTGTTCATTTGTTGTCGGTTTACCTTGCTGGATCTCTTCCCATACTTTCATCGCATTTCTCTGAACGATCCTATAAGCATCTTCTCTACTCACACCTGCTTTTGGAAGTTCAAGCAGTACTCTTTGTGAGAATACAAGTCCACCTGTAAGGTTCAGGTTCTTCATCATATTCTCTGGCATTACCGTTAGATTTGCAATGACACTGTTCATACGGTGAAGCATAAAATCAGATGTGATGAACGAATCAGGTAGCCAGAATCTCTCAGTAGAAGAGTGAGAGATATCTCTTTCATGCCAAAGTGCTACGTTCTCCATCGCAGGGATACAGTATGCTCTGATCATTCTTGCAAGACCTGTAATGTTCTCAGTCAGGATTGGGTTTCTTTTGTGTGGCATTGCAGAAGACCCTTTCTGTCCTTTTGCAAAATACTCTTCAGCTTCATAAACTTCAGTTCTTTGCAGATGTCTTACTTGTACAGCAAACTTTTCAACAGAAGACGCCATGAGTGCCAAAGCCGTAGCAAGTCTAGCGTATCTATCTCTATGAATTACTTGGTTTGAACAAGGCTCAGGTTTTAATCCAAGTTCAGCCATTGCATACTCTTCAAGTTCAAGCGGTGCATGTGCAAAGTTACCCATCGCACCTGAGATTTGTCCTACAGAGATCACTTCCATCGTCTCTTCAAGGTTTTTAAGGTGTCTTGCCATCTCATCATACCAGACAGCTAACGTCAAACCAAATGTAATAGGTTCACCATGAATACCGTGGCTTCTTCCTACCATCAATGTAAATTTGTGTTCCTCGGCTCTCTTTTTGATAGACTCCATTAACATTTTGACATCTTCAATAATGATTTTTAAAGAATCTCTCATCTGAAGTGCAACACCGGTGTCAACTGCATCTGAACTTGTCATACCATAGTGAAACCATCTAGACTCTTCACCTAGTGATTCAGCTACACTTGTATTGAATGCAATTAAGTCGTGTTTTGTAACCGCTTCGATTTCTTCTATTCTTTCGACTGAAAAAGTAGCATTGTTTACTATCTTTTCACAATCTTCATCAGGAATAAGTCCAAGTTTATTCCAAGCTTTTACAGCTGCTTTCTCTACTTCAAGCCATGCTGCATATCTTGCGTGTTGCGTCCACTTTTCAACCATCTCCGGTCTTGCATATCTTTCTACCATAACTCTATCCTGTTATAGGGCACCTTATAAGCCCTGTAGTTTTTATGATAGAATTCTATCAAAATTGCCGTTAAAACTGCGACTAGTCGTATGAGCACACTGCTGAAGTGGACTCAGTGTCAAACGTAGTTTATGAAGCTTTGCTCCAGAAACGTCATAATCAACAGATAACGAGGTAAACCTATCTTATGCCATTCGTAAAAGAAACTTTCTATATCAGTGAACCGACTAAAGCCTTTGTCTATGTGATGCGTACACTGGGCTATACGCAGGGTGAAGCACAAAGACATATTTCCAAAGGACGTATCCTGATCAATGGGGAGTCGATGTTCCGCCCGGGAAACATTATCCAAGGAGAAATAGAGATGGTCTTTTTCCGCCCTAAATCACAGGGTGAAAAACCGCTCTTTCACAATAAAGACTTTATGGTGTTTGAAAAACCTTCAGGTGTTTTAGTTCACCCCAACACCATGGCAACCCCCTACTCTATGCTTGATGAAATAAGAGGACATGCCGGGGATGATGCCAATGCTGCTCACCGTATCGATATGGAAACGTCAGGTCTGCTTCTGGCAAGTAAACATAAAGAATCCGAGGCTTATTTGAAAACTTCTTTTGAAACCAAAAAGATCAAAAAGTCCTACCTGGCTTGGGTGGATGGAAAACTGACAGAACCTTTCAGTGTCACTGCACCGATCTTGGTAAATGGAAATTACGATGTGACCAAGCATAAAGTCTTTGTCGATGAAGAACACGGCAAACCTTCTCATACGGACTTTATACCACTCAAGTATGATGAAAAACTGGATGCCACACTTGTAGCCTGTTATCCGCATACAGGTAGAACCCATCAGATACGTATACATTTGTTTCACGTGAAACATCCAATATTGGGCGACCCAATCTACGGTGCTACATTTGAGGCTACAAGCAACTACCTGGACCTTACCCAAACCTTTGAAGAACGTATGGTAGAACACGGTGCATCAAGATTGCTTTTGCATGCACAAAGCCTCACATTTGAGTATGGTTCAAAATTTCATATAGAAAGTAAAACAGATTTTGAGTCGATGAAAGAGTGTATTCATCCCAAAGAAAAAAGAAAGTTCAATCCGTAGGGTATTTAACCTACCCTACTTGTCTTTATCCCTACGTGCTTCGTAGACAAACCAACCCACACCTATCACTGCAACCAAAACAATCAAACCCAATTGCGCAACGTCCAAAAGACCCATTTTATCTCCTTACTGTTTATTTTCCAACTCTTGCTCTCTGAGCTGTCCACAAGCAGCAGAGATATCAAGTCCCTTTGACTCTCTAATCGTACACAAAAGTCCACGTTTAACCAGATACTCCTGGAAAGCTATCATGTCTTTTTCATCCGGTCTTTTAAACTCCGTACCGCCGTACGGGTTAAAATAGATCAAGTTCACTTTCGCCTTGATACCCTCAAGCAGACTCAAAAGCTTCTTTGCCGACTCGATGTCATCATTGACATTCTTGATCACAAGATACTCAAACATCACCCTCTTTCTTGCATTGACAGGAAAGTTTTTTACTGCATCAATAATAGACTTGATATTGTAAGCTTTATTGATCGGCATCAACTGTTGACGCAACACATCGTCAACTGCGTGTAAAGAGATTGCCAGATTAATGCCAAGGTCCATTTTACCTAGCTTTTCAATCTTGGAACTGAGACCTGAAGTTGAGATCGTTTGTCTATTCGGTGAGATCGCCATACCGTCAGGATCAGCAAATATCTTGACAGCTTTGGCAACAGCAGGAAGGTTGTCAAGCGGCTCTCCCATTCCCATATATACAAGATTGACACGGCGGTTGGCATCAATTTCATTATCTTTCTTGATCATTCTTACCTGTTCAACGATCTCTCCCGGGGTCAGATCACGTACAAATCCACCCTTTGCCGTCAGACAGAAAGCACATCCTACCTTACACCCTACCTGGGATGAGATACAGACAGTATAACGTTCATGATGTTTTAATGATCCATCCTCATGATACTCCTTCTCTCTCATCAAAAGAAGTACTGCTTCTATCGTATGACCATCATGTAGTTCAAAAAGATATTTTCGGCTGCCATCTTTAGAGTTTTGGACCATCACTGTTTTCAGAGGAGTAAGCGTATACTCATTTTCCAACTGCTCTTTCATCTCTTTAGGCAGATTTTTCATCTGTTCAAAAGAATCTACATACTTATGATAGATCCAAGAGTATATCTGTTTGACACGGAATGCAGGTTTGATAAATTCTGCCAACTCCTCTTTAGTATAGTCCTGAATGATCTTTTTTTCTTGCATTGTTATATTCTCAATTCTTTATTCTTCTTATTCATGTAAGCTGCTAATTTCAGCATTGCTTCTTTATGGTTCTTTTTAAAATCTTCATGTGCATTCTCATCACAGAAATTAGTCACAATGAAAACTCCGCCTGCAGGAATACCGAATGTTTGTGCGACTTTCAAAACAGCATAAAATTCCATATTTTCAAGATGAATATTTTTTTCTAGATACTGTTTTGCATACCTGCTATTTGCTGTAATATAATTAGAGCAGTTTACAAGTGTTTCACGTGAAACATCCTCTGCAGAAGAAACTACATTATCAATGGGGGTATAAGAGTTACCATCCAAAAAACTGTTTTCTATATTACACGCTGTCTTGGATTCTATGATTTCAAAGATCTCTTTTTCACCATAACTTCCTGCGCTTCCAACAAACAAAAGAAACTCCGGCTTTTTTTCCATGCATAGCTTTGTCAGGTTAATAGAGACATCTGTCATACCTATTCCTACCGGAGTGGCAAAGTTAAAGGTCTCTATTTTTCCGGCACAAACAATCACTAAAGTCTCACTGGAATATTGTGTGATTTAAGATAATGTTTAAGATCCATAATATCAATCTCTCTAAAGTGGAAGATCGAAGCAGCAAGAGCAGCATCAGCATGCCCGATCGTAAAAGCCTCTTCAATATGCTTCATCGTTCCAGCCCCGCCGGAAGCGATAACAGGAATATTCACTGCATCAGATATCCTTGCATTAAGATTATTATCAAATCCTGCTTTAGTGCCATCTGCATCCATTGAGGTGACAAGTAACTCACCTGCGCCTCTGTTATAAGCCTCTTTAGCCCACTCCAATGCATCAATACCCGTATCATTACGTCCGCCATGTGTGAACACATGCCATTTATCCTGACCCACTTGCTTCGCATCGATAGCGACCACGATACACTGTGAACCAAAACGTTTGGCACCCTCTTCGATAAACACAGGGCGTTTGATCGCTGCTGAGTTAACACTTACTTTATCACATCCTACATTCAAAAGGTTATAGATATCCTGAAGTTCCCGGATCCCTCCTCCCACAGTGAGCGGGATAAAAACTTCCTGAGCAACTTTCTTCACTACATCTACGATCGTATCTCTTCCTTCATGGCTCGCACCGATATCCAAAAAAGTGATCTCATCTGCACCTTCCTGGTTGTAACGTCTTGCTACTTCGACAGGGTCACCTGCATCACGAAGGCCTACAAAATTCACACCCTTCACTACACGACCGCCATCTACATCTAAACAGGGAATAATACGTTTTGCAAAATAATCCATCATATCGTCCTTTATTATGGTAGAATTATACAAAAATTATCTCAAAGTGGGAATTCCTTTCTCACCTTTTATTCAGATGAAAAAAAGTTCTCAAAGATTTATAGGGAAATATAAAGGTTGATTATAGTATGATTCATGAAGATTTAGCAAGTTTTGCAGATAAGAAATTTGGACAGAACTTTCTAAAGAACAATACTTACATTCACAAGATCATCCAATCGATGCCCGACGACGGCTTGAAAGTCGCAGAGATCGGGCCTGGATTAGGTGATTTAACCAAAGAACTTGTAAAAGTTCGTAATGTCACAGCATTTGAGGTTGATAAAAGATTATGCGAGCATCTAAGTAATGAATTTAAAGAGGCTACTCACGACGGCCACTTTGAACTTCGCTGCGGTGATGTGCTTGAGCGTTGGGAGTCGGGGAAGCTTCTGGATGAACCTTATCATCTTGTAGCAAACCTGCCTTACTATATTGCCACCAATATCATATTAAAAGCACTGAAAGATGAACATTGCCAATCCATTTTGGTTATGGTTCAAAAAGAAGTAGCGGATAAGTTTGCTGCAAAAGCCGGAGATAAAGCATTTTCTGCACTCTCCGTCTTAGCGGACAGTGTGGGGAAAGCAAGTGTATGTTTTGAGGTTGAGCCCGAAGCATTCGTTCCTCCGCCGAAAGTAACTTCAGCAGTACTTTTAATAGAAAAGAACGAAACCAAAGATGATGAAAGGTTTGAAGCATTTTTACGGGTTGCCTTCGCACAGCCCCGTAAAAAGCTCTCCAAAAATCTTATGGCCCGTTTTCCCAAAGAATTGGTAGCAGAAACTTTTAGTCAACAGGAATTAGACTCCAATCTACGACCTCATGAAGTTGAGACATCTATTTATCATCACTTATATAATGCAATGAAGGATAATTTAGATGAACGAGAACCAAAACAACGAAGGTCAAAAGCAAGGTCAGCCAACACAGAGAAACAGAAGACCTAACCCGCACAGACAGAACAAGCCATACAAGCCTCATCCAAACAGAAAAGAGGCACCAAAAGAGGTAGATGGCAACCAAGTCGATAAGTCTTCGGAGAAAAACCAAAATAGAAAGCCTCAACAGAGGAATAATCCGAACAGAAGACCAGGGTCAAATAGACCACAACAAGACAATGCTCCTAAACAAGAAGAGCAACAGCCAAACAGACCTGCTAAAAACCGTCCAAATAGTGCAAGAAACAAAAACAAAAGAAAAAACCCTACTACGGTAAGTACAGAGATGCGTGCATCCATTGATGAAAACATGAGACTACAACGCCAAAGAATGCAACCATGGAAAAAGATGGATCTTGGTAACAAAAGTAAAGTAAGATTTACACCGCTTGGAGGCCTTGGCGAGATCGGTGGGAACATGGCTGTACTTGAGACAGAAACATCTGCTATCATTATCGATGTAGGGATGAGCTTCCCGGATGAGAGTATGCACGGTGTAGATATTTTGATACCTGATTTCAGCTATCTGCATACTATTAAAGATAAGATCAAAGGGATTGTGATCACACATGGTCATGAAGACCACATCGGTGCAGTACCGTATCTATTCAAAGAGTTGAAGTTCCCTATCTATGGTACCCCTCTTGCACTGGCGATGATCGAAAATAAATTCAATGAGCACGGACTAAAAGCAGATACGAGCTACTTCCGTTTCATCACAAAAAGAAAACAGTATGAGATTGGTGATATCAAAGTCGAATGGATGCATGTCACACACTCTATCATTGATGCTTGTTCACTAGCGATCGAAACACCGGCAGGGATCTTGGTACACACGGCCGACTTCAAGATCGACCATACACCGGTAGATGGATTTACAACAGACCTACAACGTTTTGCCTATTATGGACAAAAAGGAGTACTTTGTCTCTTCTCAGACTCTACCAACTCTCATAGCCCTGGATTTACAAAGAGTGAAACTATTGTAGGGAAAACCTTTGATACCCTCTTTGATATAGCTAAAGGAAGGGTGATTATGTCTACCTTCTCATCGAATGTACACCGTATCTATCAGGCGATGCAGCGTGGTGTAGAGTATGGAAGAAAGATCTGTGTAATCGGAAGGTCTATGGAACGTAACGTAGAGACTAACAGAGCACTTGGATATGTAGATATCGATGAGAAACATTTCATCGAAGTACACGAAGTAGCCAAATATCCTGATGATGAAGTTCTTATAGTAACTACAGGGTCCCAGGGAGAGACCATGGCAGCACTGAATCGTATGGCAACAGATGAACACCGTCATATCAAGCTCAAACCGAATGACACTGTCATTATCTCAGCTTCCGCGATCCCGGGTAATGAAGCTTCTGTATCAAGTTTAATGAACAAACTGATGAAAGCAGGATGTACTGTACGCTATAAAGAGTTTGGTGATATCCATGTTTCCGGTCACGCATCTCAAGAAGAACAGAAATTAATGCTGAGACTGGTTCAGCCTAAGTTCTTCTTGCCGGTTCACGGAGAGTACAACCATATCGCTAGACATGCAAAAACTGCAGTAGAATGTGGTGTAGATGAAAGGAATATCCTTCTCATGAGTGATGGGGATCAGATAGAGATCACACCAAAATACCTCAAAAAGGTAAAAACGGTAAAAAGCGGTAAAACATATATAGATAACCAAAACAACATGCAGATCGAAGATGATGTCGTACTGGATAGACAAAAACTGGCTGAAGACGGTATTATCAATGTTGCAGCGCAGATCTCCCAAGAAGACCAGAAAGTCGTTGGGAAACCGGTTATTACTACTCATGGATTGGTACCGGATAAAGAGGACAAGAAGTTCCAAAGAGAGATCGAACAGCTTATCGAAACAGTGCTTCTTAACCTAAAACCGGAATCACTCAAAAACCATAAAGATGTGGAAAACAACATTAGAAATGTGATCAGAAAACATGTTATCCGCACGAAAAAACGTTATCCGCTTATCATCCCAACAATCTTCATCGTATAAAACAAGACCTCTTTGAGAGGTCTAAATATGCTATAATCATTTACAAAAAATCTTCAAAAGTAGTAGAATGGATCTTATCAAAATTGCACAAGAGACTTTTCAAATCGAAGCAGATGCACTCAAAAAGGCTTCTGAGCGTTTGGATCAGCACTTTTTAGACGCAATAGAACTTATTTATAACACTAAAGGGAAACTTATTATCACCGGTGTAGGTAAATCCGGTTTAGTAGGTGCAAAGATGGCTGCCACATTTGCCAGTACAGGGACTTCCAGCTTCTTTCTTCATCCTACAGAAGCACTACATGGCGATCTTGGAATGATAAGTCAAGGAGACTCTCTACTTGCTATCAGTAACAGTGGAGAGAGCGAAGAACTTACCAAAATACTTCCACATATCAAACGTTTTGAGATTCCCCTGATCGGACTTACGGGAAATCCTGACTCATCTTTAGGGCGTTACAGCGATGTATTTTTGGATATATCAGTAGAAAAAGAGGCTTGTCCGTTAGGTGTAGCACCTACCACCTCTACTACCCTTACTATGGCAATCGGTGATGCCCTTGCTGTAGCATTAATGAATAAAAGAGGTTTTAAACATGAAGATTTTGCCTCTTTTCACCCTGGCGGAAGTCTAGGTAAAAAACTTTTTGTCAAGATAAAAGATTTGATGCGCACAGAAAACCTACCGGTCATTAGTGAGAATACAACACTCAAAGAGGCTGTTGTGGTAATGAGCGAAGGGAAAATGGGAACAGTGCTTATCGTTGATCAAAACGGTGTATTTAAAGCTCTTTTGAGTGATGGTGACCTAAGACGTGCACTCATGAAAAAAGACTTTGATTTGAACTACCCGGCTATCACCTATGCGACATTACATCCAACGAGCTATCAGGATACAGAACTGCTTGCAAGCGATGCACTAGAAATCATCGAGACTAGACGTATTCAACTGCTTCCTATTACAGACAAGACAAATAAAATCATCGGTGTACTTCACATCCATGATCTTGTCAATGCAGGTATTAAAAGTAACTAAACAAATACGACTAGTCGTATGCGCAACCCAAGGATACTTCCTTCGGGTGCCAACGGCTGAAGATGATACAGCTTCAGCAGAGTATACAGAGCTTTGCTCGGTATACGTCATAAGGAAAAAACTATGAGACTAAATAAATATATTTCACACAATACAAAATACTCAAGAAGAGATGCTGATAAACTGATCGAAGCAGGTGAAGTGACTTTAGATAAGAAGGTAATCAAAGACTTTGCCTATGAGGTCAAAGAAAATGACAAAATCTACATCAAAGGTAAACTGGTCAAAAAACGCCAGACAGGTGAAGTCACTATGGTCGTCTATAACAAACCAAAAGGAGTATTGGTCACTAAACAAGATGATAGAGGCCGAACTACTATCTATCATAAACTTCCAGGAAAATACAGACACTTTATCCCTGTAGGAAGGCTGGACTATGCCTCTGAGGGACTTTTACTGCTCACTGACTCTCCTGAAGTAGCACAAGCCCTGATGGAGAGTCCTTTAGACCGTACCTATAATATCAAGATAGACAAACCTGTCACTGAAGAGATGATGCGGGCAATGCAGGAGGGATTGATCTTGGAGGATGCACGTGCCGGTGCACATGAAAAGAGCAAGATCACTTCAATGGAGTTTGCCCCGTTTGCCTACTATGAGATCCGTAGCGAAGGAAAGAACTATACCAAACTACGTGTCACGATAAATGAGGGTAAAAACCGTGAGCTAAGACGTTTCTTTGGGCACTTTGATGCAAAAATATTGGATCTTAAACGTGTGGGATATGGAGGAGTAGAACTTAATAATCTTCCAGAGAATAAAACACGCTTCTTTTCACGTAAAGAGTACAATGAACTCCATGAGTTTATGAAACGTAAAAAGAAAAATACGCTTATTGCTGAAAAAAATGAAGAGAATACAAAGCAACAACGGAATAAAAGCGGCAAAAAAGGTAAAGACGAAGGTGATTCCCTATCCGAGTTTAAAAAAGAGATCAAAGAGGCATTTAAACGCTATAAATAATGTTAAAACTTGCACTAAACTATCGTCCCAAAACCTTAGATGAGATCATCGGTCAAGAGAATCTACTCGGCAAAGATGCGATACTTCGAAAAATGGTCGAAAAAGATGCGCTCTCTCACATTTTTCTCTATGGACCTCCAGGATGCGGTAAAACTACTTTAGCCAGAGTCATTGCTTCTACCCTTGATAAGCCCTTTTACGAGCTTAATGCCACGACCATGAAGATCGAGGAGCTTCGGACCATCTTTAAGAACTATACGAATGCTTTGCAGAAACCTCTGATATTTATTGACGAGGTACATAGGCTAAGTAAGAACCAACAAGAGGTGCTTCTCCCTTTTATGGAGTCACAGGCTGCACTGATTATCGGGGCTTCTACTGAAAACCCCTATTATTCACTTACTGCAGCAATGCGTTCACGTTCACATCTATTTGAACTGAGCTCTATTGATGCATCCTCAATGAAAACCTACCTTCGAAAAGTGGTTCAAAAGGAGAACATCTCTATTGATGAAGATGCATTAGAGTACGCTGTTTTCTCATCAAGCGGAGACTTAAGGGCTGCACTCAACCTTATAGAAAGTGCACATATCGCCGGAGAGATCAGCCTTAATATACTCAAACAGATCCGTCCGCATGCTATGCAAGGGGGAAGCAGCGAGAGCGAAAGCCATTATGAACTGACATCGGCAATGATCAAAAGCATCAGAGGCTCAGATATCGATGCAGCACTCTACTATCTAGCACGACTCATTGAGGGAGGAGAACCCGCTGAGTTTATCGCCAGACGCCTGGCGATACTTGCTTCAGAGGATATCGGCAATGCCAATCCCAATGCACTCAATCTTGCGAGCTCTACACTATCAATCGTTAAACATATCGGTTATCCCGAAGCACGTATCTCACTGGGGCAACTCGTGATCTATCTTGCATCATCACCCAAATCAAATAGTGCCTATGAAGCGATCAACCTTGCACAAAAAGCAGTGAAAGAGGGAGATATCGATCCTATTCCCAATCACATTAAAACCCATGCAAAAACCTATCTCTATCCCCATAATTATGGAGGATGGGTGAAACAACAATATCTTTTACGCCCAAAATCATTCTACCACACTCAACAAATAGGATTTGAAAAGACCCTCTATGAATGGCATCAAAAAATAATAACACCCTCTTCAAAATAACACAATTACAACACACTCTTGTGCTATAATTGCCCTAAAATTATACTTTCCTAAAGGATCTGGAATGAAGAAAAAATTAGCACAAACTGCTGTTCTGTCCATTACAGCAGTTTGGATACTGAATGGATGTACAGGTACAGAAGCTGCGCCTAGCAATGCGACACAAACCGGAGCAGCTACAGGTGCTGTTGCAGGTGCAGTTGTAGGATACAATGCTTCAAGACACAATAGAGGTACTAATGCAGTTGTAGGTGCCGCTGCAGGTGCCCTTCTAGGTGGTGCTATAGGTAATGCTGTAGACAATCAAAATCCTCAGCCTGTAAATGATGGCGGATGGCAATAAAAACATATCAAAGGAAAAAAACATGAAACTTACTAAACCATTACTCGCTTCTTCACTAGCAGCATTTTTACTGACTGGATGTTATCAAGAGCCTGGACTAGTACAAGACAACAGTTATGACCGTACAAAAACAGGTGCCCTTGCCGGTGCACTAACCGGAGCTGTGATAGGATATAACACTACAGGTCATAACAAAGGCAAAAGAGCAGCAATCGGAGCAACTTTAGGGGCACTTGCAGGAGGAGCTATAGGATATAGTTTGGACCAGCAGGCTAATGAAGTGGCACGTGCACTAGGTACGGGTGTTGAGAATGACCCGCTGGCACAACTTGATCCAAACAGAGATATCATCGTATCTAAAACATCTACCTATGTTCATATCACGTTTAGGGATAAAATGATGTTTGCTACAGATTCAGATAAATTGCAGCCTAATGCAAGATATAAAGTAGAAAAAGTTGCAAGACTTTTAGAAGGTTATCCTCAGACCGTTGTAGGAGTAGCAGGATTCACAGATGACCGTGGTAGTTATGAATATAATCAGCGTCTCTCAGATAGACGTGCAAGAAGCGTAGCCAATGTACTAGCTGTCAACGGTTATCCGAAAGTTAAAGGATGTTCTTACGATAAAGCACTTGTACCTAATGACAATGCTGTCAACAGAGCGCTTAACAGACGTGTAGAAGTCTATCTATATGCAGACAGAAACAATATGAGCAACCCTTGCTATTAAGTAGGTTTCCCCTACTTAAGGGTCTCTAGTTCCTTTTTCGCCTTCTCGGCATCTATTTCACCCGAAAAGAATCTTTTTTCTATCGTATCGATATGCTTGATGAGTTTTGTTCTAAGCGTATCACCCCTTACTCTATCTTTTGCAAAAAGTTTCATCGTGTCAAAATCAGGAAAATACTCTATCAAATCTTTTTTCAGTTTAGACGCATTCCATGCAGCTACCTGAACATCCTCAGGTACACCTTCTACATCCAAAATGGTCTGTCCTATACTGTCTTTTTTGATATATTGATCAATACTATGCTTTTTATGAAAGGTGGTACTTTGGAGGTTTTCATCTTCTTTCTGAAGTTCTGTAACAAAATTTGAGACAAAATACATAAACACAAGACCCACAGCAATGAATATCAATAAGTTTTTATCCATAATCCTATCCTTTGCTTTATAATAGGCAGTATTTTTATTTCTATTATACAGAAATTTAAGAAAAATAAAAAGATTTGTTTTATCTCTTTTTATTTAAATGATCAATATTTCTTAAATATATGTAATTAAAAGGTTTAAAGGTTAATTTTCGAGGTTAACAATTATTTTGAGTTCGGTTTTAGGCTCAATGAAAAGGAAAGGAGATTACCTAAAACGTCAAACTCTTACAAATATTAACAAATGAGTATAAATAAAATATAAATTTTTTTATTTGCTCTGTATTAAATTTTACATTTCACATCAGTAGCACTTAAAGTACAATAGCCATCCAAGGTTTTTACAAGAATCTAGTAAGAAATCAACTGTAAGAGGTATAAAGAAGAAATAAGAGTTTGGATTTAGGCTATAAAAGGGGGAAAGGGAAAAAGGGAAAGCCCAAAAGATCAAACTCTTAAAAAAATAATAACAAATAAGTATAAATAAAATATAAATTTTTTTATTTGCTCTGTTTATTTTATCAACGGTAGGACAAGAGGGATGATAGAATCATTTAAATACATCAAAACACAAACAATTTCAAAGCTCATCCAATAATGTCTTTATCTATCATCTTCACTCACAACACAACAGGTTTAATACAAAACATAGGGATTGGTACTGTTGGATGTCAAAGTATAAAATTTCGAAACATTGTAAGTTTGTAGAAGTAAATTGTACTGGTTAATTAAAGGGGTATTAAAAAGATGGTGCGGATGAAAGGACTCGAACCTTCACACCGTGAGGCACCAGATCCTAAGTCTGGCGTGTCTACCAATTTCACCACATCCGCATAAAAAAAGTGGTACGTCCGTCAGGATTCGAACCTGAGACCGCTCGCTTAGAAGGCGAGTGCTCTATCCAGCTGAGCTACGAACGCACATAATAATAAAATCATCTACAATAGAGTCACTGTCATCGTCCAATGTGGTACGCCAGAGAGGACTCGAACCCCTAACCCTCAGATCCGAAGTCTGATGCTCTATCCAATTGAGCTACTAGCGCTTCATGAGGTGGTTCTACTATCAAAATGGGGTGGATGACGGGGCTCGAACCCGCGACACCCAGTGCCACAAACTGGTGCTCTACCAACTGAACTACATCCACCATAACTTGATGATTTTACTATTACTATCTTAAAGAACAAATGGTCGGAGTGAAAGGACTCGAACCTTCGACCCCCTGGTCCCAAACCAGGTGCGCTACCAGACTGCGCTACACTCCGTACTTCCTTTTCAATCAATCTGTTTGAATAAGGACCGCAATTATAGTCAAAAGGTTTTGGTTTGTCAATAGTATTTTGCATTTTTTTTAAAAAATTACTATAAATCCTTTAATAAAACCTATTTTTAGGAGAATTTAGGGGTTTACAAGTATAATAGATATTATATCTCTATCACATTTCAAGGTAATCCATGAACAGTATATTCGAACATATCAATGGTATTTTAGGCTCAATATTTTTCTATGATGTATTTTTTGGTATGGTTGAAGGGGCCACTATGCCTTTCATTGTGGCATGGCTTATCATTGGGGGAGTTTTCCTAACATTTCGTTTTGGATTTATCAATGTACGTATGTTCTCGCACGCTTACAAGATTATTACCGGACAATACAAAACGGCCGATGATGTAGGAGAGATCACCCCTTTCCAATCTCTCACAACGGCACTCTCTGCCACTGTTGGACTTGGAAATATTGCCGGTGTTGCCATTGCTATTGCAGTAGGAGGACCCGGAGCAACATTTTGGATGATCCTTGCCGGGTTCTTCGGTATGACACTCAAATTCACAGAGGTATCGCTGGCTCAAATTTATCGTGAAAAAAGGCCCGATGGACGTATTATGGGTGGTGCTATGCAATATCTCTCAAAAGGTCTGGCAACAAAGGGTTATACACGACTGGGAAAAGTTCTTGCTGTGCTGTTTGCCTTTCTTGCAATTGGAGGAAGTTTAGGTGCAGGAAATGCCTTTCAAACCTCACAGGCACTAGGTGCACTGGCTGAAAGCGTACCATTCTTTCAAAGTTACCCTATTGCATTTGGTCTAATCATGGCTCTGATAGTAGGATTTGTCATTATCGGCGGGATAAAACGTATTGCCAGAACGGCAGAGAAAATTGTTCCCTTAATGGTTTTAGTATACCTGCTTGCCTCTTTATGGATATTAATTACCAATGCTTCGGCCGTACCGGGAGCCATCACAACAATCTTTCATGAAGCATTCGCCCCAACAGCAATAGCAGGAGGTCTTATAGGTGTACTTGTACAGGGATTTAAACGTGCTGCCTTCTCAAGTGAAGCAGGAATAGGATCTGCAGCGATCGTACACTCTACTGCATCAGTAAAGTATCCTGTCAGACAGGGGATGGTAGCACTTTATGAACCATTCATAGATACGATCGTCATCTGTACCATGACTGCCCTTGTCATTGTTACAACCGGTGTTTATGACCCAGGTGGGGAGTTTGCAAATCTAGTTGCATCAAAACAGGGTGCTGCACTTACAGCTGCTGCTTACGGAACGGTGATCTCATGGTTTCCTGTAATTCTCACTTTTTCTATCGTACTTTTTGCCTTTTCAACAATGATCTCTTGGTCCTACTACGGTGAACGTTCTTGGACTTATCTTTTTGGAGAGAAGTATACATTGGCATATAAGCTTATTTTCGTTGCATTTACTGTGATTGCTTCGATTACAAGTGCGTCTGCTCTACTGGACTTTTCTGATTTGCTTATACTGGCTATGGCACTACCTAACCTTGTAGGACTCTATATACTCCAAGGTGACGTACACAGTAATCTCAAAGAATATCTTTCAAAATGGAAGAGCGGGGAACTTGATAGAGAGTGTATAGAAAAAGGGATTTGTAAAAGCGAATAAAAGAGTGAAAACGATTAAAAGCTTTTCAAAATAACATTTATATAGTATAGGTTTTTTATAAATTGCATTTAGATTTGAATGTGATGGAAAGGCGAACTTACTGCAGTAAGTGACCGCACCCACCATTCAAAGATGAGTGCGAGTTATAAGAAAGGTATTCTATTTAAACCATCTCTACTCTACGTTCACCCTCTTCAAGGTGACCGATCACATAACCGTCTGTGTTTGCAAGCACTGCATCTACATCTTCAGGTTCAACACACCAGATCATACCAACACCCATGTTGAATGCTCTGAACATTTCCTCTTCATCCACATGTTGTCCTATGAATTCGAAGATAGGAAGCACTCTGATATCATCTTTTTTCACTACGGCTTTGATACCTTCTGGTAATACTCTAGGAAGGTTTTCTACGATTCCCCCGCCTGTGATGTGAGCAAGCGCTTTCACATGCTGTTTGTTAGCCTTATACTCTTTCACATAGATACGTGTCGGCTCAAGTAGTGTTTCAAGAAGCGGTTTTCCCTCAAATTCAGTATCCAAAGTCATACCGAGCTTGTCAAACATTAATTTTCTCACCAAAGAGTATCCGTTAGAGTGAACTCCTGAGCTTGGAAGTGCGATAAGTGTCTGTCCTGCTTTGACATTGGCAACAGTATCCATCTCTGAACGTTCTGCTACACCTACTGCAAATCCTGCCAAGTCAAAATCATCTTCGGCATACATTCCAGGCATCTCAGCAGTTTCACCACCGACTAAAGCACACTCTGCACGTCTACATCCCTCAGCGATACCTGCAACAACCTCTTTAGCATTTTCAGGAAGAAGTTTTCCTGTCGCATAGTAATCAAGGAAGAACATCGGTACACCGTTATTACAGATAAGGTCGTTCACACACATAGCTACAAGATCGATACCTACTGTATCGAGTTTACCGCTCTCAATAGCGATCTTAAGCTTTGTTCCTACTCCATCCGTTGCAGAAAGCAGTACAGGCTCTTTATACCCTGCAGGCAATGCATATGCACCTGCAAATGATCCGATTCCACCGATAACATTACTATCGAATGTTGATTTTACATCCGCTTTAATCGCCTCTACAAATTCATTTCCGGCATCGATATCAACACCGGCATCCTTATAAGAAATATTTGCCATGATTACCCTTCTTCGTTCACTTTCTCTTTACATGGAGGAAATATCTTTTTGAGTACCATAAGACCTGGACACCATCCAGTCAATCCAGCAATAATCAACATGATCATCATCGCAAGCTGTACCAAAAATGCCAGCTGAAGCATTCCCTGCTCACCTGCGATACCCATTGCTGCCATTCCCATGACCATACCAAGAATAATCGCCTGGATAAGACGTTGGATCTTCTCTGCACACATAAATATATCCTCTAGTTGTTTTGGCGTATTATATCGAGTTTTAGCTGTTGAGTTTACGTCCCAATTTTGCTTCGACTGAACCGACTTTCTTGTTAAGTCTTCCTATCGGTCCTTTACGGTAATCGATCTTGATAGAACTATAGATTCGCTCACAATCCGTCTGCAGTTCTTCATAGGCTTTGTTGATCACCGCCAGGACCTCCTCTACGGTCTCACCCTCAATGATCGTACCCATTGGTGTAAGTTGATACTCAAGGCCGCTTTTGTCTACAATATCCAGTACCCTTGCCACAAAAGCGCTTTTGCTTTGTGTCTTTTCTGTCGGGAACATACTGAATTCTACCAATGCTGACATCATTTATCCTTTGTATTTTATTCATCAGGAGCTATAATACCTTATGAATAATAAACCCATGATAATAGTCGGTGCAGGTGCTGCAGGACTCTGTGCGGCCATTACAGCTGCAAGAAACGGTATCAATGTCACTCTTCTGGAACAAAACAGTAAGCCCGGTAAAAAAATACTGGTCAGCGGTAACGGAAAGTGTAATATCACCAATGCCGATATCTCCCCTGCCCGTTTTCACTCCCAAAACCCTGAATTTGCAGAACAAGTACTTGAAGGGTATAGTCTTGAGAGTGTGAAAAAATTTTTTGATTCTATAGGTTTACCGATCATCGAGGGCAAAGAGGGGAAAATGTTCCCGATGAGCCTGCAGGCAGGAACCGTCACAGAGCTACTGGAGTACGAGGCAGATATACTAGATGTAGAGATTATCACAGAGTGTGAAGTTCTCAAAATCTACAGAAAGAACAATCAATTTTTACTGGAAACCAATCAAGGCACCATGCAATGTGAAAAACTTCTACTGGCTTCAGGGTCCCCTGCTGCACCACAGCTTGGAGGTAATGACAGCGGTCTAAAATTTGCCGAGTCTATGGGACATACCCTCATACCAACGTACCCTGCCCTTACCCAGCTTGTCAGTGATGAAAAGTGGGTCAAACATGCAAGTGGTGTGAAAATGGCCGGAGTAGCAAAACTCTATGCCAACGGAGAGTGTATCACTGAGAAAAAAGGTGACCTGCTCTTTACCAACTACGGTATCAGCGGACTGGCGATCCTTGATCTCAGCCGTGAAGTGAGCCTGAGACTGGCTGACTATGAGTACTGTGAACTGAGCCTTGACCTGATGCCTCAACTCAACAAAGAAAAACTTACAAACCTGTTACTCAATAGAATCCATCAAGAGAGCCAAAAACCGCTTACCCTCTGGCTACAAGGGGTAATCAACAAAAAACTTATTCACATCATCCTCGAACAGTCCAAATGCAAAGCCAAAGTCGAGAAAGAGCTAAACCGAAAAGAGATAGGAAAGCTTGTCTACGCCATCAAAAACCTCAAACTAAGTATCAATGATACCAAAGGCTTCAAAGGTGCCGAAGTAGCCACAGGCGGTGTAGATACCCGCGAGGTTGATCCTGTGACGATGGAGTCCAAACTGGTACCCAATCTCTACTTTGCCGGAGAGATACTCGATGTGGACGGGGATAGAGGCGGATTTAACTTTCACTTTGCGTGGGTGAGTGGTATGAGAGCAGGTGAAAATGCATAAATTCAATGATTTAGTTATTATTTTATTCTCTTTGTTTTTGATATTCTCTGGATATGATATTTACACAACAGGTGAACTATATATTCAACATACTACATTTGATTTAAGTGAAAACCAAAAACTAATTAGTAGTATATTACTTATCTTATCAGGTCTATATTTACTATATTTACTATATTTATTCAAAACATATAAAGTGAAAAATAGGGAGAAATAGTCTTTTTATTTGCCGTAGATTTGGTTGAACGGCGTGAGTATAGCGAAGGAGCATACATTACAGTATGTGACTGAGCGGCACGAAGCCGTTCAGCCGAAGATATGGTGAAGAGAAAGAACTATTATTTTCCTGCGTTCTTTTTATCTCTCTGAATTCTCTTTCTCATATTCGGATCCAAGAACTTCTTACGGATACGAATACTCTCAGGTGTTACTTCGATAAGTTCATCGTCTTCGATCCACTCCATCGCTGACTCTAGTGTCACAGGACGTGGTGGAACAAGTTTTATCGCATCATCCGCACCACTTGTTCTCATGTTCGTAAGCTGCTTCCCTTTAAGCGGGTTCACCTCTAGGTCTCCCGGTCTAGCACTTTCACCGATAACCATACCGTCGTATACCTTATCCTGAGGCTTGATGAACATGATACCTCTTGCCTGGAGGTTAAAAATAGAGAAGGCTACCGCTTCACCATTGTCCATAGAAATCAACGCACCCGGAGTACGGCTTTGTACCACACCGCTGTATGGTCTGTACTCGATGAATGAGTGGTTCATGATCCCCTCACCTTTTGTATCAGTCAAGAACTCTGAACGGAAACCGATCAAACCACGTGCAGGGATCTCAAACTCTAGTCTTACTGTACCGTCAGGCATAGGAGTAAGTGAAGTCATTTCTGCTTTTCTCTTACCGAGCTTTTCGATTGCAACCCCTTGGAACTCCTCTGGCACATCCACTACCAGGTGCTCAAACGGTTCCATCTTCACGCCGTTCTCTTCTTTTACAACAACTTCCGGACGAGCAAGAAGGAACTCAAACCCTTCTCTTCTCATGTTTTCAGCCAAGATACCGATCTGGAGCTCACCACGTCCTGAAACCTTGAATGATGCTTCACCCATCGGCTCCATACGCATTGCGATGTTAGTCTCCATCTCTTTTTCGAGTCTCTCTCTGATCTTGTTAGATGTTACGTGTTTACCTTCCTGACCTGCAAGAGGACCGTCATTTACTGACATTACAACTGAAAGCGTAGGCTCTTCAATGTGAAGAGGATCAAGTGCTACAGGGTTTTTCGTATCACAAAGGCTGTCACCTACATCGATATCCGAGAATCCTGCAACTGCTACGATATCTCCTGCTTCAGCTTCCTGGATCTCGATCTGCTCAAGACCTTTGAAACCGATCAATTTAGAGATACGGCTTTTTATCTTTTCACCACTTGCTTTTACCAACAAACACTCATCACCCTTCTTCAATCTACCGTTGAAGATACGAGAGATACCGATACGTCCTACAAAGTTATCTGAAGCAAGTGTAAATACCTGTGCTTGTACTTCATTATCCGCTGATCCTGTCGGATAAGGTACTTTCTCAAGGATCGCTTCAAAAAGTGGTTTCATGTCTTTGTTCTCATCATCCATTTCCCACTTCGCATATCCATCTCTTGCTGCTGCATAAAGTACCGGGAATTCAAGCTGCTCTTCATTTGCATCAAGTGCAACAAGAAGGTCGAACATCTCATCAAGTACACGTTCAGGATCAGCGCCGTCTTTATCGATCTTGTTGATTACTACAACAGGAATCAAACCAAGTTCGATCGCTTTTTTAAGTACGAACTTAGTTTGCGGCATTGCACCTTCTTGAGCATCTACGAGCATCAAAACACCGTCTACCATTTTCAATACACGTTCTACCTCTCCACCGAAGTCCGCGTGGCCCGGAGTGTCGATAATGTTGATCTTATGGTCACCGTAAGTGATCGCAGTGTTTTTTGAAAGGATCGTGATCCCTCTTTCTTTTTCGATATCATTGCTGTCCATCGCACGTTCTTGTACCTGCTGGTGTGCTGCAAAGGTACCTGACTGTTGAAGTAGCTGATCTACCAGTGTTGTCTTACCGTGGTCAACGTGTGCGATCACGGCAATGTTTTTAATTTTTTGCATGGGTGTTCCTAAAGGCAAAAAGCCTATATTTTTCGCGAATTATATCTAAAAATTATTACAGTCGTATACTTTATAGTGTCAAACCGTAAAGATCATGATAGGTTTTCATCGCATATCGATCCGTCATAGAAGCAATAAAGTCTGCTACAACCCTCTGTTTTGGGCGTAATTCCAACAGCTCAATTTGGTGAGAAGGAAGTAGCCCCTCATCTTCAGTAAATGCTTTATAAAGTCCTTTAATACACTGCTTGCCTGCATACATTTTACGTATGATCTTTTCATGCCTGTAGAGTTTTTGGTACATCACTTTTTTGAGTTCTTTAAGCCCTCTGCCTATTTCTTTGGAAAAACCTACCGGCAATGGAACCGTTGCATCCAGTGTTGCACTGATAGGAATTTCCTGACGATACTTATTCACACCCTCTTTGGAGTTTTCTATAAAATCCTCTACCAATACTTTGATAAGTCCTGCTACAAAACGGTGACGGTAGAGTTTCTCACCCCTTCCTACCCCTTCATCCAACACCATTTGATCTACTTTCTTGCAAAGTGGATTGTCCAGAAGGTCATCAAAGCTTATCAGCCCGTATTTTACCCCATCATCAATATCATGTGAAGTATAAGCGATCTCGTCAGCATGATCGACAATCATCGCTTCAAGTGAAGGGTGTTTATCCAGATCGAAACGATCATCCAATCCCTCTAAAAACGTTTTTTTATACGGATAAGAGTGTTTAAGGACCCCCTCAAGTGTTGCAAATGTAAGATTGAGACCATCAAAATCTTTATAGCGTTTCTCTATTTTTGTCAAAACCCTGAATGACTGAAAATTGTGCTCAAATCCCAAAGCTCTTCCATCTGCTTTCAGCAACTTGTCCAGTTCATCACCGCCCACATGTCCAAATGGGGTATGCCCAAGATCATGTGACAGAGCGATCACTTCAGCAAGTGTCTCATTCAACCCAAGCATTCTAGCAAGTGTTCGACCAATCTGACTGACCTCAAGTGAATGGGTTAAACGGGTTCGAAAATAATCTCCCTCATGGTTCAAAAAAACCTGTGTTTTGTACTCTAATCGTCTGAAAGAACTACAGTGTATCACCCTATCCCTATCTCTGGAGTAAGAATCTCTAAAATCTTCATCGAAACTGTGAAAACGCTGGCTGGGCTGCATCCTGCTCTCCTCTACTGAATGAATGTATAAATGTTATTTTTTACATATTTCAGGCTAATATAAATTCGATATAATTGTACCCTATAAAACATTATGGAGTATTACCATGCAAATGTATCAGATAGAGTATGAAAAGCCTACTGTCATACTATTACAAGAGTCAGGTTTAGGAGTTGCGGAGATCGCTGCACGTACCTGCTATGACAGCTTTGAAAACTCTGAAAATGAATGTATAAAAAATGCTATGGATACGCTTGATACAGAAGCTATCAACTGCATTGAAAATTCTGATCTGCTTACCAATCTTGCATGGGTACATCATCATCACTCTATCATCGAACATGCAACACTGAGCTTTCTGGTACAAGGAACCAGTAGAGGTGTACTACAAGAACATGCAAGGCATAGACTACAGGCAATCTCTGTAAGAAGTACTCGCTATACGATGTCTTCAGTGATCAATGCTTTTGTTGCATCTTTGCAGGCAGAGGATGGTTTTGCATTCTTCTTTGAAAAATTGCTTGCAATGAAACTCTTTGTTATTAGTGATGAAGCATATTTGAAAATAGAGATACGTGCCATTTATGAGAAACTGAACTTTCAGTATGAAAGAGATGAAGCATTCATTCAAAATGCCGTTGCAAAATCTTCACTTCCATTTATCGGAGAGTATCAAGGCGATGCAGAGGCCCTCTATAATGCACTTGAAAACGGAAAGAAAAAAAGAAATGTTGGAGATGCTTTCAAACATATCGTCTCGGATAACTGGAAAGTTGACATGGTAGTCACTTTCAATATCCGAAGTCTTAAGAACTATTTTGACCTGCGTGATTCAGGTGCAGCATGGTTCCAGATACAATGGCTTGCCCAGGCGATGAAAGAAGTAACTCCCAAAAAATACCTAAAATTGATTGATAAGAAATATAAAGAGAGTTAGTTGAAGCTGAAAAAACTTTTATGGATTGGACTATTCATCCAAACCTTAACTTATGGACAAGTCACTGTTGGTGCGATTCAATCGCAATTACAAACGTCATTACAGAAACATATCAAAGGACAGAATAAAGATATCATACAAGCACTGTATGCGAGTTCCGGAAATCAGCCTTTATGGCTCGGTGATAAAAACGAACAAAAGAGGAATGAACTAATCAGGGCTTTGAAAGACCCATTATTCAACTATAAAGACAAGCCGTTTGATCAACCTTCTATCGCCGGACTCTATTATATGCTTGATAATAATAATATTTCCTCTGCACAAAAAGCAAAAGTCTATGCTAGGCTGGATCTGATGTTGACAAACTCATTTGTTCGACTTGTACGTTTTATCGTACAAGGTGATGTAGACTGGGATCTGGTACAAAAAAAACTTGCAGCACTAGAAACAAGCGATGATATTCATGCGGTTTGGGAAATGGAGACTAAACCTTTCCCGAATCAAAATGAACTGTATAGTGCTATAGAGAACGGTAATATCGATGCTTATCTATCCTCACTGATTCCAATGGAAAAACGATATAGAAAACTGGTCAAACTGCTTAAAGACTATCGAACCATGGAAAAATTTCCTAAAATCGAATATACCAAAGAACCACGTAAAATGGGTAGTCGAAGGAACAAAAATATAGCAGAGATAAAAAAACGTCTACAGATCATAGGAGATTATCCAAAAGATGCACCGATCAATACTACGTTTGACAAAGCACTTCAAGAAGCAGTGATCTCTTATCAAAAACGTTACAATCTCAAAGTGGACGGACAGATCGATAAAGTCATGACCTATTATCTCAATCAGCCTGTCAAAAACGATATTCAAAGTATTATTACCAATCTGGATAAAACCAAGCTCTATCCTAAAGAATTTGAAGATGAATATGTAGAAGTAAATATTCCAGACTTCAAATTACGTTACTATAAAAGCCATCGATTAGCTATGAGAATGGGAGCCGTTGTAGGACGTATCGACCGCCCTACACCGCTTTTTAGTGATAAAATAGAATATATGGTACTTAACCCTACCTGGACTATTACAGACAATCTTGTCAAACGTGACCTGATCCCTGTACTGAAAGAACACCCGTCATATTTGATTGAAAATAATATCAAAGCATTCAGCGGCAATAAAGAGGTTGATGTCACTTACGAAATGATCGCTCCTTATAAGAACAGTGATAAACCTGTACCGTATAGTTTTGTCCAACAACCCGGCCCTGACAATGCACTGGGACGTGTGAAATTTATGTTCCCTAACAAATACTCTGTTTATCTTCATGATACGGATAATAAGTCACTGCTAACAAGACGTTATAGAATTTACAGTTCAGGATGTATGCGTGTCCAAAAACCGTTTGATTTGATGAATACACTTTTGACACATACAAAAGGCCGTTATACAAAAGAAAAGATTGATCAAATACTTGAAAGTAATACGCCGACCACGATTACCCTATCTTCTCATATACCGGTACATATCACCTATTTCACAGTGTTTGAAGAGGATGGAAAGGCACATTTCAAAAACGATATCTATCTCTATGACCAGATCATCAGTGAATCTATTATAGGTAGATCAAAACCGACATTCACTGTTCCTGATAAACGTGTTGTCTCTGTCAAAAAGAATGCTAAACCGCTCTCAAACTAACCTACAACATTTTTGTAGGTTGGTTTCTACCTCATTTTTTATAGCTTCACTGCGTTACGACTATTTCGGTTTTGCCCTTGTAAATAACAATTCATTGTTATTTACTTAACGGGTCAGCCTTCGCGGGTCACTCTGTTCCACCGCTTTGGTTTCGATCCTAAAAACATAAAGCAATTTATGTTTTCTTAACTGGTCTCATCTTCACGCGTTGGAGATGTGTCCATGCAATAGCCATGGCATCGGTAATATCCAAAGGTTTAATCTCTTTCTTTATACCATACAGTTTTTTTACCATAAAAGCTACTTGCTCTTTTGCTGCTTTTCCGTTACCTGTAACAGCTTTTTTCACCTGTAAAGGAGTATATTCATAAAAGTATCCGACTTCTTGGAGGATTTTCAGTGACAATGCACCTCTGAATTGTGCCAGCTTTAAAACTGTTTTAGGGTTATACGCAAAGAAGATATCTTCTATTGCTACTTCATCAATTTGATGTGACTTTAAAATCACATCAAATCCTTCTACCAGTTCAATGATCTGTTCTTGGAGTTCAGTAGCCTTGATTTTCAACAAACCGGCCTCCAAAAGTGAAAAATTTTTCCCATCCCAATTTAGAATACAATACCCTAAATTACGGCTTCCGGGGTCAATACCTAGTATATTCATTCACACCTTTGTTCACAATGTGAAAATCTTTATTCACTACTGTTTAATGACGCTATTTTAGCCAATTTTGGTTAAAATACTAAAAGTTATTCACATAAGGAAATCCTACCCGATGAACATAGGCCAAAAAGTCATTTTTGAACTCAAAAAAGAGATCTCACAAACAGAATATGAACGTTATATAAAAAGTCTTGTCTATGACACGAAACGTTCAAGAAGTAATATTGTTTACTTTTATGCTCCAAATATGATTATCGCAAAATGGATCAAAACAAAATATAAAGATAAACTTGAACATCTTTTTGAAGTCTATAATGAAATAAAACCCAAAGTAGAGATACAAGTAGGACAACAAAAAAGTGCGACTTCAACCACAAAGGCTCCGGTACCGACAGAAAAAAGCAGCGGGAAAAGTACCTATCTTAACCCTTCACTCACATTTGACAGTTTTATTGTAGGGGATTCAAACCAGTTTGCCTATACTACCGCAAAATCAGTAGCAGAAAAACCGGGAAGACAATATAACCCTCTTTTCCTTTACGGAGGCGTTGGATTAGGGAAAACACACCTGCTGCAGGCAATCGGTAACTATCATATCTCTCTTGGGAAAACCGTTATCTATACTACAGCTGAACAATTCCTCAACTCATTTTTGACCCATCTTCGTTCACAGACAATGGACCGTTTCAGAGACAAGTTCAGAGAATGTGATACATTGCTTATCGATGATATACAGTTTATTTCTGATAAAGAAAAAACGCAAGATGAGTTTTTTCACACCTTCAATGAACTTCACAGTGCAAACAAACAGATCGTGATCACATCAGACAGACAACCGAATAAAATATCAGGGCTTGTAGACAGGCTAAAAAGCCGCTTTGAATGGGGGCTTATGGCCGATATCCAACCACCGGGACTAGAAACAAAGATCGCCATCATTCAGAAAAAGTGTGAACTTGACGGTATTACCCTTGATAATGAGATTATCAACTTTATTGCAACTCATATGGGAGATAACATACGTGAGATCGAAGGGACTATCATCAAACTCAACGCTCTTTCTTCAATGCTCAACCAAGAGATTACTTTGGATTTTGCACAAAATGCGATCAAAGACCAACTCAAAGAAGAAAAAGAAAACATCACTATCGATGATATCATCAAAATTGTTTCCACAGAACTCAATGTAAAACCTTCAGATATCAAATCAAAAAAACGCACTAAGAATGTCGTTGATGCAAGAAGAACAGCTATCTATCTTGCTAGAGAACTTACACCAAGCTCTATGCCACAGATCGCTATGTATTTTGGGATGAAAGACCACACTGCCATCTCTCATGCAATGAAAAAGATTAATGAGATCATAGAGACTAATGAAAATTTCAAAATATTGCTTGAAGAGCTTTCAAACAAAGTGAAAACAAACGCTTTAAACGCATAAACACCGCCCTTTGGGTGCGTTATACTACTATAATAAAAAAAAGATATAATTTTAAAAGTGAATAGATGTGAACATTAATAAAAATATAAACATCTATCGAAGTTCGGGCAAATCGTTGTGTAAAGAGTTTTTCACATATTCAAATTGTATTACTATTATGTACTAATTTATTAAATTAAATAAGGGAAACGTCAATGAAGATCAAAGCACAAAAACAAATTATTGAATCTATACTCATAAATCTCCAACCATTCTTAGAGAAAAAAGATGCAAGCCAAATCACTTCGCATGTCCTCTTTAAAACGGAAGATAATAAATGTGTAATAAAAGCTACAGATTCAGAAATTGGTTTAAAAATCGTAACAGATCACATCACTGTTGAACATGAAGGCTCTTTTACTGCCCATGGAAAAAAACTATTGGATATTGTGCGTATCCTAAAAGATGATGAGATCACACTTGAACTTCTTAATGATACGCTGGTCATCAAACAAAAACAATCTAAATTCAAATTGCCTACCTTTGATCCAGATCTCTATCCTACATTCCCTATAATCAATGATAAACCTCAAATTTCACTTGATTCATTAAGTTTGATCAAAAATCTTAAAAAGATATCTCCTGCTATTGATACAAACAATCCAAAGTTTGAACTAAACGGGGCACTTATTAATATCAAAAATGATTCAACTGACTTAGTAGGAACTGACACAAGACGTTTAGCTATTGCTACAATTGACAGTTCCAACAGTGAAGCGCTTTCACTTATCGTGCCTAAAAAAGCAATTCTTGAAATACAAAAACTTTTTCTAGATCAGATCAATATCTTTTTTGATGAAACAAATCTAATTATCACAAATGATAATTATTTCTTCTATACACGTTTGATCAATGGAAAATTCCCAGATTATGAGAGAATCATTCCGTCATCAGTCAAACATTCAATTACTTTGCCTAAAAAAGAGATGGTGGAAGCGATAAAAATGATCACAACAATCTCTCAAGAGATTAAAATGACATTCCTATCTGATACGATTATCTTCAACTCACTATCTGCAGACAATGTAGAAGCAAAAACAGAAATCGCACTTGAAACTGGATTGGCAGATAAATTCGAACTCTCTTTAAACAGTCGTTATCTGCTTGATTTCATTTCACAAATTGATTCAAATGAGTTCTTCATTCAATTTAATGAACCGAGTTTACCATTTGTTGTCAAAGATGAAAACTTTATCACGATCATCATGCCGATCGTAGCATAACTATAAAGGATAAAATTATATGAGCGAAAACGGAACAAAATATATTTTTGTTACAGGTGGAGTACTAAGTTCTCTTGGAAAAGGTATTACCGCTGCGAGTATTGGAACACTGCTGAAACATACAGGTCTAAGAGTAGGTGTACTTAAACTCGACCCTTATATCAACGTTGACCCGGGTACTATGTCTCCTCTTGAGCACGGTGAAGTATTTGTTACCAAAGATGGAGCGGAAACTGACCTTGACCTTGGACATTATGAGCGTTTTTTAGATACATCATTAACGAAAAAAAATAACTTTACGACCGGTCAAGTCTATAAAACGGTTATTGAAAATGAAAGAAAAGGTAAATACCTTGGAAAAACGATCCAGGTAGTTCCTCATATCGTAAATGAGATCAAAGAGCGTATTTTTAGAGCAGGTGAGGGTAAAGATATCCTGATCGTAGAGCTTGGCGGTACAACAGGTGATATCGAAGGTTTGCCGTATTTGGAGACAATCCGTCAAATGAAACATGAATTGGGTCGTGCAATGGTAATGAACATCCATGTAACGCTGCTTCCATATATCAAAGTTGCCGGAGAACTTAAAACAAAGCCGACACAACACTCTATTCAGGAACTTAGACGTATCGGTATTTCTCCTCATATGATCATTCTAAGAGCAGAACAACCTGTACCTACTGAGATCAAAAAGAAAATTGCTTATAGTTGTGATGTGGATGAAGATTCAGTGATCGTGGCTGAAGATGCTGCAACGATCTATCAGGTTCCGCTTAATTTCTTAAGACAGGATATTTTGACGCCTATCTGCAAACAACTGGATCTAGATTCTTGCCAGCCAAAAATGGATGAATGGGCAGACCTTGTTCATAAAATCATTATGCCAAGCGATGAGATAAAAATCGCATTTGTAGGTAAATACTTAGATCTTAAAGAATCTTACAAATCACTCACTGAAGCACTGATCCATGCCGGTGCCCACCTTGATTCAAGAGTCAATATCAAATGGGTAGACAGTGAAAAGATAGAAGAAGAGGGTGCAGCAAAGTTTATCAAAGAATGTGACGGAGTGTTAGTTGCTGGTGGATTTGGTGAACGTGGTGTAGAAGGTAAGATCAAAGCGATACAGTATGCAAGAGAAGAGAAAATTCCTTTCTTGGGTATCTGTTTAGGTATGCAGCTTTCAATCATTGAGTATGGACGTAATGTATTAGGTCTTGAAGATGCAAACTCTGTAGAGTTTAGCGAGAAGGCTAAAAACCCTATGATCTATCTGATCGATGAGTTTATCGATGCGAGTGGATCTAAACAGGTACGTACGAGTACATCACCGCTTGGTGGTACACTCAGACTGGGTGAGTATGAATGTGAAACAAAAGAGGGATCTCATCTCAGAGAAGCATATGATGGTGCAGCAGTGATCTATGAAAGACATAGACACCGTTATGAGGCTAATCCAAAATACCGTGATGCTCTAGAGGCAAATGGGATGATTGTTACAGGTGAATCTCATGGGCTTGTTGATGCGATTGAGGTGAAAGATCATCCATGGTTCCTTGGTGTTCAGTTCCACCCTGAGTTTACTTCAAGACTTCAAAACCCAAATCCTTCTATTTTGGCATTTGTAAAAGCCAGCATTGAAAATAGATCGAAATAATAAGGGCTAACTACCCAAAATTACATTAGAGAGCCTAAAAAGGCTCTTAGATGTACACTTCAGTAAAGGGGTTATTTTACCCTCCCATTTTTTTGTTTTTTAAGATATATTATCCAATACATTTAGGATATTCATGTTTATATATGATTCAATCTCATTAGATTGCGCTTATAAAGCAACCTGTATGAGACTTTCTGCCCACATGGAGAGTTGATCTTTTGAAAGAGCATTACTGAAACGATTCATCTCTATACTTTTGTTAAAAGCGATGACTGTCGGAAGAGAATTTACACCGTATTGTCTTGCAAGGTCCGGATAATCAAGGGTATTAACTTTTAAAAAACGTACTTCAAGCTCGCAGCTTTTTGCTGCTGCTTCGAAGTCTGGCTGCATCTTCATACAAGGTGCACAATCAGGAGAGTAAAAATCGACTAATACCGGAATGTCGTTCTTTTCAAGATGAATTTTAAAGCTTTCTTCATTACACTCAAGGGGTGACGTATCATTTAGTAGATCTGAACATGAGCTGCATAGTACCTCTTTACGGTTCACTTCAACTTGAACATTGTTCACTGCATTACAATGGGGACAGACGATATTAAGAGTTTGCATGTTTATCCTTTGAGAATTTTTGAATGATATATGCATATTTAATGCTACAAGGAACAAATGATGAAACAACGAATAATTATTATCGGTGCAGGTATCAGCGGTTTATATGCAGCGATGCAGCTTGAGCAGCAATTTGAAGTGACAATACTTGAAGCAAGAGAGCGTGTAGGTGGCAGAGCATTGAGTATCAATGGACATGACTTGGGTCCATCATGGATATGGTCACACCATAAGCATGCTTTAGAGCTTGTAAGTTCACTAGGTTTGGAGATGTTCTTGCAATACACTGAAGGATTGGCCTTGTATCAAACTACAGATGTACAATGTTTTAATCCGCCACCCCAAGAACCTGCCGCACGTATAGTAGGCGGCATCGGTGCTTTCACCGAAGCGATTGTAAATTCTTTAAGTAAAACACAAATTAGATTGAATGAAGCAGTGACATCGATCGTTAAGAAGAGTGAAGGGTTGCAGGTTTATACAAAAAATACAAACTACGAAGCAGATTTTGTGATCAATACGATGCCACCCAGAATTGCCGCAAACATTGAATATTCTCCGCCGTTACCTTTTTCTCAAGTAGAATTATTGCGCTCGATTCCGACATGGATGGGGTACGTTGTAAAAGTGGTTGTAACCTATGAAACAGCTTTTTGGAGAGATGAAGGACTCAGCGGTTTTGCTTTTTGTCACAGCCGCCCTTTAAGCGAAGTGCATGATGCAGTAACGAAAGATGAAGCAGCACTATTTGGTTTTGCAGGATCCAGGTATGCGGATAATGATTTCAAAGAAAAAGTAATAGAGCAGCTCACTAAGTTATTTGGACACAAAGCAAAAGAGTATAAAAACATTTATGTTGTAGATTGGAATAGAGAGGCATTTACGGCTGTTATAGAAGATATGGCTCCGCTTGCAAGTCATCCGCAGTACGGTTACGATATTAATGCAATGGATGGGAAACTTTTATTTGCCGGAACAGAGAGCAGTTTTGGAGAAGGGGGTTATATAGAAGGTGCGATAAGAAGTGCACTACGTAACATTGACAAAGTTATAAAGATTTCAGAAAAATGATAGGATAAAAGAAGTTTTCCGATATGATGACAAAAAAGTAACGCAGTAAGACTAAATTATCAATAATGGAAAATATATTATGTCATTGACTTCTACTGAAATCATCTCAACTCTCTCTTCCCGGAATCTAGATGTTGGATATAAAAGTCTTGCTGAAATTCCACACTTCTCTAAAATGAAGGATATGATCAGGGGCGCTAAACGGTTAGCTGATGCAGTGAGAAATAAAGAACAAATTTTTTGTGTTGGGGATTACGATGCAGACGGATCATGCTCCACGGCCACCTGTGTATCATTTTTCAATGACATAGGTTATCCTATCAAGTGGGTGATACCTAATCGATTCACTGATGGCTATGGCGTGTCTCCCTCAGTGTTGGAACGAATTGGTGATACAGATGTTATATTTACAGTCGATAATGGAATTGCAGCTCATGATGCTGCAGAAGTGTGTAAAGAGCGTGGTATTGATCTTCTCATCACCGATCATCACACACCGGGATCTTTGATACCCGATTGCTATGCTGTTATCAACCCCAAGCAGGATGATTGTGAATATCCATTCAAAGATGGCTCAGGATGTTTTGTCACATGGCTGCTGTGTTGCGCAATCAAGCATGAACTGGGGTTAGATACAGATATGGGAAAATACCTTGATCTGGTTGCATTATCTACTATCACTGATGTCATGCCGTTAGTGGGTATCAACCGCCATATTGTGAAGTACGGATTACAAAAAATCAATACATTAAAACGTCCATTCTTTAAAGAGCTTGCTCTGAGTATGGGCAAAGATTCTTTCAGCTATGAAGATCTAGGTTTTCAAGTAGGTCCGCGTATCAATGCAGCCGGCCGTTTGGAACATGCCTCACTGGCTGTAGAAGCAATTCTGGCTAGCGAAAATGAAGCACAACAACTTGTTCGATTGCTTACTGAAGTAAATCAACGTCGTAAAACAATGCAGAGTGAAATGACAGAAAACATTTTGGAACTTACAGAAGGACAAAAAGATTTTATTGTAGTACACTCAGATAGTTTACATGAGGGTATTGTTGGGATCATTGCAGCTAAGGTTGCGGAAACAACAGGATATCCCACTATCGTTTTAACCACTGCTGAGGACGGTTTGCTCAAAGGTTCGGGACGTACCGTCGGTGTAGTGAATATATATGAACTTGTGAATGAATGCAGCAATCATCTAGAAAAATTTGGCGGTCATGCTGGTGCATGCGGGTTGAGTCTTAGAGCAGAAAAACTTGATACTTTTATTGAAGCAGTAAGGGCTGTTTCCAGAAGACTGCCACGTGAGGCTTTTGAACCACTTAACACAGCTATAGGTGATTTGAGTCCTGCCAATGCGGATTTGGATCTCTATTACCAGATAGAAAAATTTGCTCCTTTTGGAGAGGGGAACCCGGAACCTGTTTTTCACTGTAAGGAAGCAACAATTATCAATAGTAGAGCAGTGGGAAAGGAAGAGGACCATACAAGACTTTCTTTGAGTTGGGAAGGTAAAGAAGTAACTGTAATGGCTTTCAACTCGGATGTGAATAACTACCCGAAGGGAAGCAAGATAACTTTTAATTACCGTTTGGACCTGAATGAATGGAATGGGAAAGTCAATTTACAGTTTATGCCAACGAGTAAAGTAAAGATAAAATAATAAAATATTATCTAAATACCTTTGAACAGTATATCAATCTCTTCTAAGGTGTAAAATTTAAAACTACAGCACTATAAATCGGATATACGGTCAAAGAAAATCATTTTATCGAAAAGAGAAGTTTACAATTAGTGATTGATAATATTGTTAAATTATAGATATTTATAAAGAATTATCTACAAAATTTTTTATGATTATATTAATATTAATTTATAGTTTTTTGTAGTAGAATTGAATAAAGTGTACATATTAGAAGGAGTCGATTGTGGATAATAAAATGATGAAAGATGGTCTAGAGCTCATTGATGCTCATTTTCAAAAGGAAGGTATCTCTAGAAGGGATGCATTGAAACTATTTGGTACCGGCGGTGCAGCAGCACTTATGGCAACCGGTACTACAGGGTGTACTGGCGGAAGCTCTAATGCGAAAGGAAAGATTCTTATCGTAGGCGGTGGTCTCGCAGGTATGTCAACGGCTGCAAGATTGACACATTACCTAAGCAATCCTGATATTACGGTCATTGAGCCAAACGAGTATGCAACATCTTATCAACCGGGACAAACACTTGTAGGTGGAGGTGTATGGAAAAAAGAAGAATTAGTTTATAAAACAGCTGATTATGTACCAGAAGGTGTTACATGGATCAAAGAAAAAGCAGTTGAGTTTGATCCTGAAAATAATACAGTAACAACTTCTGACGGTAAGAAGATACAATATGATTATATGATCGTTGCAGCAGGTCTTAAACTTGACTTTTCACAAATTGAAGGTCTAGGTATTAATGAGACGATTACGTCAGCAGGAGACGCATCTGCAGTAAGTAAGATCATCGGTAAAAATGGTTTGGCTTCTATCTACTTCCAACAAGGATCTGAAGACACGTGGAAAGAGATGCAAAAATTCATTGCCGAGGCAAAAAGCGGTAAGAAAGTAAAAGGTGTATTTACTCACCCCGCAACTGCGATCAAATGTGGTGGTGCACCTAAAAAGATCATGTATCTTACAGATGCAAGACTTCGTGAAGCGGGCGCAAGAGAGAATGCTGAACTTACTTTCTATCCAAACGGTGGAAATATGTTCGGTATACCTGAGTACCATGATGCGATCGTAAAGCAGTTTGAAGCGCGTGACATGAAGTGGAATTATCACCATAACTTAGTTGCTGTAGACCCAGAGAAGAAGATCGCGACTTTTGATCATTTCTGGGAAGAAAAAGGTGCATGGGATGAGGATCTTGAAGAATACACAATGGAAACAAAGCATGAGAATGTAGAAGTTCCATATGACTTTTTACATATCACTCCTCCAATGATAGCTCCGGAAGAGATCGCTAAATCACCTATCGGTTCTTCTCAAGGATGGGTTCCGGTTGTCAAAGAGACACTTCAGCACGTAAAATTCAAAAACGTATTCGCTTTGGGTGATATCGCTGCAGTACCAATGGGGAAAACAGGAGGTTCGGCTAGAAAACAATATAAAGTGGTTGTTGAGAACCTTATCTCTGTTATGGAAGGTAAAGAGCCAAAAGCACAGTATGGCGGATATACTGTATGTCCATTGATCACAGGTCTTGATACAGTAATGCTTGCTGAGTTTGACTGGTCTAAGAAACCGACACCTTCATTCCCGCTTGACCCGACAAAAGAGAGATATATTTGGTGGCTATTGAAGGTTTATGCACTTAAGCCTATGACACAGTATGGTATGCTTTCTGGAAGAGCATAAGCTCTTCTCTTCTTAGAAGGTGATGGAAGCTACTTAATAATTAGCAAACTTTTCCATCACCTCAAAATCTCTTTTACAATCAATAATCACATGTAAAGGTCATCATAAAATGAAAAAAGAGTTAATTATCTTTATAGGTATTTTCCTGTTTTTAGCGATAGGGATGCATTTCAAAGAGTGGACGAGTCATCCCATTGAGCATTTAGAGGCACTTCCTCATGCAGGAGCATACGGTATTGGTGCGATCCATCCATTGGTCTTCACAGTGATTCTATATCTTATCGTAGCGCTATTTAGAGGGATTATTAAACTGTTTAGAAGGGGAAAATAAGTTTTGTAGTGGGGATGAAGTTTTGACTTCATCCCTAAGAAGTATGCTTTATCTTTTAGATAGGCAATATTCTGATATTCTCATCCACTTTTTCTCTGAGGATGTTTTCCATAGCAAAGAGTGTACCGGTACTTGAACTTGCACATCCGCTACAAGCACCCAAGTATCTGATATAGATGTCAAAGTTTGCACCGTTTTCCTTGATATCAAGGATTTCCACATCACCACCGTCCATCTGAAGCATCTGACGGATATTTTCATCGATCACTTTTTCAACAGCTTTAAGGCGTTGTACTACTGTCATTTCAGCAAAACTTACATTTGCACCAGGTGCTGCTGTTCTTGCAAGTTTCTCTTTTTCATACTCTGCAAGAAGATCTACAAGATAGATATCTTTAGCTTCGTGTCCGCCAGGTTTGATACATGATTTACAGAATGCACCGGCCTTTGTATAGTCTGTGATCTGCTCAATCGTTGTCAGATCATTAAGTCTGATCACTTCTTTAAGTGTAGATAGACTTACACGTGCACATTCACATACAATGATCTCTTCTTCAAAACTATCGATATCTACACCCTTGTATTGTGCTGCAGCTTTCTTGATGACATCGTATGCCATAACTGAACAGTGCATCTTTTGAGGTGGAACAGCAGGAACATCCGGTGTATCACGCATTGCTTTTTCTACATCGATGTTTGTGATCTTAACTGCTTCATCCACAGTTTTCCCTTTACAAAGTTCTACCATCGTATCAGAACTTGCGATAGCTGTACCACAACCGAAACTTTTAAACTTTGCTTCTTTAATGATATCTGTTTCAGGATCTACAGCCCAGTAAAGACGTACTGCATCTCCACAACTCTCAGCACCAAAGTCCGCTACGATAAGGTTTGCACCCATCTCTTCAGCTTGCTCCTTTGTGATCTCACCCATATTTTGCGGGTTATTCATCAAATCGGTTACTTTTTGGCTGTACTCATCCCAGATAGTACCGCCTATCAAACTATCCATACCCATGATTTATCCTTTATTAATTCTTATAATATATTTATCTCTTAGTGATGAGCATCAAGGCCACTATCGTGACCTTCCGGTGCGTAAGCATATGAACTTGAGATACCTCTTAGTCTCTCAACTGCTTTCTTTACCACTTCTAATGCATAATCAAGCTCTTCTTGCGTTGTATATCTACTGAGTGAAAATCTAACTGCGGTGTGTGCCAGATCAGCATCTGCACCGATGGCTTCCATTACCGGGTTTGACTCCAGGTCTTCACTTGCACATGCACTTCCTGTACTTGCACCGATACCTGCACGGTTAAGGTCCCAAAGCATTGATTCACCTTCGATCCCTCTAAATGAGATAAGGATCGTATTTGGTGTTCTCTTTTCTCTAGGTGTTACAACGAATGTATCAGGTATCTTGAGAAGTTCATCTTCAAATGCATCTCTCATCTCTCTGACATCACTCATTTCATAGTCAAGCGCATCGATCGCCTGTTCCATGGCTTTACCCATACCTACGATTCCAGGCACATTGAGTGTACCTGAACGGTATCCACCCATCTGTGATCCACCATGAAGGAGTGGAGAAAGCTCTCTACCTTTTTTCATATAAAGTGCGCCGACACCTTTTGGTCCGTGGAACTTATGTGCTGAGAATGTCAGGTAGTCTACATTCAGGCTTTGTACATCTACAGGAGTCTTTCCGATCGCCTGAACTGCATCTGTGTGGAAAGGAACATTATATTCTGCACAGATTGCGCCGATCTCTTGAACCGGGAAGATTGCACCTGTTTCATTATTCGCCCACATCACTGATACCAATGCAGTTTTGTCAGTGATACTGTCTCTAACTGTCTGCGGATCGATCATCCCTTCATGGTTGATCGGTAGATAAGTAACCTTACATCCCATACTTTCAATGAACTTTGCAGTTGCAATGACTGAAGGGTGTTCTACTTCAGAGACAATGATATGGTTTTTTCTTCCTGTAAGGATATACTCAAAATAGATACTTTTGAGTACCCAGTTGTTACTCTCTGTTGCACATGAAGTGATAACAACACTGTCCTCTTTTGGTGCATGGATACCTGCGTAGATTTTTTCCATTGCATCCTTAAGGGCAGGATGTGTTTCACTTGCAAATGCGTGAAGAGAGTTCGGGTTTCCGTATCTTTGTACGAAATAAGGTTCCATCTCTGCAAATACATGCGGATCAACGATGGTTGTTGCATTGTTGTCTAAGTAGACTCTCATAGTTTTTCTCCTTCATTCTAAAGAGATGCATAAATGCTTTTTCTCTTGAAAACGATATTCAATTTTAATTCAGACTAAAATTGTCCTAATTGATTTTCTGAATAATACGCTCTTTTTCTTAAAATAACATAAAATTGATATAAAAAAGAGATAATTATACTTGGAATCTGGTTAGTAACACTTGATACAAAGTGAAACGATAATATTTTAAATTGTGTAAAATTGATCTCTGAAGGAGTAAAGGGAGTTATTTATATGGGTTAAACAGCTACATCACTTTACAATAGAAGTGATGCAGTATGTAGAGAATTTGTTAAAAATTTGACGGTGTTGGCGTATTGATCAAGTTATAAAACTCGTTTCTGGTACGTTCATCACTTTTAAAAAGTCCGCGAAGTGCTGATGATACAGTGGTTGAATTGATCTTTTCAACTCCACGCATCTCCATACACATATGTCTGGCATGAAGTACAACAGCCACACCTTTAGGATTGATGGTCTGGCTGATCGCATCGGCGATCTGTTCTGTCATCTGTTCCTGGATCTGTAGACGTCTGGCAAAGACATTCACGATACGCGGTATCTTTGAAAGTCCCACAACTTTCCCATCCGGGATATAAGCAACATGAGCACGGCCGATGATCGGAAGCATGTGGTGTTCACACATCGAGTAGAACTCGATATCTCTTACGAGTACCATCTCGTCATTACTTGTGCTGAAAAGAGCCTGTGAGAGTATCTCTTTAGGATCTTGTTGATAACCCTCTGTGAGAAAATCAAAGGCTTTTGCAACACGCGAAGGTGTCTTGAGCAGTCCTTCCCTTTTCGGATCTTCTCCGACCAGCTCAAGTACTTTGGTGATAGCCTGTTCAAATTCTTCTTGTCTGTTCATAGTATTCTTTCTTTTATGATTCGTCTTAGGCGTATTGTACCTAAAATAGCATTTAACTAGCTATAGGTCTTGTTTGGATAGAATTTCATTACATTTATTAAAAAGGGGCTTTTTCAATGAAAAAAATTATGATAATTCTAGGCGTAATAGTGCTGGGATGGTTAGGAACAACAGCATATATTTCAAACTCGTTCAAGGGTGAATTTGATCAGTATATACAAACGGTCAACAAACTCTACGCATCACAAGGTGTTTACTATAAAGCAGATGTCAATAGCAGTTTTTTTACCTCTGATGTGAAACTTGAAATTCATTTTGACGAGAAGCGTTTAGGCAAAGCTATAACAGATGTGTATGCAAATTTCATAGAGCTGCCTGTCAAGGTTGAGTATAAAGTAGAACATGGTCCGATCTTCTATCGCGACGGATTTGGTATCGGATTTGCAAAATTCAATGCCGAGATGAAAGCAAGTGAGATGCTTGCCGGGAAATTTAAAGAGAACCTTGTAGAGGCAATACCTGAAGATATCACACTCTATCTTACAGAGGTTCTCTGCTTTGATAAGAAGCTAAAAATGAAGATGCACTCCAATGCTATAACTTTGACAGAAAATGGAGAAAAAGTTGAGATTGAGCCGCTTGTAGGAAGCGGGTTGATTGATACAAAGACATTGCTTGGTTCATTTGATATTACATTTCCAAAGATGTCAGTTGAAGGGAATGGAATCACTGCCGGGATAACCGGTACTACATTACATGTAGAGATGAAAGATATTTTGGGCGGAAAATACCTGTTAGGTGAAGGGCAATTTAAAATAGCAAAAGTAACCATGGAACAAGATGGTCTGTCAAAACCGGTAGAGATGGACTTTACAATGAATTTTAATACCGGTCGTGAAGAGGGTGATTATCTAATGATAGCCTTTGATATGCAATTTAACCAAGAGGGACTTGACCAACTGGATCCAACCGTAAATGAGATCGCTAAACAGGCGAATTTCGCAATGAAACTTCATGGACTTAGTCCGGAAGCACTTAAAAAACTTGAAGAGGTAAATCAAAAACAGGTAGAGATGACAGATACTCTTTATGCAATGATGATGGAGACAGATCCGAGTAAGGCTGAAGCTGCGCAAAAACGTGCAGAAGTTGCACAAGAGACTTATATGAACACTCTAACAGAGGCATTTAGAGCAATGTTGGTAAAAGATAGAACTAAAATGAGTGCAAGTCTGGACTTTACGACTAAAGATGATGCCAAATCAAGTATGAGTTTCTCTATAGGATATGTGGGAGAAGCATTAACCGGAAGTTTGGAAGAGATGACTGCTTATCTTCAAACAAAACCATTGGAGTATCTTGCTTTAGATGCGGATCTGAATTTCAATGAAAAACATTTTGCTCTCAATCCATCACCGCAGGAACAGCAACAGGCTAAAATGGGATTGGACATGGCCGTGATGCAAGGCTTTATGAGTCTTGAAAACGGTATCTACTCAACGAAACTTGAGTACAAGCCTAAAGTACTTAAGATCAATGGACAAGATAAAACCCAGGAGATACTTCCTATGCTTGAGATGTCAATGGCACAAGGAACGATGAATTAATGATCCATGATAGAGATGCTTTCTAAAGTGTCTCTATCGTTTTCTCCAAAAGTTTAAGTATCTTTTCATCCACTTTAGAGATCGCCAGTTCTCTAATCTCATCCAAATTAAAATAGTGTATCTGTTCAGGACTGCTCTCATAGTAAAGATAGACTTTGCAGTTAAGTTTGAAGTGTGTATATGCATGGGATACTTCACCCAGATACTCAGCAGCACACGGTGGTACTTCCATACTCTCAAACCCCCAAAGTCCATGTAAAAACTTTCCGCTTCTCTGGGAAAGTGAAAGACGGTCATTATAGCTATGGATCACGATGTGCTCTTCCCGTGTGGGAACAAGACGTTTTTTCTTCATTGGGTATAGCCCGGGATCAACTTTGCCTTGACAGATACTCTCCAACGGACAGAGATTACACTGTGCATTCTTAGGTAGACAGATCGTTGCACCGATATCCATCATCGCTTGATTGTAGTCAAAAGGGTTGTCTCTGTCTACAAGTCTATAGGCATATTCCCAAAGTTCTTTCTCCGTAGGGGTTTTAAGTTTATATATACGGCACAAGATACGTTTTACATTGGCTTCCATGATCGGTACGGGTTGATGAAAGGCAAAAGCAGCGATAGCATGCGCAGTATTTTTCCCGATTCCGGGAAGCTTGATGAGTTCTTCGATATCGGAAGGAAGTTCATGCACAAGTGTTGCTGTTTTATGCAGGTTTTTGGCGCGGTTATAATAGCCCAGTCCTTCCCACATTTTAAGTACATCATCGAGTTTTGATTCCCCAAGCTCTTTTAGTGTAGGAAAACGTTCTATAAAAGGAAAATAGTAACGCTCATAGACTGTTTTTACCTGTGTCTGCTGCAGCATGACTTCACTGAGGTAGATGTAGTAGGGCTCATCCGTATTTCTCCAAGGCAGAGTTTGACGGCCATGATGTTGATACCAGTTATGGATATTGCGGTGGAGTTTTTTCATGCGCAATTATAGCACGGCTGATTTGTGATTATATGCCGTTAAAACGATGTTGAAAAAAGTGTTTTTGGCATGATATATTCAATTTTTATCGTTTTTTAGATAAAATCACAGAATTTTAGTATTTAGAATAAAGGAATGTAATGAGCATTACAGTAAAAAAAGTTGATGATGCAAACGCAATCGTATCAGGTAAAATTGATAACGAAGCGATTGAAAAAAATGTTGATAAGCTGGCAAAAGAGGCAGCAAAGCAGGTAAAAGTAGACGGTTTCAGACCTGGTAAAGTACCTGTATCAGTAGTAAAGAGCCTTCATGGAGATAAACTTCAGCAAGATGCTGAGGGTGAAGCACTTAGAGAATTTATCGATGCTGGTCTTAAAGAAGCAAAGATCGCTGCAGCAGACATGATCGGTCAGCCTAGCTTTAAAAAGTATGAAAAAGGTGATAAGGAGATCGATGTTGAGATCGAAATCTCATTGAGACCTAAATTTGAAGCAGAAGGGTACAAAGAGGTTATGCCTAAATTTGAAAAACCTGAAGCTGATGAAAAAGCGATCGATGAGAAGATCGAAGAGATCCTTACTCAGCAAGCGCCATGGGTAAAGATCAAAAGAAAGAGAATGGTAAAAGAAGGCGATATGACAGTGATCGACTTTGAAGGTTTCATTGACGGTGAAGCATTCGAGGGCGGTAAAGCTGAGAAGTTCAACCTAAAAATCGGTTCAGGCCAGTTCATTCCAGGATTTGAGGATCAGATCGTTGGTATGAAGTATGAGGAAGAGAGAACAATCAAAGTAAATTTCCCTGAAAACTATCAATCAGCTGACCTTGCAGGAAAAGAAGCAGAATTCAAAGTAACACTTCATGAGATCCAAGAGCAGGTACCTGAAGATTTGACTGATGAACTAGCACAAAAAATTCTTGGCGGAGAAGAGGGTGCTACTGTTGAAACACTTAAAGAGAGAATCAAATCTCAACTTGATAGAGAAGAGATCTCTAAGCTTTACCATACAGAACTTAAGCCAAAAATCGTTGAAGCATTGGTAGAGAAGTTCAACTTTGCATTGCCACAAAACATTGTTGAGCAAGAGATCGATGCAAAGATCAATCAAAAAGCTCAGGAAATGAGTGCAGAAGAGCTTAATGAATATAAAGAGAACCCTGAAAAAATAGAAGCACTTCGTGATGAAGTAAGAGCTGATGCTGAAGCAAGCGTAAAAGCAACATTCATCGTAGATGAGCTTGCAAAAAAAGAGGGTATTTCTGTAGCAGATCAGGAAGTATCTCAAGCACTTTACTATGAAGCGATCATGTCAGGTCAGGATCCTCAAGCGATCATCAAGTACTATGAAGAGCGTAACCTTCTTCCAGCGATCAAGATGGGAATGATCGAAGATAAACTCTTTGGTAAACTTCTTGGACTAGATGACTAATCCCTTCTTTTGATTCTCCCTCTTATAGGGGGTAGAATCACATAACTCCATTATTTTTTAAATACTATCTAATAATAATAGTGTATAGTTAACTAGTTTTTTAGTAATATACTTAACTATATACTTAACAAAGGTGACCAAATGAGTTATATCCCATATGTTGTAGAGCAGACCGGTAGAGGTGAAAGATCATACGATATCTATTCACGTCTGCTTAAAGACCGTATCATTATGCTAAGTGGCGAGGTAAACGATGCTGTAGCCTCGACGATCGTTGCACAGATGCTATTTTTGGAAGCACAGGATCCTGACAAGGATATCTACTTCTATATCAACTCACCGGGTGGTGTGATCACAGCGGGAATGTCGATCTTTGATACGATGAACTACATCAAACCTGATGTTGTGACGATCTGTATGGGGCAGGCAGCCTCTATGGGTGCATTCCTACTCTCTTCAGGGACTCCGGGTAAACGTTATGCACTGCCGCATGCACGTATCATGATCCACCAACCGCTTGGTGGAGCTCAAGGACAGTCTACAGATATTCAGATCCAGGCAAAAGAGATCCAAAGGCTGAAAGACACGCTCAATGAGATCTTGGCAAAACAGACAGGAAAGACACTGAAAAAGATAGAAAAAGATACAGATAGAGATTTCTTTATGTCTTCAGAAGAAGCTGCAGAGTACGGTCTGATCGACAAAGTATTGGAAAAAAGTTTTTCGTAAAATAGGACGCAAAATGAACAAAGTCCATTATTACTACGTTAACACTGGGTTCTCTTCAGCAGAGAGCTCACGCAACTTGTTGCATGGAGGAGAGAACTAAGGTATGGTTAGAGAGATTGTCGTATATCCGGATAAGAGATTAAAGCTTGTCTCTAAAGAGGTAGAAACATTTAACGGTGCCTTGCATGATCTGCTGGATGACATGTACGATACAATGATTCAAAGCAATGGTGTAGGTCTTGCTGCAATCCAGGTAGGCATCGATCAGAGGATACTGATCATTAATGAACCTAATGAAAATGATGCACAGCTAAGAGAAAATACCTTAGAGATGATCAACCCTGTGATTATAGAAAAGAGCGGTGCTACAAAGTATCAGGAGGGATGTCTCTCTGTTCCCGGATACTATGATGATGTAGAACGCTATCAATATGTCAAAGTAGAGTACCTGGATAGAAACGGTCAATCACATACGATTGAAAATGACGGCTTTCTTGCTATTGCGATCCAACATGAGATGGATCATTTGGATGGAAAGGTCTTTGTAGAAAAACTCTCATTTACAAAACGTAAACGTTTTGAAAAAGAGTGGAAAAAACGTCAAAAAGTCTCCTAACTCATAACGAAGAGATAAAATTGTAAAGAGAGAACAAAGCTCTCTTTGCACGATCCTTTTATTATACCCCCTGTGCGATCAATGCATTTGCTACACGTTTAAATCCAAGGATATTAGCCCCGGAAGCCAGATCAAGACCTAATGAGTATTTATCACAGGTTTTTTTGATATCTTTATAGATCTTTGACATGATGCCCTGAAGTTTTTCGTCGACCTCTGCAGCACTCATATAGTTGAGTGAATTATTCTGGCTCATCTCTAGGACTGATACTGCTACACCACCCGCATTCGCTGCTTTTGCCGGGGCAAAGATGATTTTGTTTTTCATGAAGAGTTCTATACCTTGCGGCGTTGTAGGCATGTTTGCACCTTCAGCAATGATCTTTATCTCATTATCAATCAGTTTTTGTGCACTCTCTTCTCCCAGTTCATTCTGTGTTGCACAAGGAAAGGCAGCAAAACATGGAATGCTCCATACATAACTTCCGCCTTCATAATCCTCTCTTTTGACATATGTGGCTGCTTTTCTCTCTTCTGCATAGTCTTCCAGAGAAGCACGATTGACCAGTTTGATCTGTTTAAGCAGGGCAAGATCGATCCCGTTAGGATCATGTATGGTGCCTTTTGAGTCTGAACAGGTTACCGGAATGGCACCGATGTCATAAAGCTTCTCGATGGCATGGATCGCTACGTTACCGCTTCCGCTGATGGTACAGATCTTTCCTTTGAGTGTCTCTCCCATATCCTCAAGCAGTGTTTGCGTAAAGTAGACCAGACCATAACCGGTTGCTGAGGCTCTTCCCTTACTTCCGCCAAGAGCGATAGGTTTGGATGTGATGATACTGTCATAACTGTTGGTCAGTGTTTTGTATTGACCAAAGAGATAGCCGACCTCTCGTTCACCCACACCGATATCTCCACCGAGGATATCGATATCCGCACCGATACTGTTATAGAAGGCTGTCATAAATGCCTGACAGAACTTCATGATCTCTTTATCGCTTTTGCCTTTAGGGTCAAAGTCCGCTCCCCCTTTTGCACCGCCGATATGCAACCCGGTAATAGCATTTTTGAAGATCTGCTCAAAAGCAAGGAACTTTAGAATATCAGGATTCACTGATGGATGAAATCGTACACCTCCTTTGTACGGACCCAATGCATTGTTGAACTGTACACGGTAACCGTTGTTCACTTGAATGTTGTTTTTGTCATCCAGCCATTCGATCTTAAAACGGATCTCTCTGTTTGGATAGATGATACGTTCGATGATATTGTTCTCAAGATACTTTGGATTTTCTTTTATAACAGGTTTGATCGAGGTGAGTACCTCTTCTAATGCTTGAAAAAATGTAATGTCGGACTGACAGTTAGTCAATTTAGCCCGGTTCATGGCCTCTGTAATGTAATTCAAGTTTCATCCTTTATCTTAAAAGTCTATATTGTTGATATTATAGTCAAAGTTCACAACGGAAGTTTAATCTCTTCATGCTTTTTTGAAAAATATGACAATATGACATCCTTTTAAATCTCCATTATGTTAGATTGTTTAACGAAGGTGTATTGATGGATAAAGCGATTAGGGGGAGTTATAAATTTATTAGGGGATTCCCGACTAATGTCGGGAATGTTATTAGAATACTGAACAAATCGCTTTAGTAACGATGAATCCACCGATCACCAGCCATGCGAACATTGCTGATGCTGTATAGATCGGTGCGAGTCCCAGTCCTTTGAACTTCGCAAAACGTGTTCCCATACCAAGAGCAGTCATCGCCATCGTAAGTAGGAACGTATCGATCTCGTTGATCACGCTTACGATATCTGTAGGTACAAGGTGTAGTGAGTTGAAACCTGCAACACCGATGAAGTAAACTGCGAACCAAGGGATCACAAGTTTTACTTTTTCACCTGCACCACCCTCTTTTCTAGCAGTGTAGCTTAAGTAGATACCAAGGATGATCAGCATCGGAGCGATCATGATCACTCTTGTCATCTTAACGATCACGGCTGCATCTGCCATCTCTTTAGGTGCATTTGGGATAGAAGCAGGAACAGCAACAACTTGAGCAACCTCGTGGATCGTACCACCCACATAGATACCGAACTCTCTAGCAGTCATATGCAAGAATCCAACTGCCGGTTCAATGATCGCACTATAGAGTACCGGGTAGAGGAACATAGAGATCGTACCGAAAAGTACCACCATAGATACAGCGATCGCTGCTTTATACTCTTCAGACTTCAGTACAGGCTCTGTCGCAAGTACCGCAGCTGCACCACACACTGATGCTCCAGAGGCAGTCAACATAGAAGTATCTTTTTCCATACCAAAGATCTTATGACCCAACCATGTACCCAGGATAAACGTAGAAGCCAGCATGATAAGAGAAACAAGGAATCCTGCCATACCTACATCAATGATCTCTTGGAAAGTCAGTCTGAAACCGTAGAAGACGATTGCAAAACGGAGGATCTTTTTCGCCGAGAAAGTGATCCCTCCCTGCCATGCTTCAGGCGTCTTGTTATGTAGAGTGTTGGCATAGAAGATACCGATCACGATACCGATGACAAGTGGAGAGATACCCATTGCCTGTACAGCAGGGAATTGGGAGATAAATGTCGCTGCAGCCGCAAAGATCGCTACAAACAAGATACCGCTGATCGTATCTTTTCTTTTTTCTGGAGAAAAAGGCATAAGCTTCCTTCATAATTTTTTATTATTCATGGAATTATACTGATTTTTGGGTATACTTTCAAAATCAATAAAATTGAACTAAATTTTAAATATTATCAATTATAAATATTATAAGGGAAATTTATTATGAAATTAACATTACGGCAGATGGAGATATTTATCAATGTAGTTGCATCAGGTCACTTGACCAATGTAGCAAAAGAGATGAATCTTAGTCAATCAGCAATTTCTATGTCTATCAAGGAACTTGAAAATATTTTGGGAAGACCGGTTTTTGACCGTATCAATAAAAAGTTGGTGCTCAATGAAGTGGGAAGAGCTTTCTATAAAGAGATAGAGCCTATATATAGAAAGCTTTCTGATATAGAATTTGAATTCAAGAACTCTGAAAATAAAGGAGTGATCCGTGTAGGGGCCAGTACAACGATCGTGGATTACTTGATGCCTTCAATTATCTGTAGCTATATGAGCGCTTATCCTGAGGTGAAGATCGTACTTAAAGAAGGTAACACAAAAGAGATCGCGCAGATGATCGAGGAAGGATCGATCGATATCGGATTTGTAGAAGGTTTTGTATCGGGATCGGATATCGTAAAAGAGAAGATCGGGATCGATGACCTGATCGTAGTCACTGCAGATAAGGAAATTGCTAAAAAAGAAGTGTTTATCGATGAGATCGCTAATAACCGTTGGGTACTGAGAGAAGAAGGTTCAGGGACCAGAGAAGTATTCCTTGACTACATCAAAGAGAAAGTAGACAGTCTTAATATCTTTTTGGAGCTTGGACATACCGAGTCGATCAAGAGTATCCTCAACAACCGTTCGTGCCTAACCTGTATCTCTAAGATCGCTGTGGAAGATGAGCTCAAAAGCGGTAAGCTTTTCCATGTACCTGTGAAAAACTTTGACTGTAAAAGAGATTTTTTGATGATCCACCACAAAGACAAATACCACAGTTCACTGTTTGAAAAATTCGTTTTCTTCTCACGTAAACTTATGGTGCAGATGATCGAAGAACAAAAATGTTCACTTGATGTGGTAAAAGATCTAGAGAAGTCTTCGTAAGGCCTCTTGATATTCTTCGGGATGGTTGAGGTTTAAAAACGGCTCTTTGTCGGTAAACCTCACCTTTTTTGTCTCTACGTTTTCAAGTAGTGTGGTGAGACGGTGATTATCGCTTTTGAGCATTTTTGTCGCCTCAGGCAATATAGAACGTCTGTAGATACCGCATAAAGGTTCCAACCCATTGGGACTTTCAGCTATGACAATGTCATACTCTTTTCTCTCTTCATTCATCAATGTGTCAATCACATGTTCATCGACAAACGGCGCATCCACACTGAGTATGAACACTTCGGGGACATCCAGCTTTTCAAACACGGAGATGAGTGCTGCAAGGGGTGAATGTACTTCATAGTTGTCTGCGATCACCTCGCATCCGAATTCAAATTTATCAGACTTTGCCGAGAGATAGACCTTTTCAAAGAGTGTACCCAGGCGATGGTATTGATACTCGCTGAGTGAAGAGTAGCCTGCAAATGCAAGTTGTGATTTATCTTTTCCCATACGTGAACTTTTGCCGCCGGCAAAGATAATCACAGACATCTTATACATCTGCTTCTATCCTCTCTCTGCGTTTTTGGTGGATGTAGAGTGCTCCTGCTCCAAAGAGTGTGATGATCGCTTCATACAAAAAGAGGTGTTCCCCGTACAGTTTTCCTGAGATGAATGCCCCGACAGAGCCGCCAAGACCAAAGGCCACACCCAGAAAAAACTGTTGAGCGAGTTTCTTTTGTGTATAGAGTGAATAGACATAGGTGATCGCAGCAGTATGATAGAGTGCGAAGCTTACGGCATGAAGTGACTGCGAAGCAAAGGTAAGGGTCAGCGAATCAGGATAGAGCCAAAGGATCATCCAGCGTAGTGCTGTGATATGCATGGCAAACTGTAAAATACGCAGTAGATTACGCTGAAGTAAAGGCCCTTGAAAATAGAGCATCACGATCTCACAAAGTACGCCAAAACTCCACATCCAGCTGGTCACTTCAAGGGAAACACCATGTGCGGTTTCATAGATAGTAAAGAAGTTGTAAAATCCACCGAATCCTACCTGCATCAAGAAAGCCGAAAGCCAGAATGCCCAGTATTTGGAGAGTGAAAAACTTTTGTCGGATTCGCCTGAAGTACGCGGTGCCTGATCGTAGCGTATAAGCATTGCACCAAAAAACAGGGTGATAAAGCTTACCGAACTGAGGTAGTAAAATGCCTGTTCGGGTGTCTCCAGCACGCGTCCAAGCCAAAGTGCGATACCTGTAAAGCCGAGTGAGCCCCAAAGACGTACTTTTCCGTAGTCACTTTTTTGTAAAGAAGAGAGTGCGATGGTCTCGACATAAGGCAAAGAGACACCTACGGCTGCCCCAAAAAAGAGATTGGCAAGCAAATAGAGCCAAAAGGAGTGTGCAGTTGCAATAAAAAGTATTGTGGCAATCAGTGTGAAAATCAGTGAAAGGATATAGATCCTAGGGGTCAAGGTCAAGAAATGACGAAAGGCAAAAGGAAGCAAAAAGCGCATAAACGGTGCTGCCATGTAGATGATCCCAACTTCAAAGGCAGTATATCCAAGCTCTGTTAGCACCTTTGGCATGAAGATGACATAGACACCTACCCCTGCAAAATAGAAGAAATAATACGCACTCATCAGCAGTGCAAAGAGGCTTCTGATAGGATAGGTTTGTGTCATGGTTTATGGATCACGGCCGTGTTGCTAAGCAGATCATGCAGGGTTTTTCTATCTTTTCTAAAGAACATCATCACCCATCCGATGATCGAGAAAAAAGAGAGTATCGCACAAAGGTTTCTAAATAAAATAATGAAAAGAGAGGGCTTCTCACCAGTACTCACATCGATCAGCATAAGATTGTAGGCTCTGTAACCTGGAGTTTGAGCACTTTTAGCTAAAAAGAGTGTCTGTACGACCACGAAGGGGACAAGAATATAGATCCATCCTATAAGCTTATGCTCGCCGAAAGCTTCTCTACCTCCCATCACAAGATAGAAGACGATATACATAATAGGCATCAAGAGCATAAAGCTATCGGTGATAAATGCTTTGATCTTATCACCGAGTGAAGCATACGGATAGGAGAAAGAAGACTTTGCATCAGCCTGTAATGGCCCGTTGTGCTCTTTTTTCTGTTTGATATCCCTAAATCGTTTTTTGTGTTTAGTGCTCATTAAAAGTCCCATACCACGGCTGCGTAAGGTCCCTTGAAATCTACATCAAGTGCAAGACCGGCAGCCAGCTCGTTATCATCCAGATGCATCATACGGTAGCCACCTTCGATCCCCAGACCCATTACTGCCGTATAACGCATCGTGAAGAGTGCATCATACATGGTAGAACTTGAAAAGGTGATCGCATTGAGCTCGGCTTGAAATGTAATATCAGTGGTCGGCACATCAAAACGTCCCTTCATATAGATCATCGGGATCCATGTATCGTAATCAATCGTTTCTTCCTGTGTCATAAACATATTGCCGGCTTTTACATAGATATCTCCATAGACATGTCGCAGCGTCAATCCCGTATCAAGGCTGGCCCAGTTATCGATGAGTTCATAATATAAGGTTACATCGAAAGCGTGCATATCAAGTTTATTGCTAAGGTCCCCGGTAAAGTCACTGATGTCTCCCCAGGTAAAGCCGCTGACCGGTCCTGAGCCTTGATGGGAGAGATCGTTGTATTCGAGCTTTATATTGGAAATGACAGGTAGGGGATGCTCGAGGTAAGCTTTGAAGAATAGATCTTGTGACTCTGTCCAGTGCAGTGTATCCTCTATAGAGGTTTTACTCTCCATACCGTAAATATCATAGGCCGCATATCCCTTGGGTGTATGGCTATATACTCCCACAGAGAGCTCTCCACCGATAAAGTCTGCATTTAAAGGGATATAGAATAACGAGGATAAAAAGGCAGTTTTTAAAAGGGTTCTAACCATTTTTTATGCTCCTGCAAGGCTCATGCTGAAGATCGGTAAGAGCATTGCAGCCACGATAACACCGACAATGAGTCCGATAAAGAGCATCATTGCCGGTTCAAGCAGGCTAAGCAGCAGTTTGAGTCTGTCTTCATTCTCTTCAGTATAAAGTTTCGAGATATTATTTAAAATATGAGCCACTTCACTGGACTCTTCCCCAAGGGCAAGTGACTGCATGAAGTTACGTTTGGGCTTAAATCCCTTAGTGATGTGTAAAGCATTGGAAAGTTTGTTACCTTCCATCACCTTGACTGAAGCTGCTTCAAAAAGTTCTTTGAGCACGATATTGCCGAATGTCGCAGTAGAGAGCTTTACCGCATGGGCATAGGAAACCCCTGATTCCAACATCAGTGAGAGGATATAAGAGAAACGTCCAAGCTCATGGTTTTGTATAAGCGTTCCTATGACGGGAACCTTCAGCCACATTCTATCTATTAATCGATGGAACACAAGAAAATATTTGTAGGCAAGTTTATAGCCGGTGATTGCCATCAGAAACCCGACAAAAAGAGCAATATAGTGCTCTGTCAAAAAATGACTGATCCCCAGGACAAACTGAGTGATAGGCGGAAGTTCCTGATTGTTGTCTTCAAAGATACCAACGATCTTGGGTACGACAAAAGAGATCAGAAAACCAGTCATTCCTATGGCTACGATGAAGATAAAGAGAGGGTAGACCATGGCATTTCCCACCTGCTTTTTGACCTTGTTCTGTGCGGAGAAGAAATTCCCCATATTGATAAGCACTTCAACCATCTTCCCGCTCTGTCCTGCTACATTGAGACTTTGCAGAAAAAACTCCGGTAATGCATAGACTTTTTGGGCATGCAGTGCATTATAAAGAGATTTCCCCTCGTCGATCATTGTTTTGAGCGAATTGAGAAAAGAGACATATTTCTTCTCCCCTTCATGCTGGTTTTCCAGCAGTTTGATAGCCGTGAGTACTGTCATGCCCGAGTTGAGGTAAGAGGAGAGCTCTTTGGCAAAGGCACTAAGGAGTTCACCGGGCATCTCTCTTTTTGCAAAAGACTCCAAGGAGAGTTTTTGTGTAGGGGCCAAAGTCTCATAATAGATGTTTTGTGCACGGAGCTTTTGTGCTGCTTCCTCATGTGATGCAGCCGTCACTGTACCTTTGACCTTTTTACCGGTGTTATCAAATCCTTTGTACTTAAAAAGCATTTGTTTGAGCATCCTTGGAGTAGTTAGTTAGTGTTAGCATTATAGCTTGTTTATCTAAGAGGAATAAACATTTTTACTATTGCGATCTTTTTCTAAAATGAATTCAGTTTAAATTGAAAATAGCTTGAAGAGTATTGGTCTTTAAGGATCATCCTGGTCACTTCAGCTTTGACAGTACTCTCTTCCGGAGCAGGTACCGCGATAGGTTCGGGTACGATGATATCTCTGGAGATTTTTTTGAGGATATCTTTGCTGTCGTCATCGATGTTCTTAAAGTATGGCTGAACAAGTTCATAGGCATTCTTGTTTTTTTTGTGATACTTCGAACTCTCATCAAGCAGGTAAAAAGAGTCAAGAAAAGCAGCTTTATTACGTTGTGACAAATAGACGGCATTATCTTTACTTCTTGATTGGATCTCCATGAGTGACATTACGACAAACGAGATGATCATTACCGAGACAATCACCTCTATCAGTGTGAATCCTGCACGTTGCTGCTTTATTGTTGTAAAACGCATTAGTAAAAATCTCCTGTACCAGTTACCAGTTTGGTATCCTTTAGCCAGAGATCTTTAGCTGCCTCAAGCGATTCAACTTCTTGCGGTTTTCCGAAATAGGAAGGCAGATAGAAGATACCTTGTGGCGTTTTGAGGACTGCTTTGGTGCTGCTGCCGTTTGGATAAAAGTCGAGTTGCAGACAAACTTTTTTATCATCATACCTGCCATACTCGGCAAGAGAGAGATCATTGTAGGTATCGAGCAGATAGACCTCTGAATTTTGGAGATTTGCTGCGTTCTCATAGAGTTTAAAGTCACTTTGAAGGCCCTGTCTGAGATAACAGGTCTTGCATTTGTCGGTACATAAAAGTGTAGTTTGCCCGCTCAGCATCCCTGCATCTGCCAGTGATGCTTTGAGCGTAAGCGGAGTAAGGGCTTCGGGTTTCGTCTCTTCTTCACTGAAGTAGCTGAAAACCAGAGCATAGATCAATACGATCAGAAAGATTACGATCATCAGTTCAATAAGCGTAAATCCTTTCCGAAATGTTTGCATAGTGCGCTTTTACTACTTTTGACACTCTTTGGTATAGAAAATATCACTTGCATACTCTTCACCGCCTTCTTTTCTATCGGTTCCGAAGCTGATCAGTTCTATTTTCCCGCCTTCATTGATATAGATAAAAGGTGTTTGCCATGCATCTTTCGGAAGGCGTTCCATATATGGCTTAGGACGATAGTTTGGATATTTGTCAGCATCCGGGTTTGACAGAAGTGCCTCAATACCTTCTTCTGTATCAGGGAAGCTACCGTTGTCCAGTCTGAACATATCTAAAGCTTTGTTGACCTCTGCCATTTGGATACATACTTGATCTCTTTTTGCTTTATCCGCTGAATCCATCAATGATGGTGCGACCATACTAACAAGTAGTCCCAAAATTGCAATTACGATCAGTAGTTCAATCAATGAAAAAGCGTTTCTTAGATTCGGTTGGTTCTTCATACTATTAAGTCCTTGCATTATTTCTTTTGTTATAATAACTAAAATTGCGAACAAATTCTACTTCAACAGAGCTTTTATATGGATAAACCCTGCTTTTACCGACAGAGAAAAGGTGTAGCCCTTTTAATCACTCTTATCACTATTGCAGTTATGATGGTGCTCGTGGGTACCCTGGTCACTGCATTGGGAAGTGTACAGAAAGACTCCAGGGATACTTCATCTCTGCTTCAGGCAAATGTTTATTATGGAAACATTGTGAATATTTTTAGAAAATTCAAGGACAAGGATAAAGAGCTGCTTTTCTCTACGCTCTATCAGGCACCTATTCCATTTTCTACGGAAGAGGAGAACTTTTTTATGACGGTAGGGTGCCGTCCTCTTGCCAATGGTGCCAATATCAACTGGCTTGGATTGGAAAATGATACCAAAATGATTCCAAACTATGATATAACCCGGAAAATTTTTGATTCGATTACTGCTATGTACAATCTATCAGATCCGGTGATGCTCGAAGAGATGTTGCTTGAAGAGATAGGAAAAGAAGGTGAATTTGAACATAAATTTCATAGTAGACTCCTGCAAAAAAGAGGTATAATAAGTTATCAACAGTTTGCACATATCATTGATAGGTATCAACTCGAAGCGGATGATCCTGTGGTTAGTAGTATACCTTGGGACAAATACTTTTCTTTTACCACCGAATCTAACGTAACAGACGGGAACTATATGTCTGCAGAGGCAGTTGCAGCGATCTTTGATATGGAGCTCTCCGCAGTAGAAGAAGAGTGGGTACCGGGGACTGATGCCTTGCAAACATTTAAGCAGACCTATCAACCCGTTGATTTTGAAAAGTACAGTCCGGCTTTTTCAAAACATTTTGTAGATATTGCAGAGTGTGAAGTAATATATACCTATGCAGATGAACCGTATAAATTTACATTTATGTATAGCAAAGGAGAGGTAAAGCATTTTGAATTTCTTGGAAGACAATAAAAAGCTTATATTGGTCCATCGATCAATGCAGTCAATGGAGATAAAGCAGCCGGTCAATGTGATGCTTACTCCCCAGTTTTATACACTAAAAAAAGAGATACTGCCTATAAAGTTTGCTTATCAGGCAAAAAGGATCGCGGCTTCTCTTTTTGAGGGGATGTTGCCAGAGGGAAGAACATATGACTACTTTGTTTTTAAAGAAGGTGAATACTGGGTGTTTATAGCCTATGCCCTGGAAGAGATCACCGAATTTTTTAAAAGTAAAGGTCTATCACCTGAATATATTTCAAAACTCTTTTTTGCACAGCAGTCTGTACCTTCTTTCTCAAATCCCTATCTTTTAGATGATAAGGAAGTATTGGCGGTTTTGAATGATATCGTTGTAGTCATGCCGAAATCCGCAGTAGAGGATGAATCGATCAACACTGCGCTGGATATACCAAATCCCAAAAAAAGTATTGCAATACAGAGTGCCTATGCTTCAGTATTGAGTTTAAAAGAGTCGCTTGGGTTTGCAGCTATATTCATACTCTTAGCAGTGCTGTTTATTATTGAAGGTGTACGCTATGGCGGAGATACACAGTCGGGAATGCAGGAACTTGAAAGTTTGATGGCGGCAAATCCCTCGCTATCTAGCCAATATACAAGAAAAAATATTGTCACAAAGTATCGTAAGCTGGATGATGTCGAGAGAAAAAAACGTGATGCGGTTAAAGTGCTTATAGGCATGATCTATAAAGGGGTAGAGCTAAAGACACTTCACATCGATGAAAAAAGTTTCCGTGCAAACTATATGGTCAAAGAGGATAAAACGATCAAGTTGATGGAAAGTGAAGCCAAAAAAGCAAAGTTCACCGTTCAAAAGGTCACTGATGGCATTACAGTGGAGGGGAAACTATGAATTTCAGGCGTTATCAAAATGAATTGATCGCAGGTATCTCCCTTATGATTATGCTTGGTGCATTTCTTTTCAAGCAAGGGCAGATCAGCGGAGAAGAAGAGCGGATGAAGACGTTGCAGAGTTCTGTATCAGAGATGAAAGAAGTGGTCGCACTTAAAGAAATATGGGATAATACGAACTTGAACAAAAAAGTAAAAGAGCTGCAAACCTCTGTACCGCCGGCTAAAGTGAAATGGCAGGAGAACAATAAAAAGGTGATCGCAAGTTATCAAGGTCTCAGTGTTGATGAGTTCAACAACCTTATGAAAAAATTGTTAAACCTTGGAGTGGAGATACAGCTATTTGATGTGAAAAAACAGAGTGCACTCTATGATGTGGAGCTAAGATGCAAATGGTAAAAAAGATAGGAACTGTCATTGCCGTATTATGGCTTGCCATCATCGTGATGATGCCAAAACAGGAGATGTACTATCTTCTTGAGCAGGAGTTGGCAAAAAACGATATCAAGATCAGTTCTGAGAAGATCAGTGAGAGTTGGTTCACTCTCAGTATAAAAGAGCCTTCTATCTATGTAAAAGGTATCAAAGTCGCAACGATCAAAGAGATACATCTTTTCACACTGCTCTTTTATACCAGAGGTTCTTTAGAAGGTCTGCTTCTTGATCGCTCACTCGAAAGGTTTGCGCCAAAAGAAATTGACCAGGCTGTAGTGACCTATAGTGTGGTGAACCCTCTGAATGTCGTGGTTGGAGCCAGTGGTGTATTTGGCGAAGCTGACGGAACAGTAAATCTTATGCAGAAGCACGTCAAGATGAAGTTTTCCCAGAGCCAGAACCTCGGTATGCTGAGGTCAAAGCTGAAAAAAGATGGAGAAGGTTGGTTATATGAAACATCTTTTTAAGCCAGAGACTATGAGACAGGTCATGATCATTTTAGCAACCATAGTGTTTGTGAAGCTGGTGTGGGTGGTGGTCGCATTGATATGGCTGCCTACTTCAGGGGTAGAGTACAATGAAGACAAGGGGCCTAAAAACCTTTATTACAGAGTCAGGATCTCTTTGGACAATCAGCCTCAACAAGCAGAAAGGCCTAAAGAGGCACCAAAAGCCAGTATCCAGGATATCGACCTTCTGGCTATTTACAGTGCTTCTGACATCACCGTCGTCACTGTAAGACACAAGGGAAAAACAAAAGTGTTGTCCAAAGGTGAAGAGATTAACGGATTTGTACTGGAGGGAGCAGGAAGTGACTATGCGACATTTAGCAAAGACGAAAAACTCTATACGGTGACACTGTTCATGCCTAAAAAGAGTGACAAAGGTGTTGGCACGATCACAACTGTAAACGGTTCTGCCGGTGTTTCCCCTCAAAGAACCAAAAGCGATCAAGAGGGACCGGTTACCGGAGAAGTTGTAGACGCAGGTGACAGAAGGATTATCGACAGGTCACTGATCACCCATTATGCAACGAATATGGGTGATATCTTTAAGGATATCGGGATCAAGGATATTAAAGACGGTGATTCGATCAAAGGTTTTCAGGTCAGTTTTGTGCGGAGAGGAAGCCACTTTTCCAAACTTGGTTTGCAAAGAGGAGATATCATTAAGTCCGTTAATGGACAAGAGATCAACAGCTACAATGCTGCCTTTGGTATCTATAAAGACATTCAAAATATAGAAAATCTGACGCTGGTCATCGTCAGAGACAATAAAGAGATGGAGTTAGAGTATGAAGTTAACTAAAATAATATTGGGTATTTTACTGATCCTTTCAGTGGGGTTACATGCGGAAGAGGAGACGGTAGAGGTCAATTTTCGTGACTTAAGTGTAAAAGATTTTGTTGAGATGGTTTCTAAGATCATGCAGAAGAATATTCTTATCGAAGAGGATTTGAGAGGTAATGTTAACTTCGTTTCTACCAAACCTATCAAAAAGAGCTCTCTCTTTACATTAACCAATGTCATACTCAGCAGCAAAGGATTGACACTGGTGGACCAGGGTGAATTTTATAGGGTTGTTAAAAGCCAGTCTGCCCCGGGTGAAGGTGTACCGGTCAGTTCAAGTATTGAAGGTGATACATTGAGGACTGTGTTGTTCCCTTTGAGAAATACCAATGCTGCGGTCATCCGTGCAAAGATCAAACCATTGCTCGGTAAAAGCGATGAAGTGATCTCTTTCAAAGAGAACAATGTTCTTTCAATTACTTCACAGCCAAGGACATTGGCTTCCATCTCTAAATTGATCAATGCCCTCGAAGAGAAAGGTGAAAAAACCTCTGTAGTAGTAAGGCTCAAAAACTCCAGCACAAAAGATATCTTTACCAATGTCAACAACATGGCCAAAAAATTGTTCCCTCAAGCTATCGAGAGTGAAGCAGTCGATATCTTTGAAGACAGTGCGACAAACTCTATTATCCTTGTCGGAAAACCGGAAAATGCAAGACGTATGATCAAGTATATCAAACAACTTGATATTCAGGGAGAAAGCGTCACACAAAAAATGTATGTGATCAGACTCCAAAACTCTAACGTCGAAGAGATGGAAAAGATCATGAGCCAGCTTATCTCGCAAATGAACAGTATGACACCAGATAAACCTGCTAAACAAGGTGAAAGACCTCAAAAAGCGATGGTGGTTTCTGATATCGAGAGAAATGCATTGATCGTCCTTGCTACGGCTGAACAGATGAAAAATATCAGAGAAACGGTAAATAAGATTGATATCCCGAAAGTACAGGTGTATGTGAAAGCGCGTATTGTTGAGGTCAACAAAAATTTGGCTTCACAGATAGGGATGCGCTATGGATTTGAAGGCGGAGCGATTACTTCACAGGGGCTTTTCTCTGCAGCGGCAAATATGGGGGCTTCTTCTCTAATGGTCTCTCCGACACTATTAGGGTTCTTGAATTCTCAAGATACATATACAAACCCGATTACGGGAGGAGTAAGCACCATTACAACACGTCCTTTCAAATTTGATAGTAACATTTCCCAAGTATTTGCACTAGGTGCGCAAGTGGATCTGCTTGAAAAGAATGGTGCGGCACATATCCTCAGTGAACCTTCGATTCTCTGTACCAACAACAAAGAAGCAGAGATCTATGTCGGGCAGACACAGTCCATCCTGACTCAAGCTCAACAGACAACACAGGGCCAGGGAAATATCATCAACAATTACTCCAGAGAGGATATAGGGATCACCCTAAAGGTGAAACCGCGTCTCTCAAGCAACAATCAGGTGACACTGGAGGTAGTGACCGAGATAGAGGATGTATTGCCTGGATCTTCTGCATCCGCAGATAGACCGACAACGACCAAGAGAAAAGTCACGACCAATGCCATCGTAAGCAACGGAGAGACGATCATTCTTGGAGGATTGATCAAAAAAGCTGGAGGAAAGGGTGAATCACAGGTACCGATCCTTGGAGATATCCCTATCGTGGGTGAACTTCTCTTTAGCAGTGACACGGATGCAGAGAGTGAAGAGAATGTGGTGGTTTACCTCACGCCTTATATCGTAAGAAAGAGTGAAGACCTTAAAAAGTTGAAAGCAGTGCTGACAGAACTTGAAGAGGTACAGATAAGATACAATGAATATGTCTACGAAGGACTTGAAGGCGGTGCTTTGAATTCTCCGGAAGGTACAGGGAAGAATCCTGCAAGCCAAAGGATAAAAAGAAAGCCAAAGAGCAACTTGGCAATCCTGGATGAGGAGTAGATGATGCATTTTTCACGTCTGCAGGATGTAGACCTAGAAGCGTTATGGGAAGAGGAGATCAACCATAAACTAGCGATCAAGCACTCATTGCTTTTTAGTATAGTTGAAGGCGATAAAGCTACTATCGTAGAGGAAAAGAGTCTTGCTGATGCACTCAACTACCTTTCAAAACTTGATCTTGACTATCCTATCTACCTGGTAGATGCAGACAGCTTTACCAGACTTAAAAACAAGTTTTTGGAGATACAGACCGGTAGTGACTTTGAAGAGATGTCGACAACTTCTGAAGAGCTTATCGAGGTTGAAGCTGACCTTTTGGAGTTTATTAGAAGATCTCAGGATCTGCTCGCCAGCGAAGAGTCTGCACCGATCATTAAACTGGTCAATTCACTCTTTTTCCAGGCGATCCAAAAAGGTGCAAGTGATATTCATATTGAGAGCGGTGAACGTAAAGGGGAAGTGCGTCTGCGTATCGATGGGGCCCTTAAAAAACATATTGATCTTGAGAAAAATATAGTGAGTCTCGTGATCAACCGTGTTAAAGTTATCTCTAGTTTGGATATTTCAGAGAAGCGTATCCCTCAAGACGGCCGTACCCAAATTATGATCTCGGGGAAAACGATTGATATCAGGGTTTCTGTTTTGCCTACCTACTATGGCGAAAGAGTGGTAATGAGGATCCTTGCGCAAAGTGAGTATATCCCGAGCCTTGAATCATTAGGATTCCAGCCTGAAATATCAAGAGATCTCTATAGACTGCTCAACCATGCACACGGTATGATTCTGGTTACCGGACCTACGGGTTCAGGTAAGTCAACCACACTGCATGCCTGTCTACAGCATATCACAACACCGGATAAGAATATTATCACGGTAGAAGATCCTGTAGAGTACAATGCAGCAAATATCTCTCAAATCCAGGTCAATACCAAAGTGGGGCTCACTTTTGCAGCGGGACTTCGTTCTATTTTGAGACAGGACCCCGATATTATCATGGTAGGTGAGATCCGTGACACAGAGACTGCAGAAATTGCACTGCGCTCTGCACTTACGGGACACTTGCTGCTTTCTACCCTGCATACCAATGATTCAACATCGGCACTAAGCCGTCTGATTGATATGGATATTGAGAGCTTCCTTATCTCTTCTACACTACTTGGTGTCTTGGCTCAAAGACTGACAAGAAAGCTTTGTCCTGAATGTAAAGTGGCTAAACCGTTGGCTAGCCATATCACGGAAGAACTCAATATCGATCCTGCAAAGATGTATTTTCATGCAGTTGGCTGTAAAGCATGTGACTTTACCGGCTATAAAGGAAGACAGGCGATCGGTGAACTTTTTATGGTTGACGATCATGTCAAAGAGATGATAAAACAAAACGCAAATGATCATGAGATTCGTGAAGCGATGAAATTAAGAGGAATGAGAACGATCGCCGATAAACTCAAAGATATGCTTATAGCCGGTGAAACAAGCTATGAAGAAGCATTGCGTGTCGGACTGATGGATGGATAAAGTACTGTGCTGAATCGTAAAGCTTTTACACTGCTGGAGGTACTGATCTCTATTGCATTGCTTACACTTGTAATGCTTGCTTTGAATCACAGTGTAGCAATACTGCGTGACTCCAACACGCATCTGTTGGATTATCTAAGAACAGCCAAAACAGAAACAAAAGTGCTCAACACCCTCTATAGAGACATTATAGGCTCAGACGGTAATCTTACGATCTCTAAAGATGAGTTTTCAAGGCTCTGTATCGAAGAGACAGCAAATTCACTATATGAACTTCCTTCAGCTAAAGTATGTTGGGTGGTTTTAAAACAGGACAAGACACTTGTGCGTATAGAAGGAAACAATTACGGTCTTCCGGTCGGTAATGAAGAGCAGGTTGAAGTTGATGTATTGGTCAAAAACCTTGAACTGTTTGATATTTATCATGATAAAGACAAAGTCTTGGTTTTAATGAAAGAACGCAGCAAAGAAGCTATGGGATTCATGATACAGGGGATTAAAAAATACGAACCTGAAAAGAAAGATAACAACACAACCACACCTACCGCTGCACAGCCTCTAAGTATAGATTCCCGTACCAATTAAACGATCAAAAAATTTGTTACAATACTTACTACCACTTAGAGGAGTAAGCGATGTCAAAGAGCTATGAAAAACTAGGTCTTTTCTACTTAGGAAAAGATGTTGATAAAGAGACGATGCAGGCAACACAAGCTCTGACTTTGTTAAAGAATAAAAACTTTACGACACATGCAGCGATCATAGGTATGACGGGATCGGGTAAAACAGGTTTGGGTATCGGGATTATAGAAGAGGCCGCTCTGGATAATATCCCTTCGATCATCATAGACCCAAAAGGAGACATGGGTAACCTCTGTTTAAGTGATCCAAGTTTTAGTACAAACTCTTTTGAGCCATGGGTAGCGGATGAAGCACACAGTAAAAACGAAGATGTAACCTCCTATGCACAGGCAACGGCAAAGCAATGGAAAGAGGGAATAGAAAGTTGGGATCAGGATAGTGAGCGTGTAAAGAAGTTTCATGACATTAAAAAAACGATCTATACGCCGGGGAGTTCAGCGGGTGTTGCGGTCAATGTAATGAATTCTCTTACAAGTCCGTCTTTGGAGGTAATGGAACAGAGCGATACACTGGCTGCTTATCTCAAAAGCACCGTTACAGGCCTTCTTTCATTTATAGGAATGAATGTTGATCCGCTGGAGTCAAAAGAGTATATCCTTTTGGCCCAGATACTTTCAAAGTCCTGGGTGAATCAAGAGGAGTTAAGCATCGACCGTTTGATCGGGAAAATCATCAGTCCCTCATTTGATCACATAGGAGTCCTTCGGCTTGAGGATTTTTATCCTCAGGAAGAACGGTTTACACTGGCAACAAAATTTAATACACTGCTTGCCTCCCCAAGTTTTGCCCAATGGCTTACAGGGGATGAACTTGATATTCAAAAACTGCTTTATGATGAGAACGGCAAGGCAAAAATAGCTATCTTCTCCATCTCGCATCTTAATGATAACGAACGCATGTTTTTTGTCACGTTATTGCTTAACAGATATATTGCTTGGATGAGACTCCAAAGCGGTACATCGACGCTTAAAACAATACTCTATATGGATGAGATATTCGGATTTTTCCCTCCTACGAAGAACCCGCCGAGCAAAGAGCCTATGCTGTTGCTTCTAAAACAAGCGCGTGCCTTTGGCGTTGGTATCGTACTTAGTACACAAAACCCTGTAGATATAGACTATAAAGGTTTATCAAATATCGGAACATGGTTCATAGGACGTTTACAGACTACTCAGGATATCGATAGAGTCATAGAAGGGCTTGGTGGGAAAATAGACTCTGAGTTTTCAAAAAATGAGATCAGAAGCATTTTATCTCATCTTACAAAACGAACCTTTTTTCTAAAAAGTGCACATTTAGATCATATCCGGTTGTTTACCACTAGATGGGCACTCTCTTATCTTAAAGGGCCGCTTACCCGTGTAGAAATTTCACTACTAATGCAGGGCAAGAAGTTAAAACAAAACAGTGAAAAGAGTCAAGCACTCTCCAATGAGACTATGGGACAGGACTTTGAACCTTATCAGAAAGTAGATGCTACTATTCCCCAGTATTATGCCCCTGATGTTACGGAGAAAAATCATTTTGTACCAAGTCTGTGTGCAAAGGCAAAAGTCCACTTTTTTCAGGATAGAAGATCGATCGATGAAGTATATGAGTATCTCTTGGAACTTACACTTGATCCCAAAGAACTGCGTATTGATTGGACAGCATCAAGAGAGATCGACGAGGATTTTTCTGTGTATGCACACACGGCACCGCAAAAGGCAAAATTCGGAGCACTGCCGAAGACGCTTTTAGAGGATAAAGGACTGAAGAATGCTGCAAGTGCATTGGAAGAGTATCTCTATCGAACAAAAGAGCTAGAGCTTTTTAGATGCATATCACCTAAATTGGAATCAAAAGCAGGAGAGAGTCGTACAGACTTTATTATACGACTGCAAGACATCCTGAATGAATCCAAAGAGCAGGAGATAGAAAAACTTCAGGAACAATACTCTAAAAAAGAGAAGATGCTTCTTGATCGTCTTGCCCGTGCAAAAGAGCGTGTTGAGAAAGAATCGGAAGATTCGCAAAGTTCTATGATAGAGACGGGAATTGCGATACTTGGAGCGCTTTTTGGAAAAACAACACCTACTAAAATAGGCACAGCTGTTAGAAAAGGTAGCAAAGTACTTAAAGAGCGCGGTGAGATGAGTAGGGCCGCAGAACGTGTCGCTGAAGTTGAAACAGCTTTGGAAGATCTGGAGTATGAACTGGAAGATAAAATAGACCTTTTGGATGGAAAATACCGTATAGAAAACTATGAGATTGAACGTTTTAGTATTAAGCCGAGAAAGAGTGATATTGTGATTGAGGAATGTGCAGTGATATGGAGGACACTATAAAAAATGCAGTATAAAAATCCTATTGATCATTAAAATTAATTATGATATTATATTACAAAAAGGATGATACTTTTAGTTTTATAATAATTCAATAGAAAGGGGGGAGGCTAAGATGGAAATCTTTACAAATATAAAAACAGGTAAAACGGTGATGCGAGATGCTCCTCAGGAGAGTAAAGTTGCGTATGATGGAAAAATGATGATCGTCGAGATTGACAACGAGGGAATCATTACGTATGCCAATCGTACCTTAAGGGATATGCTTGATTATGATAAAGAGGAAATAGTAGGACTTCCATATGCTGTAAGCTTTCATCCCGATATGCCTGAGGGACTTTACAAGCAGGCATTTGATGTGGCAAATGAAGGGAAAATATGGTCAGGTTATGAAAAGTCCATCACACGGAATGGTCAGTATTTCTGGACAGCTGTTTGCGTGCAGCCAAAATATGAAATGGACAAGTCGATTAACGGATATATTATCAGAAAAAAACTGCCGGAAGAAGATGTAATCAAAGAAGTACAAAAAGAGTATAGCAGACTTGCGACACTCGACTTAGCAGAGTGCAGCAGTGAGTTCTGCGGAGAACTGAATTTTCATTAAAAAGAGAAGTTGAACCGGAATTAGCCTTTGCTTCCCGGTTTGATTGCTTCACTTTCTCCGCTTTTGCACATTGGACACTCTTCTGGTGTATAGATTTCAAATGTAAAATCACCTAAAGAGAAAAACGGTACATCAGCTGGAAGTTGACACTCTGGCTTAGCTTCCATATCGCTACCCTCTCTATGACAAAATCCTCTGTTCGCTATAGAAGCAAATGCAACAATCTTACCGCCTAGTTCCTCTATCGCTTTTGCCGCTTTCAATGCTGAACCACCAGTAGTGATGATATCTTCACAGATAATTACCTTTTCTCCTTCGGCGATCTCAAAACCACGTCTGAGCTCCATACCGCCCTCTTTCTTTTCAACAAAGATAGAACGGACGTCAAGTGATCTAGCCAGTTCATATCCGGCTAGTACTCCACCAAGTGCAGGTGCACATACGGTCTCTACCTCAATGCCTGCTTCTTTAATCATGGCCGCAAGAGCATCAGTAAGCTCAGATGCTTTTTTAGGATATTCAAGTACCTTTGCACTTTGAAGATATCTGTTTGAATGGTTACCGCTTGCTAGAAGAAAGTGTCCTTCCAGTAATGCATTTGCGTCTTTGTAGGCTTGCTCTACGTTCATTTTATACCTTTAGGATATCTGCTTCTTTTGCTTTTAAAACTTCTTCGATTTTTGCTATATGCTCATCAGTAATCTTCTGGATCTGTTCTTGAGCTCTTTTTGAATCATCTTCACTGATCTCTTTATCTTTTTCAAGTTTTTTGATCTTATCGTTTCCGTCTTTTCTTACGTTTCTTACAGATACTTTTGCATGCTCAGTCATTGATTTAGCTTGTTTGACAATATCTTGACGTTGTTCTACCGTCATTGGTGGGAAGAAAAGCTTGATAAAATCTCCATCGTTATTCGGATTCACTCCGATGTTTGCTTCCTGGATCGCTTTTTCAATAGGTCCTAAAAGTGTTTTTTCCCATGGTGTGATGGAAATTGTTGTAGCATCAGTTGCAATTACACTCCCTACCTGGTTAAGTGGAGTAGGGTTTCCGTAGTAATTTACTTTGATATTGTCTACGATAGCAGTAGTAACTTTACCGGTTCTCAATGTTCCAAAGTCGCGCTTAAGTGCTTCAATACTTTTATCCATATTTGTTTTGGTCTGTTCAAATACCTCATTTACCATATCGTTGCTCCTTGGTATAAATTAAGGAATTTTACCCTTTTTTACCTTTTTTAGTACTTCATGGTGTGGAGAGAAAGGTGATTATTGATGATATTGGAAGAGTAATCAAATGATTAGCCAAGAAGAGTGATCTTCTTGGAAAAATAATTACTGAGCAGGTGCTACAGGAGCTGCAGGCGTGTTTGTTTCTGCTGGAGTAAGAGGAACTGCAGGTGTATTGTTCCCTGTAGATGTAATCTCCATAGTGTCTGCTACAGAACGTTTGTTTTCACTTGTATAAAGGTATCCAAGTGCCAGTGTATTGATGATCAATAGCAGTGCCAACGTAAAAGTAAATTTTGTTAAAAATCCAGTTGGACCTTTCGCCCCAAATACTGACTCGTTGCTTCCGCTGTATGCACCAAGTCCGATACTTGAACTTTTTTGAAGGAGAACGGCAATGGTAATTAAAATAGCCAATACTATTTGTATAATCAAAAGTGTAGATGTCATTAATGCCTCTTTTTAAAATATGAGTAGCCCAAATGAATTTTGGGTATAATGGCGCGATTATATCTAAAAAATTATGAAATAGCGATGAAGATGGAGAAGGTGTGCCAAATAAAGTCAAGAAACAACCTAGTGCAGTAAAAGGATTTTCAAGATTTGCGCATACCTATGAGCAATATAATATGATACAGGCCGAAGTAGCAAAACAGCTTGTCTCCGGTTTGGAAAAGAAGCATTATTCAACCATCATAGATATTGGTTGCGGGAGCGGTGCTGTAATTAAAAATCTTGAAAAAAGATCTATTGGTTTTGATAAATTCATAGCAGTTGACCTTTCTGAAGAGATGCTTTCATTACATCCTTCCGAAGAGAATATCATGAAATGTTGTGTGGATTTTAACAGACAAGAGTCATTTGATAAATTAAGTCATGACAAAGAGGCTATAGTTATCTCATCTTCAGCTTTGCAATGGAGCAAAGATCTGGATCTAACTTTCTCTTGCCTCTCTAAAATTGGGAAGAAGGCATATTTTGCGGTCTTTACCTCAGGGACATTTAAAACACTGCACAAAAATGCAGGTATCACATCACCCATTTATCAAGAAGAAGTAGTGAAGAAAGTGATTTCAAAGTACTATAATGCAAACTTTATACTGCAGTCTTATCAATTAACCTTTCCAAATGTCAAAGAGATGTTCCGTTATATTCAAAAAAGCGGTGTAAGCGGTGGAGAGAGACAGCTTGGATATAAAAAGATGAAGCGTTTGATGGAAGAGTATCCTTTGGATTATCTAGAGTTTGAAGTCCTTTTTGTGGATGCTACACCTCTGTAGCAGAGTGTTTAAGAAAAAACTTCTTTTCAACTCCATATAATCCATATCTGACCTCTTTGGCAATCTCTGATAATACCGGGTCAATGAGTTTAAAACTCTCTTCCAGTACTCTAGCAGACTCTTGGGCCCTTGAAAAATTTGCAATAACAAGATCCGTGACACTGCTGCGCTTTAATTCACTTTCAATGCTCTTTTTTTGTACATCATTTTCGATATCTCTAAAATATAGCCGCTCTTGTGAATAGATGATTTGTAATTTGTGTCGAAGTGATTTAAGTTCTGAAGTAAGAGAGGCATCATCATAGATATAACGATTAATATCCTCTATGACACGAATACCTTCTTTGAGTCGGTTCAAGTTGGCATCAATAAGACGCGCAACTTTCTCCGAAGTCTCCGATTTATTCATCGTTTCCAAAAATTCCTAGAAGTTGAAGGATCGCAGTAAACATATTGAGGAAGTCAAGGTATAGAGATACTGCCGCATCCACAGGTGAATCATAAGCGCCGTTAGCGATGTTTTGCGTATCATAGATCGTAAAGAGACTAAAAAGCAGCAAGATACCTGCCGTGATAATGATATGCATTATAGGACTTTGAAGCAAGAAGTAGTTCACCAATGATGCGATCACAACAACAATAAGTGTGATAAAAAGTGGTTTTCCCCAGCTTGCATAATCTTTTTGACTGTTGATTGCAAAAAGGCTCAATGCACCGAAAAGTACAGAAGTCATCAAAAATGCATTACCGATAACACCGCCGTTACCTGCTCCGATCAACGCTGCCAAGAGTGGAACCAGTGATACACCTGTAGTGAATGTAAAGACAAAGAGTGCTGCAAGGTTAAGACCCGGCTTATGTCTTGTCATCCCCAAACCGATGAAGAGCATAAAGAGTTCAAAACCAAAAATGAACCATTTATACTGCATGACTATTTGAGCATAAGGCATTGTTAGATATGCACCTACAGCTGCAGCGATCATACTTGCAGCCAAAAGCTGATAAGTTTGCTTCATAAAACTTACAGAAGTTCCTTCTTGAACATAACCGGTTTCAACTGTATTGCTATAGTTTCTATCATATAGAGCCATGATTGTATGTTTCCTTTTATAAATAAATTTTAACGCTAGTATAATTTTCTTTGTTTAATCTAAGATTAATCGTAAGCACTTATTGTGCATCACGTTCCTTTTGCAGCCTTATATACTCTTCCTGTGCAATCTTTGCTTCAGTTTTATTTTCTTGAATTTGAGTATTTGCAATCGCTGCATCAGAACCTTTTGGCTCAGGATCATTCATACATGCTGTCAGTAATAACACCGTAGGTAAAACGAGTAAAAATCGCATACATCCCCTTTTGATAAATTTGCCGTTAGTATTGTATTGTATTGTATTGTATTTTCGTCAATTAAATCATTAATCATAGAGTTTATTAATGTCTTGTAAGTATAAAAGAGTTAATTAAACAAAAAAACAATAAAACAAAGCATTTTGTTTATATATATGTAAGTAATAAAAGACAAATAAAAAAAAATTGTATAAATTTACATTTTTTCTAAAAAAACCCTTGACAACAAAGGAGTTTTTGTCTATAATTC
>NZ_JAQIBD010000005.1 GCF_030347965.1 Sulfurovum zhangzhouensis
GACAAAAACTCCTTTGTTGTCAAGGGTTTTTCTGAAAAAGCGCTATTTTTTTTAAATTTATATTTTTACTTACATTATATATGAAAAAGAACTTAAATTTTGATGATTATAATTTCTTTTTCATCATCATCTATACATTTTAATTAAATAAAAAAATGATAAAAATATGAACTCCATGAAAAAGAAAATAATAGTGAAAAATATAAAATGGAAATTAGAAAAAAAGAGAAATGGACATGAGTTTTTACTCATGTCCGAAATAAGTAGAATATAGATCCAGATTAGATCTTTTCAGCTACCTGCACATCATAAAGGATGTCATCCATTGGGTGTCTGTACATTGGCATAGCAAGTCTTTTCTCATCAAGTACGTGACCGATGAATCCAATCGTTCTACCTGCGATGAAGAATGCGTTAAGTGTACCTGAAGAAATGAACTCATTGATCTCTTCTTCAGAGTAACCAAGCGCTCTCCACATATCTACCATCAAGATACCGATCGTACCGTCAACGTTAAGGATCAGGTTCTCTTTTTTAGATGTCGTAAGAGCTTCAACTGTTCTAGCATAGTCAAGTAATGGTGTTGCAGGGAAGAATTCAGCTGCATAATCCATCAAACCTTTAACACGTAGGTCTGGGTTCTTCAAAGACTTGATTCTGTGACCGATACCTGGAATCGGCACACCTTGTTTTTTCATATAGTTAAGGAATTCTGCCGGTGTCAAGTTATTGTCATCTGCATACTTGAAGTACTCAGCCGCACCATCAATCGCACCACCGAATCTTGGACCGATTGTAAGAAGACCTGTTACAAGTGACTCAACTACTGACTTACCTGCTCTAGCAGTTACTTTAGCGTTGTGTGCACCTGATACTGCAGGACCATGGTCTGCAACTGTCTTAATTACAGTCTCGATAAAGTCTGTAGCCCATTTTGGATACTGTTTTTTGAACCAAAGCAATGAAATAACATCACCGATACCTTTACCAGTGCTTGGAAGTGCAACTGAAGAGATAGGGAATCCTGCATAAGTTGCTTCTTCACCTCTATCATCAGAGATCGTACAGATGAACTGCTTGCTTCTTCTTACTTTTGGTACCACATTCATCTCAGGCTCAGCGATATCTTTGATAACACCTTCAGCTTTGAGTTTACCGTATACCTCAGCAATTTTCGCTGGTAGGTCATTGAATGTCTCAGGTACATAGATACCTGCTTCTGCCATCGCTTTGTTTTTCGCTTCAGCAGTCTCTCTCTCAGCGTTCGCTGAAGCACCTGCGTGACCGAACTGAACACCTGAGCTATAGTATTTCGCAATTGTACCGATACACCATGCAATGATTGGCTTCGTGATCTTACCAGACTTCACGGCATCAATGACTTTGTACTCTTCAGTACCACCTACTTCACCAAGAAGAATCATATATTTTACTTCTGGGTTCTCTTGCATTCTAAGAAGGTTGTCGATAAATACAGAACCAACGAATCTGTCACCACCGATCGCAACACCTTCAGCAATACCGTCAGCATTGATAGCAATAATGTTAGAAAGCTCGTTGAATAGACCACCTGATCTTGTTACAAGACCACATGAACCTGCTCTATGAAGCTTAGAGTTTACGATATTCTCGATCGTACCACCAACGTTTGCAATTTTAAATGCACCTGGGCTGATACCACCAACCGTTGCAGGTCCAATCACGATAACACCCGCATCTCTTGCCGCTTGGTTCATCTTACGAGCAAGTCTTTCAGGGATACCTTCAGCAGTAATCATAATCACTCTGAATCCACCAATCTCAAGTGCTTCAGTAGTAACATCATATGCAGTTCTGAGTGACGCAAAGTTGAGAAGTACATCAGCGTTTGGATGTGCTGCTTTTGCTTCTGCTGTATTCTTATAAAGTGGTACCATGATCTCATCTGGACCCCAGAAGAACTTCTGGAATTTTGCATCTGCAGTAGGAGCTACAATCGCAGCTACTGAAGGTGTTTTTCTCTTGATAGTGTAATCATAATCGAGCATTCTTTGGATCGCGCTAGCGTTGTTGTTCCAGAAAATTGCTTGTGTATCTTTTGTAAATAGTTGTGCCATCTTCTCTCCTTATGCCTCTACTGCCATTCTAACGATGTCAGTTACGTGTGTTTCCGGTCCGTATACATCGATCCATAGACCAAGTCTGTCTGCAGCCTCTTTGATATCTTTAAGACCTTTTTCGTAGTTTGGTCCACCACGTCTTACATAGATCTTCACACCAACTTCTTTCATCTTATCTGCATACTCTTCAAATGCCTGGATGATACCTGTGAATGTTGCAGCAACATCTGTAAAGTTTGCGATCGCACCACCGATGATAAGAATTTTATCTCTTCCTTGAGCATCTTTTTGTCTTGTCATAAGGTCAAGAAGTGTTTCAGCATAGAACTTTGTCTCACCAGTTGTCGGACCACCTGAATACTCACCATAGTTCGCAAGATCATCGATACCTGCAAGGTCAGCAATCGTATCAGCGTATACAACTGAAGCACCACCACCAGCAACCATTGTCCAGATTCTTGCATCTGGTTTAAGAAGTGTCAACTTAAGTGAAGCACCTGTCTTAGAGTCAGCTTCTTCAATAGCGAGAACTTCTGGAGACTTCTCTTCCATACCAAATGCTGTCGGGTATTCAACATCACCCCATTCTTCAGCCATCATAAATCCAGCTGTATCGTCAAGTTTTGCAACCATGTCAAGAAGTTCGATCTTGTTACCTTGCATTACGAATGGGTTGATCTCAAGGTATGCAAAGTTAAGCTCTCTGTATGCTCTGAAGAAACCGATCGCAAATTCAGCGAAGTTTGCTTTGTCTTTCTCAGCTACATCAGCAGGAACATTCGCTCTGATCTTCTCAGCGATCACTTCTTCGCTCTCAGTGATCTTGAAAGATACTTCAGTTACTTTCTCTTCCCAACCTTCTTCTACTTCCATTCCACCTTCAGCAGACATATAAAGTACATCTTCATCACCAACACATGTCGCAGAGATATAGTACTCTTCTGCTTGCTCATGCGGAGTGAACGGCTCAACTACAAAGTGAGTCAGGTAATCTACAGATGGAGTACCTGCAGGTGTGTCACCGTCAAATGCGAAATATACTTCTTGTTTGTCTTTTGCTTTCTCATCAATCCATGCAGCAGCTTTCTCAAGTGTTACATCACCAGGTTTTTGGTCTCTAAATAGTACAAGACCGTTCTTACCTCTTTTACCAAAGAGCATATCCGGTTTTGCAACCAATGTCTTTTCGTTAAGCCATGCCTTCTCTTTTGCAGCTTCTTTTAACTCTGATCCATTCTGAACCATTACTGTTTCGTAAGCATAAGTGAAATTTGGGAAATATTTATCCCAGTGCTTAGCCAAAATCGACTTTGCGTCGTATTCTCTAATCGCTTTTTGAGCCATACGAGTTCTCCTTTAATTAAGTTCACAATAGTCTAGCATGAGATAGTTTTAACTTTCGTTTAGCTAATCATATCCATAAGGATAAAAAAAATAATGTGTATATTGGAAACAGTTTTTTAACCGTTGTTTTTACTTTTTGTTACATAGTGGCATATTATAGTATTGAAACTGATACAATTCGCTTCGTCGCGGCGGGTCATAACACGTAACCCCTTTTGCTTTGAGTTCCTGTACCTTGTCATAAGGGGCATAAATACGTTTTGCAAAATGGTTATCACTCATTCCTGTCTGATAATAACTTATCTTGTGTGTTATGATCACCAAAGCATTCAATATTAATGTGAATATGACAAAATAGGCTCCTGTTTTATAGGGTTTTTGAAACTGAGGCAATCGTACACGCATACTGTGAGTAAATACAGAAACCATCAAAGGAACAGCAATCATCATGTAAGGAGCAAAGTCGGTAATATTGATCTTCTGTCTTATTGATAATAGCAATGAAAATGCCAGTGCCGTAAAAGAAATATACCAAAGTAACGTTTTTTTACCTCTGAGAAGAATGCGATAAAGGGCATAGAAAAAATAGAGAAATACAAAAGGTGAAAATAGTGTTGCATAAAGTCCGAATATCTCCACGAAATGTCCTGAAGGCCTACCTCCTATCCCTATACCTTTTGCCAAATAGATGAATGCCAACAAGAATGCCGATGAGACGATCGCCAGGCGTTTGTCCTTATGAACCACTGCATACAATAGTACTGCCATAAAGAAAATAATGGATGCTTCATGGATAAAGAAGAGTATCAACATCAATAACGGAAGTATCCAGAAGTACCCTTTTTCATACATCAATACGAATAATAAAACTACTGGTAAAACAATAATAGCGATATTTGCCAACATGGTCCCTGTCAGGATACCCGGCAAGAGCATAAAAACAAAAGTAGCTAAGTAGGTATCTTCAGGTCTTGTCAATGCTTTTTTACTCAATTGGTAAAAAAGCACAATACTGAGAAAACCTGCAAAGATAAAAAAAAGCCTTAAGCCTAAAAAACTGTCACATATCCCCTGCCCTGCTTTCATTAAGAGTGCAACAACAGAGTCATTGGTAAACAGACTCTTCGCTTCGTGAGGACTGATAGGTGTGGTAGCTGCGAGATAAAACACCGCTACTGCATAAAAAAATGCAATAGCCCAAAAATAGTGTTTTTTCATTTGATATTTAGAGTTTTAAGAAGTTATCCAACATGGTATGTCCGTGTTCACTCATAATAGATTCAGGGTGAAACTGAACGCCATAAATCGGCTTATCTTTAATCTGTAAAGACATGATCTCATTATCATCGATACTGTGAGAAGTAGCGATAATATGATCAGGCAGATTCTCTTTGTTTACTGTCAGAGAATGGTAACGTGTAGCTCTGAACTCTTCAGGCAATGTTTTAAAAATAGGTGTTTGTGCATCGATATGTACCTGCGATGTCTTACCATGCATCATATGCTTCGAACGAATCACTTCACCGCCATATGCCTGTGCAATACTTTGATGTCCCAGACAGATACCAAAGATCGGTGTCGTATCTCCAAACTCTTTGATCACATCAAGTGTTACTCCAGCATCATCCGGAGTCGAAGGGCCGGGAGAGAGGATGATCTTATCAGGATGGAGTGCCTTAATCTCCTCAATTGTGAGTTCATCATTACGAATTACCTTCAGATCAGCACCCAACTCTCTACAGTACTGTACTATATTGTAGGTAAAGCTATCGTAGTTGTCTATCATTAATACCATTTTCTATCCTATTGTTTCAGGTCTACTGTCCAGAAGAAATCTATCCACTTTGTAGCTTCTTTGACACACCAATCTGGTGCTATTTTAGCACTTTTTTTATAAAAGAGCGAGGCAGTCATGAACGTAACTTCGGGATACTTTTCACTTAATACATTCAATACTTCTATCAGTGTATCACCGCTGTCTACTATATCATCCAGGATTAACACACTTTTTGCAGACTTAAGCTCAGGGATATTGAATACCTCAACACTCTCATTTTTTTGCGTATCTTCATAACCGATAGTATTGACACTGTAAACTTCACGCATATCAAAATATTCACCAAGCAGATGTGCCATTGTCATACCACCCCTTGCAATACAGAGTATTGCATCAAAGGGCTTATCGATTTTATTTGCTAAAATCTTCAGGTCTTCCCTGAACTCTTCATATGGGTAATAAACTCTATTCATAGACTTTTAACTCTTTATATAGACTATCACGCTCTACAGGTGTGAAACCTGTATTTTTGATCATTGAGATAAACTCTTCCAGTTGCATCCCTTTGGCACTTTTTGCTCCAGCTGCTGACTGAATAGATTCTTTTTCTATCGTTCCATCCAGATCATCAGCTCCAAACTCCTGGGCAATGAGCGCCAGATTGATGGAAGCAGTTACCCAGTATGCTTTAATGTGCGGGATATTATCCAGCATGATACGACTGATCGCATAGGTTTTCAGGATCTCCTGACCAGTAGGGAAGTTACAACCCTTCAGATAGTTGTTCTCTCTTTGGTATACCAATGGGATAAATGCATTGAACCCTCCTGTCTTGTCTTGAAGGTCACGAAGACGGATCATATGATCAATTCGGTGTGCTCTAGTCTCTACATGCCCGAAAAGCATGGTTGCATTACTTTCTCTACCTCTTTCGTGCCATTTTTGATGGATCTGCAACCATTGATCTGAAGTAACTTTACCTTTACAAAGATACTCACGAACCTCCTCGTCAAATATCTCAGCACCTCCGCCGGGCATAGAGTCTACACCGCTTTCTATCATCAAATCCAAAACCTCATCATAACTGAGTCCATATTCTCTATGTAAAAAATCGACCTCCGCAGCGGTCATCGCTTTGACATGAAGCTGAGGATGAGCCTCTTTTATCTTTTTAAAGGAACCCATATACCATTCCAACCCTGCATCCGGATTGTGTGCAGAGACGATATGTATTTCCTTAGCACCGTTCTTAACCGCATTGGTAGCGATTTCAAGCATCTCTTCATGGCTCATCGTATAAGGGTTCGGATTTTTACGGGTAGCAGAATATGCACAAAATTTACAGACATCTGCACAAACGTTGGTAGGATTCAGATGACGGTTAATATTGAAATAACTTTTCGTACCGTATTTTTCCTTCCTTATTGCATCTGCCAGATCACCGAGTGTATACAAATCAAGATCATAAAGGGCTTCCCCCTCTTCCTGACTTAATCGTTCTCTTCTTTTTACTTTTTCTATCAATGCTTCTTTTTGCAATTCCGTCATAAGACTATCCATATATTTCTCACACCCTTTATCGCTTAATAATTCATCATCTTTTATTTGTGGCGTGGTAACAGTTTTTGGTATTATACCACTAAAAGATTAGGGAGTTAACAGTGGATAGTCTCAAAGCCGATGTAGAAGAGCTTCTTTACAATAATGCCGAAGACTTCAAGATCGCAAAAGTACTCAAAGCCGACATCAAATACTATATGGAAAACCTCGAAGAGACCTTTCGTACCTCGGGTGGTAAAGACTTTTTAGTACAGCATACACGTAAGATAGACTGTATTCTTCAACTTGTATACAAAGTTGCTCTTAGGGCAATGTTCGGCAACTATGCACCGCTTAAAAACTCCTTACCTGTTGCAATGATCGCACTAGGAAGTTATGGACGTGAACAGCTTTGTGTCCGTTCAGATATCGATCTTATGATCGTATACAAAGATATCCCCGGGTACAACACTCAAGCATTTATCCAGAAAATCCTCTATATTCTCTGGGATACAGGACTGAAACTGGGTCACCGTGTACATACAACCGATGAACTCTTTGAAGTCTCGAAAACAGATATTACGATCAAAACCGCACTCATCGAATCACGTTTTATCGAAGGTTCAAATTTTATCTGGACTGCTACACAAAATGCGCTTCAAAAAATACGCCACGATAATATTGAGGGATTTATCAAAGAAAAACTACAAGAGCAAAAAGAGAAACACACAAAATATCCTCTAACTATGGAACCTAATCTCAAGGAAGGAGTAGGAGGATTCCGCGATGCGAACCTGGTCTTTTGGATAGGGAAGATCCTCTATAATGTGAATAACATCAAAAACCTTCCTGAAGAGATCATCACAGAAAATGACTACAGAGCCTTCCGTATCGCACTGGAATTTCTCTTCCGTGTCCGTTCTGCACTTCACCTAGTGTCACACAAGAAAGAGGATCAACTCAGACTTGACCTCATTCCGCATGTGGCATCACTGCTTGGATATGATCACTCACCCGAGGAGCTTATGCGTTTTTCAAGGAAAGTAACAGAGAGTCTCAAGATCCTGCGACTTTACAGTACGATCTGGCTTGAACTACTGACAAGAGAATTTCATATATCTGATACAGTTAAAAACTATCTCTATCCAGAAAATCTCGACGAAGATATCTATTCACTTGTAGAACTGCTTGTTGAACATGCCGATCAAACATTTACAGCGCATCCTACACTGCTTCAGGCTCTGGTCAATGCCAAAAAACCCGAACGTATGAATAAAAAACTCTATCAGAGCCTGGCTAGACTTTTTTATCAACCACATGTCTATCCTGTACTCAAAACATTTGCATATGCCAGACAGCTCAGGTATCTGATCCCTCCGATCAAACGTGTGGTTGATCTGCCTCAGTTTGACGGATATCACACCTATGCTGTAGATATCCACTCACTGCAGTCGGTCAAACACCTGGAAAGTATCAAAGAACCTTTCATTCAATCACTCTTTGAAGTACTCAGTGAAGATGAAAGAGCCATGCTTAAACTGGTAACGCTGCTTCACGATGCAGGTAAAGGGCGTAAAAGGGATCATCATAATGTCGGTGCTTCACTCTTTAGGGTATTTGCTTCCAAACTGGGAATGAAAAACGAACTCATAGAAATGGGAGAGACCCTGATCTTATATCATACACTGATGTCCAAAGTGGCACAGAGAGAAGATCTACACAATCAAAAAGTAATTCTGAAGTTCGCTTCACATTTCAAAACAAAAAAGATGCTTGACCTGATCTATATCCTTACCTATGCGGATATGAGTGCAGTGGGTGAAGATGTCTACAGTTCTTTTGCATCCAAACTGATCCATACACTCTACCTGCAGGCCCTTGATACACTTGATCAGGAAAAACTGCTTGATGAAACGGCTAAACGTGTCAAAAAAGAGCAGTCGCTCAAACGTAGTCCATACTTCCTCAAGCTTACAAAGGCCCAGCAAAATAAAATACTGCTTATCCCATCAAACCTGCTCTTTTTACGCTACACACCTAAAAAGATCGTTGAGATCAGTAAGCAGGCATTTGATTTGCCAGATTATACGTTTACACTCCACAACCAGGAACATCTTAGCATAGAGATCATTCGTAAAACTCCGATCAATTTAGGCTACCTTCTAGCCAAACTTTCCAATCTGGAAATCCGTATCATGGATATCTACAAGCTCTTTGATGACACAAAATATTTCAAAATCGATTTTGAAGAGAAAGTAGATCAAGAAGACCTGCAGGCTATTGAGCAGATCATCCATGAATCTTTCATTAGAAAGGGAAGTGTACTTACCAAAGTACCTGTGATCTATCCTGAAGAGATAGAGATAGACTGTGAACACTCTCAAAACTATGGTGCACTCTATCTAAACTGTCAGAATCAAAAAGGTCTGCTCGCCTATGTAACAGAGACCTTTGAAGCGTTAGGCATTGATATCCTTACGGCGAAGATTTATACGATAAAAAATCGTGCCAAGGATATGTTTCTCATCGAAAAGAATGGAAACTTCTGTCATAATACCGAAACAATAATGAAGAAACTAACAGGGGATTGATCTTATGTGCGGAATTGTCGGATACCTAGGTACGAAAGAGAAGAAGGAGATACTATTAGATGGACTTCAGGAGCTCGAGTACCGAGGTTACGATTCAGCGGGTATCGCTGTCATTGAAGGTAAAAAACTTGACAGCTTTAAAGCCATAGGAAAACTTGAAAACCTTAGAGAGAAAACCAAGTCGTTTCACTCTGAAGGGTTTGGTATCTCTATCGGACATACTCGCTGGGCCACACATGGTAAACCTACTGAACTCAATGCACACCCGCATTTAGGTAGATACAGCTATGTAGTCCATAACGGGATCATCGAGAACTACCAAGCACTTAAAGAAGAGCTTATCTCTGAAGGCTTTAACTTCCTAAGCCAAACTGACACCGAAACTATTGTTCACCTCTATGAGAAGTATTACAATCAATCCGAAGATCCGTTCAAGGCATTTGAACAGACCGTTAATCGTCTGGAAGGTGCATATGCTACCCTACTCATCTCAGAAAGTGCACCTGATACAATCTTTTTTGCCAAAAACGGTTCACCGATGCTGCTGGGATTTGACGGAGAGGAAATCTACTTTGCCTCTTCAGATACACCGATCATTGGGAAAGCAAGTGAAGTCTACTATCTTGAAGACGGCGAATACGGATATGCAAAAGAAGGGACAATAAAGCTTTTCAATGCCAACGGTGAAAAAAGTTTTACAAAACAACCTCTCAAAGCCGATAAGACATTGGCTCAAAAAGACGGCTACCGTTTCTTTATGGAAAAAGAGATCTATGAACAAAGCCGTGTGATGAGTGAAACAATGATGGGACGTGTACTTGATAAGGGTATCGAATTTGAAGAGCTCAGTAATGACTTCTTTAATGGTATTAACGCGATCAAAATCTGTGCATGCGGTACAAGTTATCACTCTGCACTGGCTGCTGCATATCTTTTTGAGCGTATTGCAAAAATACGCTGTGATGTAGAGATCGCATCAGAGTTCAGATATAAAGAACCTCTGCTTACACAAGATACACTCTTTATCACAATCTCCCAAAGTGGTGAAACTGCTGATACCCTTGAGGCACTGAAAATGGCAAAAGGCGCAGGACTTAAAAGTCTTAGTATCTGTAACGTAGACAACTCTTCTATCGTACGAGAAAGTGATGCAGCAATCCTTACACGTGCAGGAATAGAAAAAGGTGTTGCAAGTACCAAAGCTTTTGCCACACAGACGATGGTTCTTTGGATGCTTGCACTTTATGTAGGACAACAGAAAAATAGTGTTCCTACTGAACTATTGGCACGTGAGATCAATGCAATGCTTCATACCCCAAAAGCACTTATTGTCACTGATACACTCCATACAAAACTGCATAGACTTTCAAAGCGATACCTGCACGGGCATGGATTTTTCTTTATCGGACGTGATATCTTCTATCCGCTAGCGCTGGAAGGAGCCCTAAAACTTAAAGAGATCAGCTATCTTCATGCGGAAGGTTATCCAGCAGGAGAGATGAAACATGGTCCTATTGCACTGGCTGACAGTGAACTCTTTACAATTGCACTTATGCCAAAGAGTATGCATTACGAGAAGATTAAATCCAATGTAGAAGAGCTCAGTGCCAGAGATGCAACGATCTGTGCGATCTCTTCAGTACCGTTTGACCTGGCTGATGACTTCATCAAAACACAGTATGATTCTCACCCGATGCTGGAATTCTTTGAGATGATGGTTGTCACTCAGCTGCTTGCTCTCGAGATCTCTGTAAGATTGGGGAATGATGTGGATATGCCAAGAAACCTGGCAAAGAGTGTAACTGTGGAGTAATTACTCCGCAGTTTTCATATCGACCAATTCAGCCAATAGTTCTTCGATTTCATCATCTTCAAGTTCATTACGTTTCAACTCTTCAACGATCGCAAAACATTCTGTACGCATCTCACGTAACTCTGCAAGATCCTCTTTTTGCTCCTTTGAAGCATTTTTAGCCTTATCGATCTCTTCAAAAAGCTCATCTATCGCTACTTCTAGATCAGGGATCACTTCCAGTTCCAAAAGATTTTTCAGTTTTTCTGCTGATGTCATAGTCATATCCTATTAAAATGATTAACGTATTGTATCTAAATTATAGCCAGACATTTCTCTCAATACTTACTTCATATGTAACATTAATGTGTTATAGTATAGGTCATGAAAAAGTTCGTCTTACTCTACCTGCTGACTCTTGTACTACTCTTTGTCTTCTTCTATGCACATACATCGATCATTTCCAGAGTACTCAATGATACGCAAACCTCATTAACACTGATGATGCTCGAGCCTTTTTTAAAGTCCGGGCAGCTTCAAGGAAACGATATCATGATTACATCTTTCTACAAGATTATCATTACACAGGCATGTAACGGTATGATCCCTATCCTCTTTTACTTTGCTGCGATCTTAGCATACCCTTCAAGAGTTTGGATCAAACCTGTTTGGATGGGTGCAGGCTACCTCATCTTTACGCTAGTGAATGTTCTTCGTATCCTTATTGTGGTTTATTTTGTAGAACAACAAGGTGGTCGAGATAATTTCTATCTTGCCCATGACATTTTCGGAAATGCACTTTTAATGATCGTAGGGTTGGGACTTTTTATACTTTTTATCAAACATTCCAGGTCATCTTCTAGGTGATATCAAGAGGTAGCCTACTGCACCAAAGCTCTGAAAAAAGACAATACTATAACCTGTAGGCAGATCAAAATAATAAGAAACTACCAATGCCATACATGAAAAAAACAGTCCACTGCCCCATGCAACATAAAGTGGTGTGAACTTTTGTTGTGACAGTGCGATAAGTGCTGGAGCAACCAAGAGAACAAATACAACCAAGACCCCGGCAAGCTGTACTGATGAAGTGACTGTAAGTGCCAAGAGTATAAAAAAGCTCAATTCCCGTACCATACCTGTCATCTTGCGGTAAAGTGAAAACATAAGGATCGCAATCATACTATAAAGTATTGCCGGGATGATAAGATCATTTGGCGAAACAAAAAGTATATCTACTGCACTAAGCTTGGTAAAGAGTTCTGTACCCTGCGGGCTGTTTGAAAGCAAGATCATAATACTTGAAGCTCCAAAGGCATACAGTATCCCGATAAATGCTTCGATATGCTCGACATAGCGTGTCGCATAGGTGACAAGCAAAGCTCCAAGCATCGCAAAAAACAGTGTCAAGAGTGTCTGATAGTTCCCGTCTAAAAACCCGATGCTTATTGCCATCCCCACCGCAGCCATCTGACCGATGGCTAGATCAGTGAAAATCACACCTCTTTTAATGATCTCCATACCAAGGACTACATGGATAAACACCAAAAACACAATCAAAATAAATGACGGCCATAAAATCTCTATCAGTTGCATATCCTGCCTACAAGCGTATCATAAAATTTTTCAAGTGTCTGTGTACCTTTAAGCGCACCGACATCATGCGGTAACTTCACCACTTTTGCACCGCTCTTTGATGCGATAAAAGAAGCTGTTATGTCTTCATGGTACACATCTTGCAAGATGAGCTTAACGTTGTTTTGACGTATCTTGTTAATGAGATCCATTGTGTGTTTTGAGTTGGGTTTTACACCGGGTAACGGCTCTAGATTATCCAGTGACTTAATCTTATAGCGGTAAAGGAAATAGTTGAAAAGTTCATGATATTGAACCACTTTCATACCTTCACATTGTTTCATTTTCGCATCGTAAATTTTGAGCTTTTTGGTCCAACGTGTTTTGAATACTTCAAAATTTTTTTTGTAAAAAGGATAGTTCTCCTTATCAAGTACAGAAAGTTTAATCATAATCACTTCAGCAAGCGTAATAATGTTATGCGGATCCAAAATAAAATGTGGATTTCCTTCTTTATGTACATGTCCCATTGAACTGTCGATATGTGTGGGAATATCTTTGAGTTCGACATACTTGCTTAGATCCAAATATCCTTTAGCTTCTGTTTGAATTCTTGGATTGTTTGCCCTTTGAATCAGAGGAGGAAGCCAACCGATCTCAAGAGATGCTCCATTAAGTATCAATAGGTCACTGTCACGAAGTCCACTAATCAATGAAGGCTTTGGTACAACAAAGTGCGGATCCCAATTTCCTTGTGAAAGTAGCGTAATCTCTGCTTTATCTTTTGCGATCTCTTTGGTCAACTGTTCGATATAAGGGTAAGCTACTGCTATTTGCAGCTTAGCAAAAAGTGAAGTCGAAAAAATCAAAATTATCCATAATGCTCTCATCTGCTACCTCCTAAAATGCATGTGCACCATGTGCACCAAAAGCGTGGGTATATTGTAGGATGAGTTCATTCTTATTGTTCTTTTCACCCTCATCGGTATAGAGTGCACTGTTATAATTATACTGAAGTCTTAGACGACTCTTTTCAGAAAAATTGTACTCTACCATCATCGAAGTTATATACATAGCATCTGGTTGTAAACTTTTTATGTCATTGAGAAAAATATCATTTTGTGTGATACCGCTGTAACGTACCCCCGTTTTCCAATTTTTATCATGCTGATAAATGAGCTCACTATAGAATCCCGCTTGTTTTTTAAGCATATCCCCTTCTACTACAGCTCCCTCTGCATACTTTATACCATCCATCTTTCTATAGAGATATTCTCCTTGAAAACTGATAGCCTTATCCGCAGCGAAATAGTACTTGTATGTTAAATCTACTCCGTAAAGCTTGGTGTCTCCTGCAAAAGCATGCGGTTCTTCTGGATCTTCCAGATGGTCTAAGCGTGTATGACCGTTTGCATAACTCAATCCTGCCAAAAGTGTACCTCCTGTCATATCTAAAGAGGTCTTCAGATAACCAACATAAAGTGACGGATAGTTCGCATCACTCATACCATCTATAAACCCTTCATATCCAAAGCTCTGTTCATTTTCACCTCTCAATGCTTCGAACCCGACCATAATATAGTATGATGCAGGTAACACATACTGCAGCTGTGACCCTTCTTCCAATAGACCGTGATAACCTAAGAGTGCATTATAAATAAGCGGTATCTCAAAAAAGTTGTAACTGTGCTCGTGCTTGTTATTGAGATAACCAAAGTCACTTCTAAATTTACCGACTTTAATACTGAAACTATAAGGCAGCCCTCTAGTCTCACCAAAAAGTTCTTCCACTTCAAACATATCTTTGGTGATATGGAAGTTCCCTGAAAAATCCATTAAATCTGTTTGTGCACCAAAATGTAACTCGGCGTAATTAAAAGTAAAACCTTCATTTCCATCCAATGAGGCGTGCCCATGTCCTTCATGTTCTTCACCATGTCCTCCATGAACAAAACCCGGAATTTCCAAATGCTCTACTTCATCTTCATTGTCAAATTCTCTAACAGTGTAAGCGCCATCAACGATAAGTGACACTTGAAATAACTCTACAAAACTCTTCTCTGTCGTACTATTAATTTTTTTACTTTCCAAAAGGGATTCAAGTGAATCACTTTGAGCCATAAGAAATGCAGTGCTAACTGCACTCAAAATCCATATTTTTTTCATAATATTCCTTAAATGGTATAGTGATATTGATTTTAGTTTTTTATATGTTTAAATGATTATGAAAGAATATAGGGAGGGGCATTTGCATCAAAGCCAAAAGGTGGAACGCTGACATCTAGTGCCAACATCCCATCAAAACAGACAGTTTTTTGCTCAGGTGTTTGAGTAAGATCATAAGCATCTTTAACGATCCTCTTCTCTTCAACCTCACTAACCTCAATTGCAATACTTTCACTCTGTAAAGAAAAAACTGTTTCATGCTGGGATGTTCCCAGGCTTTTGAATGCTATACATACCTGACATTCACTAAACTCTGAAAGATGGTCATGTTTGGAATGTATCGTGGTAGTTTGATAAGCAAACAAGAAGAATGCGATCAGAACAAAACGAAACAATGTGGTATTGTTCTTCACAGTAACTCTCCTTATTTTTAGCGTGACATTATAGCCAATTTGTTTGAACTTACTAAAAGTAAACTTTTTTATAAGGTAATCTAAGAAGTTTGCATCAAAGTACATCAATTATCTTTTAATAAAGATAATGGTGCAATCTGTAAAATTTTATAGTGGGAAATCCCCTGAAGGAGGCCCCTTCAGAGTTATTCTTATTGACATGTGACAGTGTCGAAGTCAATGATAGCACTAGAAACTGAGCCTTGGGACAGACTCACACATCTAGCTTAAATACGTTCTCTCAACGTTCTTATGAGTGACAACCACCACCACAGCATCCGCCATCAGGACCATTATTATGCTCATGCTTATGACTATGCGCTTGTGCCGGTGCTGAAGCTGCACCTGCACCTGTGCTACATGCACTTACACCTGGAGGTGTTGTCGGCTGGATCGCCTGGTTATTTGCACCACCCTCAGCATTTACCTTCTCGATAAATGCCAGTACTTTAGTTGCTGCTTCCTGGTAACGCTTTGCTGTTTCAGAATCCGGTTGGTGGTAAGTTACAGGTCTACCTGTATCTCCACCGATTCTGATCGCCGGTTCGATAGGAATACGTGCGATAAGTTCTGTGTCATACTCCATTGCTACAGGTGCTGAAGTACCCATACCGAAGATATCTGACTCTGCATCACACTCAGGACAAATAAATCCACTCATATTTTCGATCACACCGGCAGTTGGAATATGAAGTTTCTGGAACATATCCAAACTTCTTCTACTGTCATCAAGTGATACCATTTGCGGTGTAGTTACCGTGATACCTGCTGTCACAGGTACAGACTGTGCCAAAGTAAGCTGTGCATCACCTGTTCCCGGTGGCATATCGATTACCAATACATCTAGGTCTGACCAAAGAATATCTCTCAGGAACTGCTCGATCGCTTTCATGATCATCGAACCTCTCCAGATCAATGATTGTCCAGGCTCCATCAATGAACCCATAGACATTACTTCTACACCGTAAGCTTTTAGAGGAAGTACTTTGTTCCCTTGAATTTCCGGTTTTTGATCTTCGATACCCATCATACGAGGAATATTCGGACCATAGATATCTGCATCAAGAAGACCTACTTTTTTACCCTGCATCGCCATCGCTACTGCGATGTTTACAGAAGTCGTTGATTTACCAACCCCGCCTTTTCCAGAACTTACCATAAGGAAGTTCTTTACATGAGGTGCAATATTCTTACCGGTTACTGAGTTACTCATCTGCTTTGGAGCCTGAGGTGCCGTTATGTTGATGTTAATATTCTCAAAGCCAAGCTTCTTTAGCTCAGTCGTTGCCTCTTCAGTAATCTGTGCTTTTACTTCATCTGCCGAAGAAGTAATATCTACAGTCAATGCAACTGCATTACCTTCGATAATCATATCCTTTACAAATCCAAATGTAACGATATCCTTAGTAAAACCAGGATAAGTTACATTTTTCAATGCTTCTAATACATTTTCTTTTGTCATATTTTTTCCTATCTAGTTGAGAAATCTATAGGAGAGTTATACCAAGCAAATCTTAAAATAGATTGAAAGCCCAGATAAAATCAGATAAATTTTATCCTATTTATATTTTTTTACAGAATTAATCAAGCTTTTATATGTATAATACGTTACATTTTGATACATGATGTAAACTATATTTGAAAGAAAGGAAATGAGATTGTCTGATATTAGCTTGGTCCTCTTAGGGGCGGGTAGTTCATCTCGTTTTGACGCACCGGTAAAAAAACAGTGGCTCTTCAGCGGAGAGATTCCGTTATGGCTGCATGTTACTGAGCAGTTTGAACACCTAGGCCATTTTGCAAAGATTATTATTGTTTCAACCAATGAAGAGATCAATATTATGAAAAACTTTGCAGACTATACCTATGTTATAGGCGGAAGCTCTCGTCAGGAGTCACTCAGCAATGCTTTGCAGGTTGTTGATACACCTTATGTACTTGTTTCCGACATTGCCAGATGCTGTATCGATCCTAAGGTACTTGGCCGTCTCCTTGAGTCTAAAGGAGAATGTGCCTGTGTCGTACCGACGCTTAAAGCGGTAGATACACTCTATTATGAAGGTAAGCCCATCGATAGAGAGAATGTACGAAGTATTCAGACACCTCAATTAAGTTATACCGATACCTTGAAAAGAGCGCTAGAGACCTCTTACTCCTTTACAGATGAAAGCTCTGCGATCGCTGCATTGGGAGAAGAGATCTTGTTTGTGGAAGGTTCGGCTATGGCCCATAAACTTACAACGGTTGAAGACTTGGGAAAACTCCCCTGTCTTACACCTCCTTCATCACGTACTCTCACTGGATTTGGTATAGATACCCATCCTTTTGAAGAGGGGAAAGAGATGAAGCTTGGTGGTATCAAAATTGAAGTCGATTACGGTTTCAAAGCACACAGTGATGGAGACGTTGCGATCCATGCACTCATTGATGCATTACTTGGTGCAGCAGGAATGGGTGATATAGGAGAACTTTATCCGGATACTGACAACAACTATGCGGATATTGATTCACAAAAGTTATTGCGAGATACGGTCAAACGCATCACCTCATATGGTTATACCATAGGTAATGTCGATATGACCATCGTAGCACAAGCTCCGAGAATCGGGGCTTATAAAGCGAAGATGAGAAAGAACCTTGCATCACTTTTGAATATCCCGCCGCATTTGGTGAATATCAAAGCAACGACTTCTGAAAAACTTGGATTTATCGGACGTAAAGAGGGAGTTACTGTACATGCAGTGGCAAACTTGAACTATTATCAATGGCAACGACTTTTATAAAGGAAAGTAAACGTTATGAAAATCATTATCGTAGAAAATGAATTATATCTGGCTCAAAGTATCGCCGCTAAGCTGAATGAAGCTGGCTTTGAGACTGAGATTTTTAGCTCGGTTAAAGAGGCTATGAATACAAATGGCGATGTTTATCTACTCTCGACCAACCTGCCAGGGCAAAATACCGGGCCGCTCATCACAAAATTTAAAGATAAGATCATCATTTTGATGGTCAGTTATATCAATAATGACACAGTGAGTGAACCTTTAAGACTAGGTGCAAAAGATTATATTGTAAAACCGTTTATGATCGAAGAACTTGTACGTAAGATTGACCATTTTCAAGAGTACCAGCAACTCAAAAAACGTATCAATCTTTATGAAGAGTACATCGATAACTTCCTTAAAGAGATCACAGTGGATGAGGATATTGAGTTTACTACACCGGTAGTTATCGAGACAAATTATCAAAGACTTGTTGATAAAGTAGTGTTCAACCATGCAAAAGCAAAAAATAAAACACTTACCTTTATACCGCTTTCAGAGAAAAAATGGAAAGAAAAAATAGAAAGCAGCGATAGAAAGTCTCTACTCTATATCACAGAAGTGCATACACTCAAAAAAGCAGAGAAAGAGCAGCTCCTCGAGATCTTGAATGATTATAATTTTATACTCAGCTGTACTTCGTCGTTTGAGAGTAATTTCAATACGATTACACTCAATACTGACAGTAAACTTTACGATCAAAACGAGATATTGACCATTGATGACTATGTCAAATTTATCGTCAATAGCTTCCAGTACAAGTTCCCGGATACGGAACTCTCTAAGAAACTTGGTATCTCTAGAAAAAGCTTATGGGAAAAAAGGAAAAAGTATGGGCTCTTCAAAAACAAATAATCGATCACTCTATATAGATACAGAAGCACTCTCTTCTCTGGCACTTGTACAAGCAGGACTGATCTCACCGGTTGATAAGCTGATGAATGCCCAAGAAGCTAAAGAGGTTGATGAAACTCAGGAATATAAAGGCATACCTTTCCCTTTTTCATTTGTTCTAGCGCCTAAAGGGAAAAAGAATGATGCCGTACTTCAAGATACAAAGAAAGGTGAAGTATTAGATCTTATCAATGATGGTAAAAAAGTGGGGGAATTAATCGTAGATGAAACATTTCCTATTGATCCTGCAGCAAGGCTCATCAAGATCTATGGTACAACTGATCCTCACCACCCAGGTGTCAAACATACCAGATCAAGACTTGGGGAAATTGCTGTTTGCGGAGAATATACTGTTACCTACCCGCTGATTGAAGATACACTAAAACGTATCGAGAGCATGATCACCAAAACAGGAGCTAAACGTGTAAGCTCTATGATGATTGCTGCTAACCCGCTAAACCGTGCACATGAGCGTATGATACGTCAAACTATAAGTGAAAATGACCTCTTGATCATCTTTTTACGCAAACCGTTCAATAACGAAGGTCTTAGATATGATATTCGCTACAATGCACTCTCAACATATGTAGAAAACTTCTTACCGCGTAATAGAGTATTGATACTTCCATTTGAAAATACTTATATTTTTGCAGGATACAATGAGCTTGTACTAGATGCACTCTTAGCAAAGAACTACGGCTGTCATCAATTGGTCATCGGAAAAAACCATGGCGGGCTAGGACTATATTATGATAAGAACAGACTCAGTTCTATTTTTGATACCTGTAAAAATATCGATATAGAAATCAAAACCATAGATGAGTACGTCTACTGTGATATGTGTAAAACACTGGTCAGCATCAATACCTGTCCTCATGGACAGCATCATCATGTACACTATCATTCTGATTCGATCATGAAACTGATCCAGTCTGGACTGGTACCTCCTCCGATACTGGTACGTAAAGAAGTGGCAGCAAATATCCTTGCTTCACTCTTTCCGGACCGTTTCGATAACCTCCAGGAACTTCACTACTCATTGATGCCCGGTTCAGGACTTTTGGAACAGCAAAGTGAAGAACAGTTCTACCTAAAGCTTACAGAGCTTTATCAAACCTCTTCACTCACATAAAGGTAACAAGATGACCATACAAAAACTTTTCTTGACATTTTTCGGTACCGGGCTTGCTCCTAAAGCACCTGGTACCGTAGGCTCACTTGCTGCACTTCCTTTTGGTGTGGCTATCCTTTATTATTTGGGGATAGAGTCTCTTTTTATGTTAACGATTGCTGTGACAATTATCGGTATCTTTGAAGTAAACAAGTATGAAAAACTTACCGGGGATCATGATCAAAGCCACATCGTTATCGATGAAGCCGTTGGTATGTGGCTTTCACTAATGATCGCCTACTCTACGATGATCACATTAAGCTATCCGTATGCAGACATACTCTCACTTGTATTTAGTTTTGCTGCGTTCCGACTTTTTGATATATGGAAACCTTCTACGATCGGAAAGATCGACAGAGAATGGAAAGGCGGATATGGTGTGATGTTGGATGATGTATTGGCAGGAATCGCCGGAGGTTTATTGAGTTCTCTGATCCTACTAGGTATCAATAAGATCATCTAAGCATAATTTGGAAGATGAACTCTTCCAAATTATTTCTCTTCTTCACAGTCCTCTGTATTGTAGATCATACATCTTAACTGCTTTTTATACGCTTCATGATCATAATTATCAATACGTGATACCCCCTCCTCTACAGCACATTTGGCAACAGCTGATGCAACCCAGATCAAGGCCTCTTTATTAAACGGTTTTGGTATGATATGTTCTTTACCATATACAAGATTTTCATTTTTATATGCTGCTTTGACATAATACGGGATCGGCTCTTTGGCCAGCTTTGCCAGTGCATTGGCAGCAGCCATCTTCATCTTTTCTGTGATCTTCTTGGCACGCACATCAAGTGCTCCTCTAAAGATGAACGGGAAACCCAGTACATTGTTTATCTGGTTAGGATAGTCTGAGCGCCCTGTCCCCATAATCACATCATCTCTCACTTTTGCAACTTCTTCCGGGAGTATTTCAGGAGTCGGGTTTGCCAATGCAAAAATGATAGGCTCAGGAGCCATTTTTGCCACCATCTCTTTGGTCAATGCACCTGCTACACTTAGCCCTAAGAACATATCTGCTCCTTCTATAGCATCTTCTAGTGTCTTTGCGTCTGTATCAATGGCAAACTCTGTTTTATATTGATTGAGGTTATCCCTGCTTGTAGAAATCACTCCTTTACTATCACACATTACGATATGTCTTACGCCTAATGCTTTGTACATCTTTGCACATGAAATTCCTGCTGCGCCGGCACCATTAACCACGATTTTAATCTCTTCCGCCTTTTTACCTGTTAGTTCGAGTACATTCATAAGCCCTGCGGTAGTTATGATTGCAGTACCATGCTGATCATCATGAAAAACAGGGATATCCAACGCTGCCTGCAATTTTTTTTCGATCTCAAAACATTGTGGGGCAGCAATATCTTCAAGATTTATCCCGCCAAAAGTAGGTGCTATCGCTTTACATGTTGCAACGATCTCATCCACACTATGTACATCAAGTTCGATATCAAATGCATCTACGTTTGCAAATTTTTTAAACAGTACCGATTTACCTTCCATTACTGGTTTCCCGGCTAAGGGACCGATATTGCCAAGTCCGAGTACTGCAGTACCATCAGAGATAACAGCCACCAAATTGGCACGATTGGTATATACAAATGCAAGATTCTCATCTTTGGCTATTTCTAGGCATGGATGTGCTACACCCGGGGTATAAGCTAATGAGAGTTCATACTGTGTATTACATGGTGTTTTAATCTCTATACCGATTTTCCCACCGATATGATATTCTAAGGCTTTTTCTTTTTTGATTTCTGACATGATATCCCTTTCAATGCATGTGATATTAATTATACTGTATCAAAGATTAGGGATTTAAGTGTAGGAAAGAATAGAAGGATAAAAAAGTATCTGAGCAAAATTACTCAAAATACTCTTCAATGATCTGAGGGAAGATCCTCATCGTTCTACGAGCTTTCTCTATCTTTGGCTCAAATATCTCTGCACTTGCAGGAAAATTCTCAATCATTTCAGTATAAATACCAATCTTATCTTCCATATGCTCCTCAAGTGCATCAAGTACCTTCTGCATATTTTCTTTACTTGTAGCATACTTCATTAGTAGCTCAAACATACGCTTACGTGGGTGAATCGCCATTGAATCACCTGCAGCAAGTGCAATATCTTTAATATCCCAACGTGAAATGTAGATACCGCTTTGATAAGGAGCGATCAACTTTTCATAAAGCGCTTCTGTATAAGATGGGTAATCCTTAAGATCTATCTCCTCATCTGAATCACACTGTCCATCAGGACAAAACGCAGGGTTTCCATTGAAGTTCTGCTCGTTAAAGTTTTCAAATTCTTTTCTTAAATCTTCCATATCTCTCATATTATTCTCCTTCTATCATATCATTCGTGAAGCAAAGCTTCAATGTGTTTTCGACAGGCTATCAAGCAACTAGCCGCTTTTTAAAAATCAATCTTATTTAGTTCAATCACCTATCAACAGCGGTATCTCATCCGTATCTATCTTCGCATTATACCACCTGTTAGCAATCAGCATCATTTTTGCAATAAAGCGTATCTGATCATCCAGAAACTCCGGCTTTTCAAAAAGTGAATTCACTTTATCATCCAGGCAATATCCTGTGATCTTACCTTCTTCTATCTCGATAAAGTCAACTCTTTGTTCTCTTTGAGCTGCTTCGTTTAAGCTGTCACAGTAATGCACTGCTTTTTGCTGGAACTCCCTCTCAATCATCATACGATCAACCTTTGAACTTGCTACATTTGACATCGTAAAGTCAAAATGTTCATCGGTAATATTGAGTGCGATTGCAGTAGCATTAATCCCTTGTGACTTCAATATTTTGTTAAAGTATTTTCTCGTATACCCCGTTTGTGCATTATAACCAAGTATCGTACACAACTTCGTATCAGGCTGTATCTCATGAGGTTGCATATTATTCCTATCTTCTTGAAGCTAAGCAAAGCTCACCTTCAATTCCTCTCACTAAATTTTCACCTATCGGTTCAGAAAAATGTACCATTTTACTCTTCTCCTCTCATACGTTTGGCATTATCATGCAGGAACATAGCCTCTTCCTCTTCGATCAAACAGCGTGGACAGGTCTGCTCACCACCAATATAAGTGAAATGGTTTCCACACTCATTACAACGTTTGATATTGAAAGTTGCCAATGTCCGCTGTTGTGGCTCAAAAAACTCTTTAATCTCAAACCCATCTTGTAATTGGATTGCATTAGGTTCACACACATCATGACAGAGATGACACTTCACACATAGCATGGCATCAAAGTGAATAAGTGAGAATTTCTTGTTGCTTGAGAGTGCACCCGTAGGACAGATACGGTAGCAGATCTGACAGTTCGTACAGTTCTCATCCACATATTTTTGGGAGATAAAGCTTATATCTTCTATCGCAATAACATCAAAAGACTCCGGTATATCAAGACGCTTAAATGTTGTAAAGAGTATCTTTCTTTTATCTGGCAGATGCTTCTCTTTTATTTTAGAGATCACGGAAGTATCTAGTTCAAATGAACGAAGTTCTTCTGCTTCTACAGCTTCATCAAACTCTTTTTTATGTTTCATCACTCCCTTAAGCGATGCATTACCGAGAAATGATCGTCTGGAAGTCTCTTCCTTACTCTCTGTATCTAAAAGAGTCTCAACTCTATCAATATTGGTCTCCAACTGCTTTGATGAAATACTGGAAAGAATAAAATTTGCTTCTTCGACACGAGCCTCGATCAGATCATAAAGCTGACTATCCGGATCATAACTGCTAAGATCCAGTGTGATCGGTTCTTCACTTGCCACTGCAAGGGATATAAGATGTTCAATACTCAGTACTGATAGACATGGAACGTTGATCTTTGGTGAAATAAGTCTTATTTTTGATTCTAAAAAAGTAAAAAAGAACTCTGTAGTCGAAAAGTCACTCAATGCAAAAGCTTCAGTAGGACAGGCACCAATACATGCAGCTGCCTCGACACCTGTACCCTTCGCAAAAGTAGGTAAATTATCAACAATCTGAATCGACTCAGGACAAGCATCTACACACTTGGTACACTGGGAAAATTTACTGGTCGCACGTACACATGAAGCGATCTCTAAATGAAGGCTCATTCGTTCTCCGCATCCTCATTACAGTGTGCAGCAAGCATTTGAGTAATATATTCATAATCAGAAAGTAAAAACTCCAGTGTCAACTCAGTACCATCATGATAAAGCGGTGTACGAGACTCTCTTTTTGCATTGATCAGAAACATCGGAGCCCACTCAAGGAGATGCTCTTTCAAAAATGCTCTTTGTACTTGAAGTAATTCACAGATGCCGTCTTTATCATCAGCCTCAAGTGCTTTCTTTTGTGCTGCACAGAGCATGTACATAAACTCAAGTTCTACACCTATATGGTCTGCACTAACTACTCTGGCTTTATCAAGTTCCACACGGAAGTCAAGTTCATTATAAAGTTCAATAACCGGATTATCTCCTCCGCTCTCTATCATCTGATCATCTCTAGTATAGAAACTTTCATAAGGCACTAAGTGCATCAAAAAAAGATTCGCAAAGTCTACATTGTAGTATTGACTGATAAGTTCTTCACGACTTAGCTCTTTACGCTTGTTCCATCCCATATAGTGGGGAAAAAGCGCAAGAATCGCTTCATCACTTTCAATCGTATCCAAAAACTTATCATCAACTTCAATCAACATCAATCTTGAGATCAACGCATACAACGCAATACGATTCTCTATATCATGTTTCATTTGTTCCATTATTACCCTTGTCGTTCATCCTGTTTCTTATTTAAGTAAACAGGGTTATTATTAGTTGGCACTATACCACTTTCAAGATAAATAAGCCATAAGAGTGTTAGTTATCTGGAAAATAGTACAAGCTGGTGTATAAGAAGATTAATACCCCGGGCGAAGCCCAAGGTAATAGCATTAGTCAGTGATCTCCACTGAATATGCTTTGTGAGAAAGAGGCACACATGGACGCTTAATATGCTTAGGACGTCTAAGTGTATCGCCTTTTGCAAGCGGACGAGTAAGTTTATCTCTCCATGCTTGGTAAACTTTCATATTGTTCTCATAGTTCACCCAGATATCACCAATGTTATCATCTTTACCAGCAGGCTCGATAGATACTTTTTGGTGCCATGCATGGTTACCTGCAACCGGGTCTGGATGTGATGGTGCTACAGCATTTTGCCAAGAACCGCTCAGACCATCCCACCAGATATTATCAAGGTCTCTGTTGTACTCTTTGAACTGCCAAGTATCTCTACGCTCTTGCATACCTTGATCTAGACCTTGTTTTGGCTTCAGTGTTCCCACTTTACCATCCATAGTCATCTCATAAAGCGGTGCACCAAGACCCATTATTCCAAGTTTATGCTCAAATCCTGGGATCTCAACAGCATTCTTAAGCTTCCATCTACCTGCGTGGTGAGAGTTAGCTAGAACACCCGGCATTGTCGCTTCTGTAGGTACTGCCATAGCAATAAAATAACCAGAATCAAGACCTGATACAGTATCTGTAATCGTAACTTTGATTGCATCACCACGTTTGATGTTAAGTCTCTTCGCATCTTCTGTGTTAATCCAAATCGGGTTGTGGTTCTGAGAGATCTCCATCAAGTGTTTAGAGTTCACAGAACGTGTATGAATGTTATATGGCAATCTGAATATTGTATTCAGTGCAAATTCATTCTCTTTTGTCATAAAGTCATGGTGTACTTGCGTAACAACATGTGTCATTTTCACTCTATCTTCTTTTGTTGTTGGATAGATAGGCACAGCGTACTCAGGCCATTTCCACTCAGCAAAGTAAGAAGAGAAGAACTCAAGCTTCTTAGAAAGTGTATGGAATCCTTCCATAATCTTACCATCACGCTCAATACCGATCGCTTGTTTCTCACCTGTATGCTCATCAGTTACAACGAGAGTTCCAAACTCAGTCTTTTCAACTTGATCTGCTTCATATCTATGTCCATGTGCAATATAAGCATCACCGTCTTTAGCCAGTGGTCTCTCTTGCGGCTTATAGATATTTGCTTCTTCTAGCCATGTACCTCTATCTCTCATCATCTCGTAGTTAGGATACTTAGAGTCTGGGTATGCTGCTTTAGCTGCTGCACGAAGGTTCGGCAATTGATCAAATGCTGCTTGATACCACTCTGCAATCGTTACTGCTCTACTTGGATCTTCTTTTGATGCCCAATATTTTCTGATACCAAGGCTTCCATCAGGATCTACATGATGTACCATGATGTTTGCCCAGAACTCTACTTCTTCCCAGATTTCACCAAGACCTGCTTTAATATGCGCTTCAAGTGTAGCACGTGTTGGATCTTTTGGCTGCCATCCCATTTTCTCTAGAGCTACTCTAAGTGCCGGGTTACGGAAACTTAACCATCTTTTAGGTTCAGTTGCTTCAGAGTGTTGGTCATGTCGCTCACCTGCCAATCCTACTGGAAGGATATAGTCACAGTACCAGTTAGTTTCAGACCAAGTTGGAGAAAGGTTGAATGACATCTCAATCTTATCTTCACGTTTCAACGCTTCGATCCATCTGAATCCGTCCGGGTTGATCCATACTGGGTTGTACATACGTGGAATCCATACAGCCAATTTCTCAGGTACGTTCAATCCTTTAGCTTTCCACTTCGCTCTCCACTCATCATCTAGAAGAAGGTGTGGCAAGATATGAGACATCTCGTATGAACTGAGTGGATACTCAGGTGGCCAAGCCAATTCATTCCATACATCAACTGCACCTGGTGCATTATCTGCTTCAGTTGCTTTATCACCCTTTCCGTTAACAGAGATAACATGCCAGTGGTGTAGACCTACTCCACCTTTGTCTCCTGCCATCGCACCACGAAGTACAAATGGAAGGAATGCTGAACGAGCGATCATCCATCCACCTTTATGACCGATAGGACCTGCTCTCCAGATATATGTAGCTACTCTTGCACCTGCATCAATGAACATGTCGTAAAGCTTCTCAACGATACGCTTCTCGATACGACACTCTTCAGCTACAAAGTCAAGTGTATACGGGCTGTACATCTCTTTTGCCATCTCAATGAAATCTTCATATGAGTTTCCAGCCGGAGCAGCTTTAATATATCCTTTCTCTACAAGTAGGTCAAGATACTCTCTGTTGCTCATCAACTCATCCCAGTTTACCCAGTTTCTCACAAACTCGTGATTTACTAGATCCTCACCATTGATTCCTTTTTCATTAAGAATTCTGTTTGCAAGGTAAAGGTAAAGAGCCGTTTCAGTTCCTGGCCAACATGGTACCCAAAGGTCAGCCATACCAGCAGAGTTTGAAAGTCTTGGATCCATAACAACAAGCTTTGCACCTTTTTTACGTGCATCAGCGATACGCCCTGCTGCTTGTTGGAAGTAGTGACCAGCATCTGCTGCGTGTGATGACTGAAGGAAGATCAACTTCGCATTTGCCCAATCCGGAGAGTTTCTATCGTCATTCGTCCACTGGATTGTACCTTGTCTTGCACCTGCAGAACAGATATTTGTATGAGAATCATATCCATCACAACCCATTGAGTGAGGAACACGGTGACCAAACCCATTCTCATTTGGACGACCAACATGGTACATGATAGACTTTCTTGAGATTTCATCACCCTTCTTGAGAGTATCATTCATCTTCTTACCGATTTCAGCCATTGCTTCATCCCAAGTGGTTCTTATCCACTTACCTTCACCCCTTTTTGAACCTGGTGCTCTTTTAAGTGGGAATGGGATACGATCCGGATCATACATTTGTGACTGAGTTGCATAACCTTTTGCACAGTTTCTACCACGTGAACCTGCGTGAAGCGGGTTACCCATATACTTACGTACTGCCAATTGACCGCCAGCTTTATATGTAGAAAGGTCAACCCATGCTGTCAGACCACAAGAAGCCTCACAGTTTGAACATGCAGTTGGAACAAGCATATACTCTGTAGTTTTGATACCGTTTGGATTCTCTTCACTTTGTACACCGTTTCTAGCTGTACCACCTCTTTTCCAGTCATTTCCATCAAGCTCAGTGAAGCTATCCCACTCTTCAAGTGGTGGATAGAAAGAGAGTGTTTTCGGTGTAGGTGTGAACTTGTTCTCTGCTACAGCCGGAGTTTCAGCTACAGTCTTAAATACACCTGTAGCAAGTGTTGCACCTGCTACAGAGTATGCTGTACCTTTTAGGAAACTTCTTCTACTTTCGATAAAATTTTTATCTGTTGTGTTATTCATTGATTTTGTCATAAATCTACTCTCCTTAACTCAATGGTAACATCTGTGGGATTTTGAGCCATACGTCTTTTGCCATATATAGACCCACAAGTGCCAAAATAGCTGCAAATCTAAGCAGCGTTACATTGTCATTCTTCATTGTAGAAGTTGCGAGGAAGAAAGGTGCGATAAATCCAAGTGTCATACCAAACCAGAACTCTACATTATATGATCCACCTGCATGTACATATGCCAATGTCGCTTCCGCTTCAGAAGACTTGAATGAGAAGAAATACTCACCCATATACATTGCAAATGAGAAGAACACAGCGACTGAAAGGATCAATGCCAGATCTTTTCTTGCTTCCTGACTCCATGAACCAGATACCAAAATAAGTGCTGCTGAACCTGCCATCAAGGCTGCCCAAATCATCTGCATTACTTCAGTAGGTGCTTGCCAAAGCTCTCTTGCACTTGATTCTGCCATAATGATCGCAGTATACGCCGTTACAGGAATAGCAAGAAATACTACAAATGGGAAAATCTTCTCATATGTAGCAGATTTGCTGCTTGCAAATGACATGAGTGATCTTACTGGTGCTACTTTACATCCTCTTTTGAAGTATTCAGTAAACTGATCAGCCAAACCAATCACCATAAGAATCGTGATTAAAAGTGTAAAAAGTGATGCCATCCATGCCCCTACAGTAATCGCAGATGTCCAGTGTGGGTGCAAGAAGATATTTACCATTCTATACGGCTGGTGAAGATCCACAAGTGTAAAGAGCAAAAATACGTTTAGTGCGATGAAAGAGATCACAGGCATTGACCATCTTAGGTTAGGCATTGCATCTTTATTGTGTCTGTAAAGTAGGTATGCTGCTACAAATACTACACCCGTACCAATACTCTTTGCCCACATATTCAGTGTGATCATCCATCCCCAGATAATACCTGGAAGTGCTACGTCAAGCGTAACAACTGCGTGTGTTGCATCAATTGTATGTTCTACCATCTTAGTGACCTCCCTCTTGTTCATGAGACTCAAGTCCGTTATTGTCAAAGTTCATGAAGCTCTTATTATCATGTTCAGCATGTGATACAAATGGTGCCAAGAATCTATCTAATACACCGTGGTTTGGATCACCGACGTGCTTAAGGGTTGTAATATTGTTGAAGAGGTTATGTCCTTCAAGTCTTTGATGAGCTAGTGGGTCAAGTGTATAAGTACCACCACCTACATAATAGTGTTTAGGATTTGTATGCTTCTCCGGCTTACGCACCTGTACTCCACCCTGATGTGCCATAATATACTGAGAGATATGAGAATGATCATCTTCCACATCACCAAAGATATTTGCTTCTACTGGACAAACAACTACACATGCCGGCATCATACCACTCTCGATACGGTGTGCACAGTATGTACATTTATCTGCAGTGTTTGTTTCAGGATCCATGTAGATTGCACCGTATGGACACGCCATCATACATCCTGCACATCCAATACATCTATTGCTATCAACATTTACAATACCGTTTTCAAGATAGTGCAATGCCGAAACAGGACAGATACGCTCACATGGTGCGCTTTCACAGTGGTTACAACGTAGTGGTGTAAATGATCTTGATGTATCCGGGAATGTTCCGATATCAATATACTTTACACGTAAACGCCAAGAGCTAAGTGGAACTTCATTTTCCACTTTACACGCGACTTCACAACCCTTACAACCCATACATAGGTTTAGGTCAACCAAGAAACCCAGTTTCATGTTTCCTCCTTAAAATTTAGCTAAACTTATGATTATCATAAGTACCCCTTAAAGCAGGCTTTTCAGGGTATTGCATGTTAAGAGTTTATTTAATTTTGAATAAAAAAATGGTTATTGTGTGGAAAGAAAATTGCATTTTTTTAAAATGTAACTTTTAGGTAACTTTGCTCATAAATAAAAATGTCTTATATCATCAAATAAAGAAATACTTCAATTAAGATATAAAATTATTAATTATTTAAAATGGTTATATCTTAAAAGAAAAAGTAGAACCTTTGTCCAGTGTACTTTGGATCTCAAGTTCAGTATTATGCAGGAGAAGGATTTTTTTGACAATCGATAGTCCGAGCCCCATTGAGTTATCCCAGTTGTGTGTACCTGACCGATAGAACTTTTTGGTCACTTTCTCAATATCATCCTCAGAGATACCTACACCTTTGTCACTCACCGAAAAACGATCATCGGTTATACTGACCAAAACATCATCTTTTGAATATTTAAGTGCATTCTCAATCAAATTCTTAATGACTATTTCAATTAATGTACGATCCGCTTCAAGCTGGCGCGGTTCACCCTGTATGATAATTTTCCTGCTTTTATACTTATCATCAACAAGAGCACTTTTCACCTCTTGGGTCAGACTCATAAGGTCAAAAGTGCTTTGGTGAAGTTTTGCTTCTCCGCTTTCAAACTTGTTCCAAAGTACTAACCTGCTTAATAGCGCTTCTATCTTATCACCGTTATTACATATTTTTCCCAAAAATTTATCATGCAATGCAGGCGGAATATCTTTATCTTCTTGTAATGTTTGTGCATAACCTATAATAGAAGCAATAGGATTTCTAAACTCATGGGCGATAGCCGAGATCATATCTCCCCGCTGCTTATTTTTAAGCTTGAGTTTCGCATTATAGCGTTGTTTAATTTCTTCTCTTTTTTTAGATTTTTCAAGGACCTTGGTCAGGTTTTGATTGATCTGTTCAAACTCTCGGGTAAAAAAAATTCTATCTAGATCAATCGTATCAACCGTATCCAGCATTTTAAGATATTTGTTTATTTTTCCAAGCTCCCGCTGCATCTTCGAAGCACCCCTATAGATTGCATAAACAAAAATCGTTAGTGCAAGCCAGAGAATAAATATAACTAAAGACAAGGTCATTGTATCATCAATAAAAGTCGCCAAAATTACTGAAAATATGACAAAAACGGTCAGTGACAATGTCACTAACCTTGCCATTACATACTCTGTGAAGTGGGGACGATCGAATAACATGGTATATCAGTCAGCCTCAACATCATTAATATAAGTAATAAAGTCATCCGCCTCAAAATAACCGATCGCTTTTTCAATGATCTCACCTTCCGGTGTCATGAAAAAAGTCGTCGGTGCCGGGTAATATGACTCAGGCAGTATCTTCATTGCTTTTTCATCACTTCTCAAGATCATTACCAGTATGTAGTTTTGAAGACGTTTTCTTACCTCTTTGTCAGCCAAAGTTTCCTCTTTCATCTTCTTGCACCATCTACAATGAGTAGCCTCAACCATTAACATCACGTTTTTCTTTTCTGCTTTGGCTTTAGCGAAAGCTGTAGCAGTATCCTTTTCCCAAATCAGTTCTACACCGAAGAGTGAGCTTGTAAAAAGCAACGTAATAGCCCACACTGATATAATTTTTCTCATCAACCTGCCTTTAATTAAAATTTTTGACCAAATCTTTAAATACCTGATAAAGACCTTCTACTTCACCGATAGTGGTTCTTTCATTCGGAGCATGAATTGTATCATTCTTCACTCCGAACTCTACCACATCTATTCCGTATGCACCCATGTAACGTGCATCACTTGTTCCACCTGCTGTAGAGAACTTGGTTTGAAGCCCTGTTATATCTTTAATACTCTCAGTAAGCTTCTCTACGATCTTAGAGTCTCTCTTTGTTACAAACGGATAGGAGCCCTGCGTCAATTCCAAAGTATAATTTAAATCTTTAAAGAGTTTGTCAATGTGTAGTTTAATATCCTCTTGTGAGGTTTTTGTGGAATTACGTACATTGAACATGATTTTAAGTGAACCCGGAGTAACGTTCGTTACTTCCATACCGCCTCGGATATCGGTAATCACCATTTTGCTTGGTGCAAAATTATCATCACCACTATCAAGATTGACCCCTGCGATCTTATCTAGGATCGGAGCGATCTGATGCACAGGGTTGATCGCTTTTTCAGGATACGCAGCATGTCCCTGTTTCCCTTTAATAGTAAGATAGCCGTTGATCGATCCTCTACGTCCTATCTTGATCGCATCTCCAAATCTCTCTTCACAGGTCGGCTCAGCCACGATACAGTAATCAGGCAGCATACCAACTTCTTTTAAATGCTCAAGCATGACCACAGTCCCATACTTTGCATCTCCTTCTTCATCCGAGGTTAATAAGAGAGATAAACGTCCCTCAAATTCATCCGCCTCTTTAAGTACCTGTACAAAAGCCGCTACACCGGATTTCATATCCTGTGTACCGCGGGCATAAATCTTATCATCTTTAATCACAGGGACAAACGGATTGGTCTCCCATCCGTCACCCGGAGGTACGACATCGACATGCCCTGCAAAACAAAGATGGGATCCATTTCCGAATTTTTTGGTCAAAAAAAGATTTTTAACCCCTTCTATATTCACATAAGTAGCCTCATATCCGGGAAGGTATTCCTCAATAAACTTAAGAGAACCGGCATCATCTGGGGTGATGGATTCAAAACTCAATAATTTCATCAAGAGATCAACAACATTCATACATGCTCCTAAGATTTCATAAAACTCTCTATCATGGAGAGATATTCGTGAATATTTTCAAAACGGTGATTTCCGCCATACTCAACGATCACCCTATACTCTTTATACTGTTCTTTTGCTACACGGTAATCCAATACTTCATCTTCACTTTGTAGTAAAACAAGATAACGTGAGCTTTGAGGCGGTGATGAGAATCTTTCAAGCTGGTGCAAATAAACCTGTTTAAATTCAAAACGTTCAGCGTCACAAAAACGCTCTTGCCATCCCACATAATTTGCCAAGGTTTCCCAGGGTTTACATGAAGGGTTGATCAATACAGCAGGAATGTCAAACTTTTCAGCAAGATAGGTCGCATAATAACCACCTAATGAAGATCCTACAAGCAGGGAAGGCTTCTCTCCCAAGATCTGGGTTGAAAGAGTTTCGATAGCCTCTTGCGGTGCAAACGGCAGGTTAGGTGCAAGTAGATTCTCATTACCAAAGTATGCCCCAAGTACTCTGGACTTATTTCCCTCTCCGCAAGAAGCAAAACCATGCAGATAGAGTATCTTGGACATCTTACTTTTCTATCTCACCGCGATAAGAAACAATTCCACCCGCATGATTGATCATACGATCAAGTCCGTGTTGCTTAAAAATATGTTGTACTTGTCCGCTTCTGTTACCTGTACGACAAGTAAAAATAACAGTTTTGTCTTTATTCTCCTCAGCAAACTTTTGAGCCCACTGACCAAATGAAGAAGTCGGCAAAAGCAGGTCCACACCTTTGATGTGTCCCATTTTATACTCCATATCTTCTCTTACATCAACAAGAAGAAAATCTACGTTTCCTTCTTCTCTCTCTTTTAGCAAAGCCTCCAACTCTTCAGAGTGAATATTGCTTTTATCTAATGTTGACTGCATAATATACCTTTAATATAGTCTTTTCAAAAATGACGATAATAATATGCGCGTATTCTATCTTCTTTTTTTAAAACTATTATTTATTTGCTTCAAAGTATTCTGGAGTACAGAAGATCTGACAGTGACAGATACCGTGTTCAGGGATCTCTTTTTCTATCGCCGGTTTACAAGGACAGATACGGTCATCCGTACTTCTAAACTTACCTGGTTTTTCCGGATCTTCTTCTACCATAAAACATGGGCAGAACCTCTTTCCATAAAGAAGCTTGTGTCTTGCAAGCCCCATGATTACACCTTCATTAACATCAGCATTTGGACCGTAGACCCATCCTTTTGATTCACAAACTTTATCTGCAAACTTCTCGGTTTTTTCCATCTCATCTTTAAATTCTTGTGAATTCATATCTAGTTTTAACATCGTTTTCCTTTGTCTTTATTTCTGTAATTCTAAACTAAATTGATATATAATAAGCAAAAATCTTTAAGAAGCAAGGTAAATTATGCAAATTGACGATAAAGTTTTAGCAAATTTAGAAAAACTTTCACACTTACGTATCGATGAGTCAAAAAAAGAAGAAGTTAAAAATCAACTCACAGAGATTCTTGCCTATGTAGATAACCTTAATGAATTGGACACAAAAACCCTTTCAGCTACATTCTCAACACTAGAAGGCGGGACACCCATGAGAGAAGATATTCCACAAGGTGACGACACTGTTGCAAAAGATATCCTATGTCATGCACCTAACACAAAAGATGACTTCTTCATCGTACCTGCAATTATCGAATAGGTCAATCAATGATCAAAGTATATGGGATCAAAAACTGTGACTCGGTTCGTAAAGCACTCAAGTACCTCAAAAGCCATAAGTTGGACGTCGAATTCATAGATTTCAGAGAAACTCCTGTATCTGATACCGAGATCTCTAAATGGCTTGAGCACAGTGATATAAACACACTCTTCAATACAAGGGGGACAACCTACCGTACCCTAAAACTCAAAGAACTCAATCTTGATGATCAGGGGAAAAAAGAGTGGTTAGCAAAAGAGAATATGCTCATCAAACGTCCCGTGATTACAGTGGACAATCATGTAATCGTTGGGTATAATGAGAATTTATATAATGAAATATTAAAATAAAGGATAGCCTATGGCAAGCTTCGATATCAAAAAACTACTCCAGAGTGTTGTAACACATGGTGCATCAGACCTTCACTTAGTAAGTCGTACAGAACCACAAATCAGACTTGATGGAAGACTCAAACCAGTCAATCTTCCAAAACTTACCGGTGATGATATCGAAGAGATGTGCTACTCCTTGATCACAGAAAAGCAAAAACAGGCATTTGAAGAGCATGATGAACTAGACTTCGCTCTTTTACTTCCGGGGATTGGGCGTTTCAGGGCAAACTACTATAGAACACTGGGTGATATGGCTGCAGCATTCAGGATCATTCCTATCAATATCCCGTCTCTTGATGATCTGGGAGCACCGCAAGTATATAAAAAACTTGTAAAACGTGAAAAAGGTCTTATCCTGGTTACAGGACCTACAGGTTCAGGTAAATCGACTACTCTTGCGGCTATGCTTAATGAAATCAATGAAACGGAACAGAAACACATCGTTACTGTTGAGGATCCGGTCGAATTTATCCATCAAAATAAAAAATGTGTTTTCTCTCACAGGGGTGTGGGTGAAGATACCAAGTCATTCGCTGCGGCATTGAAGTATGCGATGCGTCAGGATCCGGATATCATCCTGATCGGGGAGATGAGGGATAAAGAGACGATCGAAGCTGCTCTGACTGCTGCGGAAACAGGACACTTGGTATTTGGTACACTGCATACCTCTTCAGCAGCTGGAACGATTAACCGTATTATCGACGTATTTAGCGGAGATGAACAACCACAGATCCGTGCAATGATCTCTACGTCATTGGTTGCCGTAATTGCACAGGCACTACTTCCGAAACTGGGGGGAGGACGTGTGGCTGCATCAGAAATACTTATTACTAACCACGCAATTGCCAACCTGATTCGTGAGGATAAAGTACACCAGATTTACTCACAAATGCAACTTGGTCAAGGTGATACAGGTATGCAAACACAGACACAAGCCCTTCAAAAATACCTTAATGAAGGTTTGATCAGTCGTGATGTAGCAATGCAATTTGCCAATAAACCAAGTGAATTGAAAATATAGGCACTAAGTCTTTTTGGATACAATACGCAAAATAAATTTGGGAGTGTAGGAAACAACATGGATTTTTCACTGCAAAACTTTTCAATGGTTGACTTCAACTATTTTGATGTGACAATAGGCGCGATCATCATTATTCTCGGAATCAAAGGCTTTATGAATGGTTTCATCAAAGAGTTTTTTGGATTGGCAGGATTGGTCGGGGGTGTATACTTTGCCTCACGTCTCTCAGAAAAAGCTGCGCAATTCATTGAAACAAATTTCCTGCAACTCGATAATACTGCGATACTTAAACTGATCGGTTTTCTTGCAGTTTTGATCATTATATGGCTTGGTGCGACGCTGATCGGTGCTATCTTATCTAAACTCACTTCTGCGAGCGGATTAGGATTTATCAACCGCCTCTTGGGACTGATCATAGGTGGTGGAAAATACTTCATCATCTTTGCTCTGATCGTTACGGCACTTTCTAATGTTAAACTGCTAAAAGAGAAAGTTGAAAGATATACACATGATAGTCAACTCTATCCTTATCTCAATGCGACCGGTTCTTATCTGATAAACCTGGATACAAAATCACTTGGTATGGAAACGACTTCATTATCAGAAGTGAATGAAACAAATATTTCATCAGTATTGTCCACACAAACACCGGTTGTAAAGGATGATAATAACAGCAGTGCAACGACACAATAAAAAGGCAGCTGATGATCTCATATCCTGAGCTTTTAGAAAAATTTAAGGATTTGCTAAAATGTAATTCTCTCAAGTTTACCAAACAAAGAGAGCTTATTTTGAAGTTCTTGTATGAAAATGAGGATCACTATACCCCTGAAGATATCTATATGCTACTGAAACAGCAGCATCCTGATATTAACATCGGTATTGCTACAGTATATCGTACGTTGACATTGCTGGAAGAGTCTAAGATTGTCAGTTCAATCTCTTTTGGGATTCAGGGCAAAAAGTATGAACTGGGGCTTAAAAAGCACCATGATCATCTTATATGTACCAAGTGCGGTGACATCATTGAATTTTATGATGAAACGATAGAAAAACGGCAAGAAGCAATTGCTGAGAAGTTTAACTTCAAGATGACAGGCCATACTATGAAAATCGAAGGTATATGCGAAGATTGCCAAGAAGAAGCATTAGAAGAGTAATACTTCTCAATAAAAATATAAAAAAGAACAAACTTACAATAGGAGAAACTTTGATATTTGATAATCAATATATCCAAGAACGTATCAAAAAAACAGAAAAACTGAGAGAAGAAGGGATAAATCCTTATCCTAACCAGGTTCAAAAAGGAATGCCTTCCAAACAGTTTTTAAGTGAAAATCAGGACCTTCTTACAATAGATGCAGAGGTTAAAAAAGATGAGTCTAGAGACTATGCATTGACCGGACGTATCAAGTTTGTACGTATTATGGGTAAAGCTGCATTTGCAAAGATAGAAGACAGTGAAGGTCTTGTACAGATCTATTACAACCGGGATGATCTTCCGGAAGGTTATTATAACAACATTGTCAAAAAGCTCTTTGAAGTCGGTGATATCATTCAGGCAAAAGGCTTTCCATTTGTTACTCAGACCGGTGAGATCACCCTTCACTGTAGAGAACTGAATATCGTTAGTAAAGCGATCTCTCCGCTTCCTGAGAAGTTCCACGGATTACAGGATCCTGAACTACGTTACAGACAACGTTACCTTGATATGATCATGAACTCGGAAGTCAAAGAGACCTTTATCATGAGAAGTAAGATCGTGTCTCTTGTGAGAAGGTTCTTTGAAGAGAAAAACTTCCTTGAAGTAGAAACACCGATGATGCACCCGATTCCTGGTGGAGCGAACGCAAGACCGTTTATCACACATCACAATGCATTGGATGTAGAAAGATACCTTCGTATCGCTCCGGAACTTTACCTCAAGCGTTTGATCGTAGGTGGTATGGAAGCTGTATTCGAGATCAATAGAAACTTCCGTAATGAAGGTATGGACCATACTCATAATCCTGAATTCACGATGATCGAGTTTTACTGGGCTTATCATAGATATGATGATCTGATGAAGATCACTGAAGAACTATTTGATTACCTCTTTGATAATCTTGGATTAGAGAGAAAACTTCCATATGGTGAACTAGAGATTGATTTCTCCACACCGTTTGCAAAAGTACCATATATTGAATCCTTGACAACAATCGGCGGGGTTCCGGCAGAGATCACAAGTGACAAGGAAAAGATTGTCGCTTACCTTAAAGAACACAAAGTTGAAGTAGATCCTAACCTTACCTTAGGTTACCTACAGGCTGAACTTTTCGATGAGTTTGTTGAAGCAAAACTGATCAATCCGACTTATATTACCGATTTCCCGGTTGATATCTCGCCTTTGGCAAGAAGAAGTGATGACAACCTGGATATTGCTGAACGTTTTGAACTTTTCATGGCAGGGAAAGAGATCGCTAACGGCTTCTCAGAACTTAATGACCCGATCGATCAATATGAAAGGTTCAAAGGCCAGGTCGATGCAAAAGAGACTACCGGTGATGATGAAGCGATGCATATGGATACTGACTATGTTAAAGCACTAAGCTACGGTATGACACCAACAGCTGGTGAAGGTATCGGTATTGATCGTCTTGTCATGATGCTGACCAACCAGCACTCTATCCGTGATGTACTTCTCTTCCCTGCGATGAAACCGGAAAAACCAAGAGAAGAGCTGCTACCTATCGTTGATGCTGAAACATTATGTAAAAAATGCGGGCATGATATACTCGAAGAGCTCAAACCTGCCAAAAAAGGCAAAGGTATGTTCTGTATCGATGTCAATGCTTGTAAAGAGAGATCTCAGAACAAAAAATAGAAGTAAGATATATTTTACAAAAGAATAACATGGAGATTATTGCTTCTCTATGTTTATTCTGGATTTGCTAATGCATCATCCAGTTCAAACCAACGTACAGTATCAACAGCAGCACCTGTAACACCTACCTCTATACACGAAAAAGTCACTGATTTATTATTATCTTCAACCCTGCATCTTTCTGTCACATTATTTTCAGTAATATAGACATAAGCCCCATCTATTAGGTACTCACTTGTACTATTACCCTCTTTCACATTATCCAGAGTATATACTTCCTTCATCAATGTTCCATTTCCATCAAACAGCTCTTTAAGATACTTTTCCTCAGCCTCGATATACCGATAGAAGTCTTTATGCTCAATGATTGCAGCAATATCGATAAAGCCTCCTGAACCTCCACCTCCACACCCCACCATAATAAGCGCGATAATACTTAACAAAAAAGATATATTTTTTTTCATTTCTTCTCCTTTTGCCGGTGCAACTCAGTCAGAAGTGATTCTAAGAATATTATTACATTTTAAAATTATGTAAAAATTAATCTGCTTTTCCTCTTTAAGTGTTCTTTTTATATACTCATTAATGGATCAAACTTCATCACTAGTCCAGTACAGGAGAGAGATATGAATGAACACTTTGACATGGCTTCAGTAATTGTGATTATCGTAACATTGATACTTTTTACACTTGCACTTTTTACCAAGGGTTTTGCACATGGGCTCCTGTTGGAAGTTGGTGTCTTTTTGGTCTCGGTGAAACTTATTATTATGTCCTATAAAAACAGTGTTACTAACAAGAAGATCATAGAAGAACTTGATACAATCAAACATATCATAGAGGATAAAGAAAATAAAGATAACTGATTCAACCGACGAATAATACATGTTTTCATAATATCCTTAGCCGAAATTTGCTATAAATACATTCAATAAATTACCCACCGATATCATCGGGAAAAGGAATAACATGTCATACGCAATGGAAACTTTCGACCCGGAAATTTTTGAAGCGATTAATAATGAGCTTGAGAGACAGACCGATCACCTTGAGATGATCGCTAGTGAGAACTTCACTATTCCAGCTGTAATGGAAGCAATGGGTTCGGTATTTACGAACAAATATGCAGAGGGTTACCCTTACAAAAGATACTACGGTGGATGTGAAAATGCTGATGTTGTAGAACAACTGGCTATTGATAGAGCATGTGAACTTTTCGGTTGTAACTATGCAAACGTTCAACCTCACTCAGGTTCTCAAGCAAATGGTGCGGTATATGCTGCACTGCTAAAAGCAGGTGAGAAGATCCTTGGTATGGACCTTAGCCACGGTGGACACCTTACTCACGGTTCTAAGCCGAGCTTCTCCGGTAAAAACTACCAAAGCTTCACTTATGGTGTAGAGCTTGACGGCCGTATCAATTACGATAGAGTAATGGATATCGCTAAGATCGTACAACCTCAGATCATCGTGTGTGGTGCTTCAGCATATGCTAGAGAGATCGATTTTAAAAAGTTCCGTGAGATCGCTGATGCAGTTGGTGCGATCCTCTTTGCAGACATTGCACACATTGCAGGACTCGTATGTGCGGGTGAACATCCAAGTCCATTCCCGTATGCGGATGTTGTAACAACGACAACACACAAAACACTGGCAGGACCTCGTGGCGGTATGATCATGACTAACGACGAAGAGATCGCGAAGAAAATCAACTCTGCGATCTTCCCTGGTCTTCAGGGTGGTCCACTTGTACATGTGGTTGCTGCAAAAGCAGTAGGTTTCAAACACAACCTAAGCCCTGAGTGGAAAGTATATGCAAAGCAGGTTAAAGCAAATGCTTCAGTACTGGCAGAGGTATTGATGAAAAGAGGATATGACGTTGTTTCCGGCGGTACAGATAACCACCTTGTACTTCTTTCGTTCCTTAACAAGGATTTCTCAGGTAAAGATGCAGACGCAGCACTTGGAGCAGCAGGTATCACTGTAAACAAGAACACGGTTCCTGGTGAAACAAGAAGCCCATTTGTAACTTCAGGTATCCGTATCGGTTCTCCTGCACTTACAAGTAGAGGAATGAAGGAAGCAGAGTTTGAGATCATTGCAAACAAGATCGCAGACGTACTTGATAACATTAATGATGCTGAACTTCACGCGAAAATCAAAGAAGAGATGAAAGAACTTGCTTCAAACTTTAAAATCTATGACAAGCCGATTTATTAATCGATGACGTTTTACATCAAACTTGAGGTCAAATAGTTGAAAGTATTTGACCTCGACCTTATTGATACCCATTATTATATTAAACGTAATAGTATCGTTGAACAGATACAGTTCAACAACCGTACTTTTTATGCTAAGTTCGAACGCATAGATGAACCGCTTACACCTCTTTTACTTGAACAGCATCTACAGCGCGAATATACCATTGCTGCACCTCTACTTGAAAATGGATATACCGACTATCTCGTGATCGAATACAAAGGGGAAGAGTATCAAAGGTTCCATTACCTCATCAAACATCTTTTTGATACTTTGCACATAGAAAAGTATCATATCTATCAAGGAAAGAGTGAAGAACGTATACAGGTATTTATAGAAGTAGATAAACTCTCTTTGGAAGAAGCGGATAAACAGTTGAAAGAGCTTTCAAATTTGCTCAAACAAAAACTCACAAAAAAGTGGAAATGTCTGCCGGATATTTCTTTACCCGAAGCATACAATATCATCACACTGCCTTATAAAAAACTCATCTAAAAGTTCTATATGATATAATCATCCAAATTTGTTTGGGAGAACTTTTCTACTATGAACGATCATAATTTAGATGACCTCATTATCGATGATATACAACCGAAGCAAGCCAATAAGGCAAAAAGTTTTCTGACAATTATCGCTCTGGCAATTGTTGTACTGATCGTTTCAATTATCTTTACTAAAATCTTACTCAAAGCACCAAAACAGGATCAACTTCTTTTTGAACAAAATGAGATAGAGATGATCAGTCCCGATCTTACACTGCAAAGCGTGACAGGGCCTGAGGATAAAACTTCCACACCTTTAGAAGTAACAGAAGATGAGAACCGGGTCCAAATCACCAAGGAGACAACAACTCCAAAAATCACAGAAGAAGTTCCGGCACCTATGTCAGAAATAACCGATAAGCCTGAAAAATCTACAAATGTAGAACTACCGAAATCAGAAGAGCAACCAGAAGAAGTAGCGGTTCATAAGCAAGTGGAAGTAGAGAAAGAACTCACACCAGCGCCAATGCCGGAACCAGAGGAAGAAAAGCCAACGGATATCCTGAATATCGTAGAACAACCTGCTGAAAATTCAATTCATCCAACGTCTGAAGTATCAAAGCAAAAAGTTCAAAACAGAACAGAACAGATCGTAGAAGAGCAAAGAGTAGAAAAATATAGACCTGCCAATGTGATCACAAGGCCTGCTGAAAACTATACAAAAGCTATTCATCACGGTAATTACTATATTCAGGTAGGTGCATTCAGCAATGATCCAAGTCAACATTTCTTGAATAGAATCACCAGTAATGGATTTACCTATATCATCACAAAAAGAAGTCCAAAAGGATACAAGAAACTCCTGATTGGACCATATTCTGATCAAAAATCTGCAGAAGATGCACTTGTGAGGGTCAAAGCCCTCATCAATAAACGCGCGTTTCTGCTTAATAAGAAGTAATCATGCATAAAACAATACTATTTGACCAACTCACTCCAGTAGCACTTTACGGAAAGATCAAAACACTCTTTCCCGATGAAATCACAATGTTGTTTGAAAGTGTAGTCAACACAGCTGACGGGAATTTCTCTTTTATCACGATAGGAGCTCAAGAGCGTCTTAGTTACAAAGATAAAACGACTCGTTATACAGATCAAAACGGAACTCTCCAAAACCTTTCAGAAAACCCTTTTAGTTTTCTAAAGTCATACTATACGTCTTTAGACAAGGCAAAGTATCAAGCAAAGGCAGAAGAAGTCGGATTCTCTTTTGTAGACGGTTTTATCGGTTTTATCGGCTATGACATGGTAAAAGTCTTTGAACCAATACTGGAAAAGAGTATGAATGGTTTGCTTGATCCGTTAGATACACCGGATATGGATCTTGTACGTCCCTCGATCATTATCGCCCACTCACACAAAAATGCAAAACTTACACTCATTCTCAATGATACACGTTTAACCAACGAGTTCAATGAGATTACAAAGTCTCTAAATGATATTTGCACTCCAATGCCTCTTATACCTGTTGAACTGGAAGGTGAAGGTGAGTTCAGTATTGAAGAAGAACGATTTAAAGCGATGGTCGATGAGTGTAAAGAAAATATACGTGCAGGTGATATTTTCCAGATATTGCTTTCAAACCGCTATACACAAAAAGGAAAGATTGATCCACTCAGCTTCTATAGGATACTACGTTCGAAGAACCCTTCACCTTATCTTTTCTTACTTGATTATGAAGACTTTTCCATCTGTGGTTCAAGTCCAGAGGTGATGGTAAGACTTACTAATGGAGAAATTCTCTTACGTCCAATTGCAGGAACGCGCAAAAGAGGTAAAACGCACCAAAGAGACAAAGAGTTGGAATCAGAACTTCTGGCTGATCCTAAAGAGCGTGCAGAGCACCTCATGCTTATTGACCTTGGACGTAATGACGTGGGACGTGTAGCCAAAGTTGGAACAGTACAGGTCACTGAAATGATGCGTGTTGAAAGATACTCTCATGTAATGCATCTTGTATCTGATGTAGAAGCGATGATCGCAGAAGATAAAGATATGTTTGACCTTTTTGCAGCAACTTTTACAGCCGGTACGATGACTGGGGCACCAAAGATCAAAGCAATGGAATTGATTGCAGGCTATGAAGGTCTCAAACGCGGATTTTACTCTGGGGCAGTAGGTTACTTCTCATTTAATGGGAATATGGACTCCTCTATCGCTATACGCACATCCCTTATTAAACCTGATTCTATTACACTGCAGGCAGGTGCAGGTGTTGTTGCAGACTCCATCCCGGAACTTGAATACTTAGAGGTAAAAAACAAACTGGGAGCACTTATGGCAACCCTGAATGAGATGAAGACACTTTAATCATAAAGTGCCCTCACCTCACATCCCTTAATCATAAAAATGATTAGCTTCTTATACATTACATATCTTTTTTAGAAACAGTTTTATCTATACCTTTCTTTTCAATCCCAGCATGATGTTGATCTTTCTTTGCTGTGCTATGGTGGTGTCCTGTATTTGCAAAACCATAGGTTTTATAGACATATATCTTATAGATATTTAGACTTAGAAAAAAAGTGATCAGTGATGAAGCAAAAATAAATGCAACTGTCTTCTTGACTTTAGATGCATTGAAAAAACCTATCCTTTTACCCAAAATGACATATGCCCATATCACTGCAATGTATGGGAAATAATTAAAGATATTTAACCAGGTCTCTTTTCTGGCAGCAAGATTGTGGACCGGCGCAGTATCAAGTCCAAATCCATAGATAAATCCATTGGCAATATCCGCATATGTATGTGTAAAAAAACTCTGCAGCAGATGAGATAATCCACCGATGATAAATAGTGGGATAAATGCATAACCTAGAGTATAAAAGGTTTTTTCAAACGTTGCATTCAAAAGCTTTGAAGCTAAGAACATGCCAATGTAGGTAATACCTATACTCAATACCATTGCATAGATAAAGGCAAACAAGCCTACAACATCCATAGAACCCAAATCAATATACTGCTGTACAAAGTTCGCAGTTTTAGACCAAATAAACTCATCCGCTATCGCCGTTCTTCCCAATGCATGGTGGAAACTCATCGTGATCGAAATTGCTGCAGTGATGAGGATAAAAACCCATACTTCAAACTTTTCTATCTTAAAGGTATCAAAGAGAGAAAACGAAGGTTTGTTGATCTTGAAACTGACACTTTCACAGGCTGTACTGCAATCCATACATAGAGTACAATCAGTCATACTGTTTCTCTTGTCAAAAGTAAATGGCTTCAGGTTAGCGCTGCATGCTGTTGCACAATCAAACGTTTTACATTGACTGCAATCCTCTTTATAGGTACCAAGCCAAGTTGGAGCGATACGATGATAGGCTCTAGTCAAAGAACCGATTGGACAGATATATTTACAGTAACTCATCTCTTTATAGACAAAGAAAAAAACTACTGCTATCACAGTAAGTACAAAAAACAACATTGCCGTTGCTAAAGGAGATTTAAAGAATGATGGATAGGCATAGTAAACACCCCACCATCCTATAACGATAAGAGAAATACCGATGTATCTGTTTTTCAAGAACTTTGGAAACTCCCTATTCATTCCCCATTTTGTCAAATATTTCCCAACAAATCCGTGCGGACAGATACCACAAAAGATGCGACCGAAACTTGAAAGAGATACGATGATAAATAGTGACCAGAACAATCCCCAGAAAAGATATCTGGTAAAGGTGTTTTCAGGTGTTTGATCCACAAAGCCCATATAAACCCCATAGGCAAAAAGCAGTAATACGGTAACCCTTAATCCATTGAGAAAAAGAGGATTCTTGAAAAAGAATCCAACTATAGGCATCCCGTAAATATCGTTTTTATCTCTTTTTTTGAATGTCGTCATTACAACTCCTTAAAATTTCACACTCAAACCTGCAGTAAATATCCTTCCTGGATTTACAGTAATAGAAAGGTCCTCATAGTCAAACACACCATTTTCATCCCTATCACCGCTTGATCTTGCTGTATTGTAGTATTGCTTGTCAAATACATTATCCACTCTGACAAACATATTGACATCATTATCATGGAATTTCATCCTATAACTTGTAGCGAGGTTCATAGTTGCATGTCCCCCAATTCTTAGTTCATTCAGATCATCAGCATAATAGCTTGACCTTGCATTCACCTCTGCTGTAAGTTTAAGATCCTCTATAGCTATATAGTCAGCTATGACATTGAACTGATGTCTAGATGTTCTAGGAATAGTATTTCCAGTCACATCATAAGTTACAACGTCTGCACTCCAGCCACTCCCTAACGTCATTCCGAAGTTCTTATAGTCTGTATACTTTGCATCCAGGTAGGTATATGCCAGGTTAAAAGAAAGGTCTTTTAAAAGTTGACCGCTTGCCGCAAGCTCCACGCCCCTATGTCTTGCTCCACCAACGTTGTCCCATATATCATCTGTCTCTGTATCTCCATAATTCCCTGATGTTTTCATAATAAAATCTTTTCTATCTAGTTGGAAGAGTGAAAAGTCATAGCTTATGCCGCTCTTTTTAGTTCTGAATCCAATCTCATAGTTATAAGCATGTTCAGGTTCCAAATCAGGATTATTAAGTGTACTTCCCCATGTACTTACATCCCCTGCATAGAGCTGTTCTACAGTCGGTGCTCTAAACCCTGTAGAGTAATTCATATAAAAAGAGGTGTCTTCACTTAACAGATAGTTGGCACCCAATCTATAGGAGTAAACGTTAAAATCTTTTTTAAATTGATTATCTTTATAATCTGAGTAGTCTAGCATGATCATATCATATCTAAGGTTTGCAGTTACACTTAAATTTTTATTTACTGCATATTTGTATTCGCCATATAGAGCAAATACATTTTCATCAGTGGTACTATCACTTTTAGGATCACCTGCTTCAAAGTAACTTGGTGTTGTTGTACGGGTTCTATAATCTATCAATGCCTGGTCAACACGATAAAATGAACTATTTTCATATTCATTGGCACGAATATCTAATCCTAACAATGTTGCAAACTTTTCAGACGATGTTCTATATTCGCTCTTGATACCTCTTTGTATCTGATGATAGACATTATCATATACATAGTCATTATCATCAAAATATTCTTGTGCTGTTCCATTTTCATCTAAAGTTTGAGGTGAAGACATAAATTCTGTATCATCAGTATAAACATATCCATTGATTAACAAGTTCGAATTATCTTCAAAATCTTTTGCATATGTCACAAAAAACTTTCCAAGCTGAACATCATAGCCTCTTGTATAATCTCGGCTTTGTTGATCTCCAAGGTAGATTGACTTTGGATTGGTCTTAGCTTCTGTTACACCACCAACAGTCCCATGCGTATCTTTTTCTCTATCTGAGAGTTCCATACCAAACGTGATATCAGAAGTTTCATCGATATAATATTGCAACTTTCCATTGAAATATTTTGCACTGTATGCTGAGTCTTCGTGATACCCCTTCCCTTTTCTTTCACTAGCTTGTATGTGGAAATTCATTGTATCATTGGAATAACCTGTTCTAGCCAAAAGTTTTTGGTACCCGTAACTTCCTCTTTCCAGGGAGACAAAATTATTGTTATACTTTGCTCCCTTTTTGGTCGTAATTATTACTGCCCCACTCAATGCATCATCACCAAATAAATAAGAAGCACCACCTTTTATGACTTTGATACTCTCAATATTATCTAGGTCAATATTGACACTTCCCGTTCTTTCAAAAACAGGCACACCGTCGATTACAACTGCCACACCAGGTTTTTCACCCATATACATCTGGTTTTCAACACCTCTAATATGTATCTTAAGTGAATCACCTGTCTTCACCTCAGTCGTGATCCCAGGAATTGACTGTAAGATTTGTTGAATATTTTCGACATGTGACTCATCCACTTTATCGCCGCTAATAGTACTCACGGAAGAAGGTTCATCCTTCTTTGCCTCAAATCTATCGTCAATAGTTGTAGAATAAACTTGAATGTCACCTATATCCTCCAATGCAGAGATATTCGTAAATCCTAATACTAAAGCAGAAGTAACCAATCCTACTTTTATTTTGTCCATTTAAATCCTCCTTATACTGCAAAAAGAGGGTTAAATAAAGATGCTGGTTGATATAATGACACCATTGCATTTTACAATGTGATGTGTGTTTGTTCGTATATTTCTATTGTCGTAGGGGATACGAACAAGCCTCTTTTTGCTAATTAATCATATAAAAGAACTGTTAATTTTCTGTTAATTTTTTTATCAACTTATCATTCTTATTAAAAATGTAAATATTTGTCTACCAATACTGAACTAAGGTCTTACCTAATAAGCTACATTAAGCTAAAATTAGATGATCACAAGCCAAGGACATATCATGTCAAAACATCTTTTTGCTATTTTCGGTAATCCCGTCTCTCATTCCAAATCGCCACTCATGCATAATCTTGCCTTCAGAGGTCTGAAGATTGATGCTTGCTACACCCGCTACCTGCTCGAAAATGGGGGAAAACTAAAAGATAAATTTTTTGAGCTTGGACTCAAAGGGATCAATATCACGGTTCCTCACAAAGAGTATGCGTACCAAGCCTGTGATGAGTTAGATCCTTTTGCCCAAAAAGTAGGTGCTGTCAATACGATAGTGGAAAGAGATGGAAAACTTTATGGTTACAATACTGATGCACCAGGATTCCTGAAGGCAATTAGTGAGTTTAATGGAGCTAAAAAGGTACTTTTTTTAGGTGCTGGAGGTACAGCTCAATCTACCTCAATGATCTTAAAAGAAGCAGGTTATGATGTTACGATCCTTAACCGAAGCGAAGGCCGCCTGGTACGATATCAAGAAGCGGGGTTTGAGACATATACATTTGAAAATTTTAAAATTCAAGAGTATGATCTAGTGATCAACATGACCTCAGCAGGGCTTGAAGATGACTCACTACCTTGTCCCAAAGAGTTCTTGGATGAAGTCATCCCTTCAGCAAAAGCCTGTATTGACATCATTTATGGCAAAGATACACCGTTTCTCAAGCTTGCCAAAGCCCATAACAAACCTACCAAAGACGGTGCAGATATGCTGCTCTACCAAGGAGTTATTGCCTTTGAATATTTTACGGATAATGCCTATAAGTTTCATGAGATAATTCCCTATATGAAAAGAGCATTTATACTTTAAGACATACTAAAACATTTGATTACCATTAACCTTAAGTGACTAAAATAAAGCTAATAAAGGAGTCTATATGATCAATATCCTTATGATAGAAGATGATCCGGAATTTGCAGAGCTTCTCAGTGAATATCTAGCTCAATATGACATCAAAGTAACAAACTACGAAGATCCGTACCTAGGTTTGAGTGCAGGTGTGAAAAAGTTTGATCTGGCTATCCTTGATTTAACACTTCCAGGTATGGATGGACTTGAAGCATGTGAAGAGATCGTACGCAAGTATGATATCCCTGTTATCATCTCTTCAGCACGTTCCGATATCAATGACAAGGTCAAAGCTTTGGCTTTGGGTGCAGATGATTATCTTCCAAAACCATATGATCCCAAAGAGATGTATGCACGTATCACTTCCCTTCTTAGAAGATACTCTAAAAGCAAAGAGAACGGTGATACCCTGCCAAAGAGTGACTTTGAAACCAAGGGCGATACTATTTATTTTCAAGGACAGGCATTGTCACTTACTCCTGCTGAGTTTGAAGTACTCTCACTACTTGTAAAACATCAGGGTATTACCCAGTCACGTGAACAGATCATCAACGCCTCTGCAACAATGAGTATTGACTCACAAGGGAAAAGCCTTGATGTGATCATCTCAAAGATACGCTCCAAACTTGGTGATCCCAAACGTATCCAGGCCGTACGCGGGGTAGGGTATAAGCTCGTCTGATGACTTCACTACGCAATAAGATCAATCTGGTATTTTCTGTTACCTTAGTGCTGCTTGCCGCACTCTTTATGGCTTCGATCAAATATGATCAGAGCCAGTATTTAGAACGAACAGAGGCACAGGAGCGGGAAATCGTTCACTATATCTACAGCTATTACCTCCAAACAGGTAAAGTCGATGAAGCTTACCTAGAAGCACAAAATATGTCCCTGATCACAGATAAAGAGATGCTTGTTCAGATCGAAAGTTTTTTCAAGGAAAAAGGGAAGTACACACGTTATGCCGTAGATACTTTTCGTTTAAAACGTGTTCTTCTGATCAACAATGACAGATTCAAACTTATCTTGGAGAATAAAAATAAGGCAGAGTTCCCTTTCAAAAGAATAATTGTCTTTTCGATCGTATTTTTTCTTATCATTATGCTCTATATGTGGATCATACGGAGTCTTAGACCCCTATCAGTACTAAAGAATAAGATAAAAACCTTTTCACAGGGCAATCTCAATATCTCTTGTAAAAGTGATAAAAACGATGAGATCGCTGCAGTGGCAAACGAGTTTGATCATGCGGTAGAGATGATACGGGAATTGCTACAATCAAGACAACTTTTTTTGCGTGCTATTATGCATGAACTAAAAACACCTATCGGGAAAGGCCGGCTTATTAGTGAGATGCTGCCGGATGAAAAGAACAAAGCCCGTATGCACAGTATCTTTGAGAGGCTAAATCTACTGATAGATGAATTTGCAAAGATAGAACAGATCACTTCAAAGAACTTTCAACTCTCTATCAAGCCCTATAAGGCCTCTGATCTTGTTGAAGCCAGTATCGATCTTTTGATGTTTGAAAATCCTAAGCAACACATCAGTATTGATACAGTTAAAGACTTTAAACTTGAAGTAGATTTCGAACTTTTCACATTGACACTCAAAAACCTCCTAGATAACGGGATCAAATACAGTATAGATAAACATATCAAAGTGATTATCAACCAAGATCATATCGCGGTAGAAAACAGAGGAGAGATGCTACAAGAACCGATAGAAAACTACTTTAAACCATTCCATACCTCTAAAAAAGGATTGGGGCTTGGACTATATATCGTAAAAAGTATCTTGGATATTCATAAAATGGGTCTGAAGTATGAGCATATCGAAGGTATGAATCGCTTCATCATAAAAAAATAACTTTGTCTTGAAAAAGTCAAAATATATCCCAGCTAAGGCTGGGAATAAAAGCATTACTCAATCGTATCTGAAAGCATAAATGCAAGCTCAAGTGCCTGAGAAGCATTGAGTCTTGGGTCACATTGTGTATGATAACGGCTAGCAAGCCCTTCTTCTGTAATCGCACATGAGGTACTCCCTGTACATTCTGTAACATCATTACCTGTCATCTCAAGGTGAATACCTGCACCCACGGTTCCCATCTCTTTATGGATCGCAAAAAACTGTTCTACTTCACTAAGAATATTTGCAAAATCTCTTGTTTTGAATCCTGTAGAACTTTTTTCTACATTTCCGTGCATAGGATCACATGACCACACTACATTCCTACCTTCATCCCTTACACGTTTAAGTAGTTTTGGGAAGTACTCACGTATCTTATCAGCACCCATACGTACGATCAGATTCAATCTTCCCTCTTCATTCTTCGGATTCAGCGCATCGATCAGCTCGATAAGCTCATCCTCACCCATAGATGGTCCTACTTTACAACCGATTGGGTTAGCAATTCCTCTGAAATATTCAATATGCGCTTCATTGAGATCTCTGGTTCGATCACCGATCCAAAGCATATGTGCTGAACAATCATAGTATTCACCTGTCTCACTATCAAGTCTTGTCAATGCCTCTTCATAGTTGAGAAGTAATGCTTCATGTGACGTATAAAGTGTTGTTTGCTGAAGTTGCGGCATGACATCACTTGTCAAACCGCATGCAGACATAAATTTCATCGCACTATCGATCTTGTCACTGAGTTCATCATACTTCTGTCCAAGCGGATTATCTTTGATAAAGTCAAGGTTCCATTGATGTACTTTACTAAGATCAGCCAAGCCGCCTCTTGAAAATGCTCTAAGAAGGTTAAGCGTTGCTGCAGACTGGTTATAGGCTTTGATCATATTTTCAGGTTTTGGTTCTCTAGCCTCTTCAGTGAATTCAATACTATTAATGATATCACCACGATATGAAGGCAACATCACACCATTAAGTTCTTCAAAATCGGAACTTCTCGGTTTTGCAAACTGCCCGGCAATACGTCCTACTTTCACCACAGGCTTTCCGGTTGAGTACATCAACACCATATTCATTTGAAGCATAAGCTTGAAAAGGTTCTTGATCGATTTTGCATTAAAGTCAGAGAAGCTCTCGGCACAGTCTCCACCTTGGAGTAAAAATGCTTCTCCTCGTCCTGCAGCTGCAAGTTTTTCTTTAAGCTTTCTTGCCTCTCCCGCGAAGATAAGCGGAGGATAAGAACTAAGCTCTTTTTCTACAGCTTTCAAAGCCTCCTGATCAGTATAGGTTGGTTGTTGCTTGATAGGAAATTCTCTCCAGCTACTCGGTGTCCAACTCATAATCGTTCCTTTCTTCTATGGTCCCTTCTTGGGTACCCTGTAATAAATTGGATGATTATAGCTTATGCGCACCTCCAATAACCTTAGAGTGCCAAATAGCATTTTTAAAATAGCCCATTTTAGAATATTAACAACGCTAAATGATAAAAATTATGAACAAGTCAAGAAAGTAACATTTTAAAAAAAATTAAAAATTAATTATTACTTTTTATAATTTCTTAAGTTATTCACCTATGTGAATATATTGTGAATAACTCATATTAAATAATGCAACTCGTATTTCAGGGAAAGAGTAAAAATAGACTTTTTCACATCTACTTTTTAGCTATAAATGTGACAAAGTTAGCCCATTGAAAAAGTGTAGAAACTTGTTTAAATCCGGCTTTTTTGCACATCTGGATATTTTCTTCAATCGTAAAAGGGATCAGTACATTCTCCAGTGCTTCACGCTTTTGTGCGATCTCATATTCACTGTATCCCTGCGCTTTTTTATAGTTATAGTAAATGTCGATAAGTTGTTTATCAAGTCTCTTGTCTTCAAAGACCACTTTTTCAGAGAAGATAAATATCCCATCTTGATTCAATCCGTCATAGATCTTTTTTACCAATTCAGGACGCTGCATAGGACGGATAAATTGCAGTGTATAGTTAGATACGATAACATCATCTCCACCAAATTCATACTCCAGCATATCAGCAAGTTCCAGATCAATTTCCGCACCAAATGCTTGACATTTTTGTCTGGCACGATCTAACATTGCTTGCGAGTTATCAATACCTTTAAGATGCATTTTCGTACTTAACTTACTGTCAAGATCAAGTAAAAATTTCGCCGTAGATGAGCCAAGATCAAGTAGACTTTTCCCTTCACCCTCTTCTGCAAGAATGACGGAAATAATCAACTGACGTACCTCATCATAAAAAGGCACAGAACGGCTAAGCATATCATCAAAGACTGATGCAACTGCTTCATCAAATTCAAATTTCTTTTCTATAGGCTTGTCAAATACTTTATCTTTCATCGCGGTTTGTCTTCATTATCTTTTTTAGCATTATACCCAATAGAAGCAGAAGTATGCCATTTAAAGAAACTTTCAGGTTTATAACTATTTCTTTACAAGTAGTATACATTTTATTTATATTAAAGCTTTATCCTATTAGAATAGACGAATATAGGAGATGGGACAAATGGGAAAAATGGGAGAGATGGGGATACTTATTGTCGATGATGACAAAACCACAATATCAATACTTCATCATATGTTGAAACCTTATGCCGATAGGATCTATCTGGCATCAGACGGGGAAGAAGGCCTTTCTCACTACAAGACATATCAACCCGATCTTATCTTATCCGATATCAACATGCCACGAATGAACGGCTTGGAAATGGTGGAAGAGATACGTAAGATCGATGAAGATGTCAAAATAGCAATCTTTACCGACTTTGAAAAACGGGATATCCTGCTCAAAGCGATCGAGCTTGGCGTCAACCAATTTCTCTCAAAACCTTTCGAGGCTAAAAGTTTCTCTAAAACGATCCAACAACTGTATCATGATATCATTGAAAAAAGGGATGCCCGGTATGAACTGGAGCGTCAAGAAGATATTTTACATGCAATCAATGAAATGTCACATAGCTTTTTACAACAGCCTGACTGGCTATTGGCAATGTACAAAGAGATGAAAAATCTCAAAAATGCAGCAAGAGCCTCTTGTATCTTTATTTATGAAAATGAACATGACAAAACATGTTCTTCTGCTCATAAACTGCTTTACATTAACGATAATGAAAAAGCCAAAGGGAAACAAAACATCCACTACCAAAAACACCATCTTATGCGATGGAAAAATAAGTTGAAAAAAAATCAGTTGATCAATGGTAACAGGAATGATTATGATAAGTCAAAGATAAAACTTCTCAAACTCTTTAAAATCAACTCTTTACTGATACTACCGATTTTTGTACAAGACCGTTGGTGGGGATTTTTAGGCATAGGAAACGGGCATGCTGAAGTGCTTCAAGAGAGCAATGTGGAGATGCTTAGTACCGCTGCTTCCATTATTGGCTCTGCAATCAATAACAGCCATAACCGTAAATCCCTAGAGATATCTTCAGCTGTTTTCAAACATACAATGGACGGTGTTGTTATTACTGATGCTAAAAACAATATCGTCCACGTCAACGATGCTTGTCTAGAGATCACAGGGTATGACCGTAATACAATCATTGGTAAAAATCCGAGAGTTCTCAAATCAGGTAACCATGATAAACAGTTCTATCAAAAGATGTGGCATCAACTGCACCACGAAGGATGCTGGCAGGGAGAAATTACCAATCGTAAAAAAAACGGTGAATTTTATATCGAATGGCTAAGTATCAATGCGATCAAGGACAGTCAAGGCAAGATAGAAAACTTTATCGCTGTCTTCTCTGATATAACGCACCACCATAAAAATACACGTGAACAAGCCTTTCTCGCTACACACGATCCGCTAACGGGACTTTCAAACAGAATTGTGCTCAATGACAGGTTAGAACACGCCATAGAACATGCGCAACGTTTCGATAAACATATCAGTCTCATCTTTTGTGATCTTGATAACTTTAAACCGATCAATGATACTTATGGGCATACGGTAGGAGATGAAATACTCAAACGTGTAGGCTACTATCTAAAAGAGCTTTTGAGAAAAGAGGATACAGTCTGTCGTTTCGGTGGAGATGAATTTGTTATTCTCATTGAAGAGCTTGAAAATTTCCATTATCTAGACAAGGTACTCAAGAGGATCAATAAACTCACCGCAACCCCATGCGTCATTGATGGAAAATCGATTAATATAGGTATGAGTATCGGTGCCTCGATATATCCGTATGATGGTACTAGTTCCGAACTGCTAGTCAAAGCAGCAGACCAGGCAATGTACCGGGCTAAAAGAAGCGGCAAAAACTGTATCGAGTATGCACAAGCGAATACGCAATGTTATCTGTTCGAAAAACCTCTTAAAGATACCTCGTTAAATTATGTAATCTAGCAAATACTATTCAATCAATAAATTCTTTTAATAGAGTGTAATAACTTTTATCAGATGATATTGTATTATGACCTTTTCCTTCAATCACTTTAATCGTAAGATCATTTTGAACAAAATATTTCGCAAGTGTATAAGCATGACTTGCAGGTATGATCTTATCATCCTGTGCTATAAGCATTAGTGTCTTTTTTGCACTATTTTTTTCAACATACTCTACACTGCGATATTTATCTTTCAAAAAAAATGACATAGGGAAAATAGGATATTGTTCTTGCGCAACACTCTGAAGCGTATCAAAAGGTGTAATAAGAACCAGCTTTTCTATCTCTCTTTGTGAGGCTAGATAAACTGCAACTGCGGAACCTAAACTTCGTCCTATAGCGATGATATGCTGATGATCTTTCTTGATATTATCATAGATATATATCGCATCATTAAAAAGTCCTGCTTGCGTCGGAGTACCACTGCTTCCCCCATACCCTCTATAGTTGACCAGATAAACGGTATACTCGGGAAATTTGTCAAAAAAAACTTCTGCACTATGGGCAACTGACTCGGCATTGCCGCCAAAGTAGACAATAGCATTCTTTTTACCCTCATTTAAAGTAATGACTCTAATAGTTTCATCATCATTCATAAATATCTTTTCGGTAAATGCATGTTTCACAAGAGGAGTCGGATAGTAAATCAAACTGTTTTGAAAAAGGTAAAGCAGTAATCCAACAAGAAAATAAATCATTAAAATAGACGCAATAACAGAAAAAAACATTTTTTTCATCCTAAAAGTTCTTTTGCCTTTTTAATATCCTCTTCAATCTGGATTTTCAATGCTTCAAAACTGTCAAACTTTTTATTGACACGAATAAGATCTAAAAATTTCAGAGATACAATGTCGTGGATATTATCTATTACATGATCAAGGATATGTGTTTCAACAGCGAAATTTCCATCTGTGGTCACACGGTTTCCCAAAAAACTTACCGAATCATACCAGGTATCACCCAACTTAGTCCGTGTAGCATATACTCCTTCTAGAGGAAGTTGATAATGATCAACAGAAAGATTGAGCGTAGGAACAAAAGATTCTTTCCCAAGTCCCTGTCCGCGTATTACTTCCCCTTCAATTTCATAACATCTTCCCAGAAGTTCATTGGCCATTTTAACCCTTCCTTCTCGAAGATACTCCTTGATCGTACGGGAATGTACAGGAATTCCTTCATAGCATACCTGATCTATTATCGTTACTTCACCATCAAAAAGCTCTTTGAGCAGTGCAGCATTACCTATTTTCCCTTGTCCAAAAAGAAAATCATATCCTACGACGATCTTTTCAAGCAGTGGAAAATCCTCTAACAGCCTCGCTACAAATGCTTTCGGGGTTAAACCTTTGATCTTATCAAAGTGATAAAAGCAACAGATCTTGTCCGTATAATAACTACGCTTATACCCAGGTGTAAGATAACCGCCGTTTCTCTCAATGATCACGATCGCTTCAGCCTGAGCTACCAAAACCTGATGCCCAAGATGAAAGCCGTCAAAAGAACCAATGGCAATAGATTTGATCTGATTGGTTAAGCTCACTACTTTTGCCCCGATTTAGCATAGTGATAGAGATACTCCTGATTACCTGATTTTCCAGCTACCAGTGAAGCCGTCTGAAACTTTTGTTCCCATCCGAGATCCTCTGCATATGCTTCAAACTCCTCTTTTCTCTTACGGATCGCATCAATATCCTGTACAACACCTTTACTGTCTCGTTTTACTTCACGCCCCACTTCAAACTGAGGTTTATAAAGAATGATGATATCTTTCGTGCTTAACCTATCAATATCATCAATAATCTGCAGTATCGAGATAAAAGAGACATCACAAGTAACTACTTCAAAACCTTTTTCATCCTCAAAGTCACGGATATCTGTCTCTTCATATAAAGAGAGTCTTGCATCTCCTCTTAGTGAAATATGCAGTTGATTACTCCCAACATCTACACATGTAAGTGACCCTACTTCATTTTCAAGCAGTATCTGGGCAAACCCGCCTGTACTTGAGCCGATATCAAGTGCACGTTTCCCTTGCAGTTCCATTGGATACGTAGATAAAAAGCTCTCTAGTTTACGTGCTGCACGGCTTACATAGAATTTTTCATCTTCTACTTCTACCTGAGTTTCAGGCGAAATCTTCTGTGATGCCTTGGCTTTCTTGCCGTCTACAGTAACCTTCCCTGCTTTGATCGCATCCAATGCTCTATTACGACTCTCGAAGTAACCCTCTTCAACAAGGTATTTATCTAATCTCATCATTCTTTCTTTTTATAAAATTTTTTAACTCGGAAGTAAAATAAGGGATATTATATCATTCCAACAGATAAACCCTCGAAACGTAACTCTTTTTTATCCTCTTTTGACGTTGAAAAGTAAAACTGCAGCAAACGCAAGCAGACATCCTACTACTGTGGATAGTGCGATCTGCTCATCAAAAACGATCCAGCTTGATACGATAGCCCCGACCGGAACAATGAACATAAACACACCGGTATTATGTGCGCCTATCTTTCCTGCTGAGATAAAATACAGTGCTGTACTGAATGTCCCCGGAAACAATCCGATAAAAATCATCGTCCACCAAAATACACTATCATAGGAATCAAAATCAAATGGATGATACGGAAGGGCCAGAAGCATATTGGTAAGTCCCGCTACACCAAAAACTACTGTAGTATAAAACATAGGATGGGCTCTTTTGGATGCTTTTTGCGCAAAGATAGTGACTACTGCCCAGACAACCGCACACCCCAAAAAGTAGATACTCTCCACATTTAAAAACCCCAACCCCTCAAAAGGAACCCTAAGCAGTATCAGTGCACCCACTATCCCTAGAGTAAGCGCAGCGATCTGCCAAAAGGCTACGGCAACACCCAAAAATGCAATAGAGATAAAATAAGTTATGATCGGAGAGAGTGCCGTGACCATCGTTCCGCCGTATCCTGCCTGTCCATGCACAAGCCCTGCAAAGAAAAGATAGTTGAATGCAGCGGTCAAAAGCCCCGCAGCAATCATATAAAATAGCCCTTTTGCATCTGTCTTATACGGAATTTTCATCATCCAAATCACAGGAAGGATGCTTATAAAAGAGATGGCATAACGCCAAAAACCCGCTACCTGAGGACTCGCATGTGCTGCAGCCATCTTTCCTGCCGTCCAGGCCATACCCCATAGCAGCATTGCAACGATCATACCAATCAGATAACGTGTAGTATTTGGTGTTGTAGGCATCACAATTCCTGAATTTTTTCGCAATTATAGTGGAAAATCCAAGTATTAGATTTAATATTATGAATATTTTTTAAAGAAAACAACAGCACACAAAATAGCTATAATAAACGCTCCAAAGAATAAAAGAATTTTCGCTGGTTTCTTTGATTGTTCTTCCAGATATTCTTTTGGTGTTTTAAAAATCAGTGTTTTGGTTTTTGTTTCAAAATCATCAAAAGGAATTGAAGTCTTTGTTTGTGTATCTATTATCAAATTTTTGGGTTCATTGGACTTCCTGATAAACAATAGATTATCTTGTAATGCAAAAACAAATTTTTCAGAAAATGATTTGACATTCGTTGCTAAAATCTTTTCTCCATCCTTCAATACAGCATCATCAAAAGAATCAATCCATTCTATCGTATAACCGTTTTGTACTTCACAATACCCGCTATCAAAAAATCCGCCTGAACGTTTCCCTATCAACTGAGAGCCAAGTTGATTTATTCCAACAAATATAAAAATAAAGACGATTAAAGAAGTGAAAACTCTCAAGAATGTTTTGGAATAGCTATCTTTTTTTATCATAATTGCAATAACCGATGAAAGGAACACAAGTATAATAATCCAGAATACTATTGTGATTCCAGCACCCATAACTTATAACATTCCTCTCATTTCATCCTCTGTGAGTGTAGCTACCCCAAGACTTTCTGCTTTATCGAGTTTACTTCCCGCCTCTTCACCATATATGACAAAGTCTGTCTTCTTGCTCACAGAACCGCTTACTTTTGCACCAAGATTTTCCAGCATCTCTTTGATAGCACCTCGGCTTTCACTCATGGTGCCTGTGAGTACCACTGTTTTGCCTTTGAACGGGTTTTCTTCTGCTTCGACCTTCTTTTCCACTGTTGGCTGGATCGTCTCAAAAAGTTTTAAGACAAAATCATGGTTAACTCGCATAAACTCTAAGACCGAGTTGGCCATCTCTTCACCGATACCGTCTATTACAATGATCTGATCATATGCAGCATCGACAATACCCAGTCCAAACTCGAGTGCCAAGGCTTTGCTTGCTACTTCTCCGATATGCTCTATACCCATAGCATTGAGCAGGCGGTAAAGAGGTACCCCTTTTGTCGCCTGGATCGCATCTAAAAGATTGTTGATGCGTTTTTCTTTGAATCCTTCAAGATGTTCCAGATCCTCATATTTGATAAAGTAGAGGTCAAGGATATCTTTGATGATCCCTTCTTTTACCAACAGTTCAACGATCTTGCTTCCCAATCCATCAATATTCATACACCCTTTACGTGCAAAGTGGATGATAGAGTTGATCACACGGTCGGAGCAGTGAAGGTTCTGACATTTGATCAATGCTCCTTCATCAAGCAGTTCGCTCCCGCAGGTTGGACACTCCGTCGGACGGTTTACCGCTACTTCTGAACCGTCTCTACGGTCTTCAAGTACCTTGATGATCTTCGGGATCACATCCCCACTTCGGATAATAATGACACTGTCACCGACATGGATATCTTTACGCTCGATCTCATCAAAGTTATGCAGTGTAGCACGGCTGACCATGGCTCCTTCTATATTGACCGGTTCGATCTCTGCTACGGGGGTGACCACACCTGTACGGCCAACCTGAAGGGTAATGGCATTGATCTTTGTCACCTTCTCGATCGCCGGGAACTTGTAAGCACACATCCATTTAGGGAACTTCACGGTATAACCAAGCTCTTCTTGCTTATCCACTTCATCGACTTTGAGTACCATCCCATCCATCATCATCGGTATGTCATCACGTTTCGCGATCAACATCTGATAAAATGCCTCTATCTCTTCGATACCTTTACAATCCTGTGCAAAAGGCGGTTCTAAAAATCCTAGGGAATATACATAATCCATCTTCTGGGATAACTTACGGTGTGCAAGAGTGTTCTCTCCCAAGCCCCAAGGATAAAAGACCAATCTGCGCTTAGCTGTGATGGAGCTGTCAAGCTGTCTTAAACTTCCTGCTGCTGCATTACGAGGATTTGCAAAGAGGCTTTCCCCCTCTTCCAAACGCTCAGCATTGATCTGCTCAAAGTCATCTTTACGGATCACTACTTCCCCGCGTATCTCTATCAGTCCGTCATAATCAATCGTCAGTGGTACGGAACGGATCGTTCGGACATTATCTGTCACTTCTTCACCGATCACACCATCTCCACGTGTAATGGCGCGGATCAGTTTTCCTCCTTCATAAAGCAGGTTCATACTTGCCCCGTCAAACTTAGGTTCACAGAAGTACTCACACTCTCCTATATTCTTCTCGACACGGTCTAACCACTCTTGCACCTCTTCGTTATTAAAGACATCCTCCATACTCCACATACGTTTGATATGCTTTGCCTTGCTAAATTCATCACGTATTACGCCGCCGACACGCTTTGTCGGTGAGTCCTCAGCTACTTCATCAGGGTGTGCCGTCTCATAGTCCAACACTTCATGGTAAAGCCTGTCATACTCTTCATCACTGGCAATAGGATTATCTTCTACATAATAGGCATGAGCCCATTTTTTAAGAAGTGCTACTTTTTCTTGGTATAGTTCTTGTGTCATAGTTTATACGTTACCTTCTCTTTTTTTCCATAAAATTTTGGGTCTGTATGTAAGATATTTACATCCAAAAATGCTTTGGTTCTAGCCAGATATTCCCTTATCTTCATTTTTTGGGCTGCATAGGTATTTTTCAAATCTTTTGCGGCAAATCCTATGACTTTCTGTCCTTTGGCTTTTGCAATGTATAAAGCTCTCTCCAAATGAAATTTCTGGGAAACGATAATATAGTCTTTCAAATCAAAGATTGCTTCAGCCCTTACGATCGAATCCAGAGTTCGAAACCCGGCATAATCAAGCGTGATATACTTCTCAGGTACACCTGCTTTGATAAGATCTTCTTTCATATCTGTAGGCTCATCATATGTTTTGCTTCCGTTATCACCGGAGATAACGATCGCCTTAACCTTGCCACCTTTAAAAAGCTTTGCGGCTGCTTCTATCCGATAGTTATAAAAATAGTTTTCCCTGCCATGAAAATATTTCGATGTTCCAAGAACCAATGCAGCCTTTTTTGCCGGTATCTTAGAAAGGTCATTATAAATATATGAAGAAGTTTCATTGGTCATTGAGTCATTTAACCATAAGATACTTCCAGTCCCGCCTGCGACACTGATAGCTAGTAAGAGCAGTACCCAAATAGCTTTTTTCATGATCTCAATGCTTCCTGTACTGCCAAAGCCTGTTTGTGTTCGGCCACATCATGACAACGTACGATACTTGCACCATTTTCCACTGCTTTAAGGTGCAGTATCAACGTCCCAGGTAATCTCTCTTCAGTCGGTGTCGGAATGATCTTACTGATCATCGATTTTCTGCTTGCCCCTATCAGTACTTCACAACCAAAGTGAGTGAAATGATTCATATTTTTCAAAAGTGCGAGGTTATGTTCAAGTGATTTTCCAAAACCTATACCTACATCAAGGATGATCTGCTCACGGCTGAGTCCCATCGCTTCACATTTAGCAATACGATCTTCAAAGAAGGTGCTCACTTCAGCAGTAACATCTTCATAGTGCGGATCTTTCTGCATACTTACGGGCGTACCCTGCATATGCATTATACAAAGCTTGGCATTGTATTGGAGCGCAAGTTCAATAATCTTTTCATCAGCTGCACCGGTAATATCATTGATAAGGCCAAATCCACTTCGCAGTGAATATTCTACAACACTTGGTGTATAGCTATCTATACTAAAAAGCGCTTTTTCATAAAGCTTTTGATCATGTATCGCATCACATATCGGTTTGATGCGTTCGAGCTCTTCCTCTCCACTTACTTCCTTTGCGCCTGGTCTGGAAGAGACTGCACCTATATCGATGATGCTTGCACCGTCCGCTATCATCTTTTCACACTGGGTTACTGCATCCCCGGCAACAAATCTGCTTCCCTCGAAAAAACTGTCATCATTGGCATTAATGATCCCCATAATGCGTGTCGGAAAACTGTTGGAGGAAAGAAACTTTTTTAATTCACCTGCCAATGCCTTGAGTCCAAAAGGCTGTGCGAGTTCTTTGCGCGAGAGTATCTCGATATGCTTTTTTGTTCCAATCAAAATACAGTCATAGGTTGGTTTGTCACAAAGTATCACGCCCCCCGGAACTGCCAACTCAGCTCCGATACTCAATGCATCCTGCTTTAATATATTTGCGGCAGGGGCCTTGAGATCCTTGATATAGAAGTACATCAACTCCATCTTCTTAGCCATGATAGAGATACCCCCGCTCTCTACGCCGAGCTTATTCAGGGCAGCTTCTTTATCTGTAATTTCACCTAGTTTATAGATATTCATACTACCTAACCTCCATAAATCACACGAAGTGTGCTTTATCATGGCGAACGACCTTGCAAGCAAAGCGATTCGAGAGCCATGACGATTTTTTGCTTCGTTTTTTTTAAAAAAATGAAGAGAATAACAACACCACGTACTTAAGTACATGGCATTTCAAAAAAATATAAAACTATTTTACCGCTTTTTCTTTGCCAGTAGCTTCAAAAGTAGTGTATTGAGCACAAAGGTCGGGGGTGAACCCATATCTAGCGCCATAAAGGCATTGGAAAAGAGGTTTAGCGTTTTTTCATCAAGGTTGAACTTTCCTGAATGCATCGCTTCTTTGGAGATCTCCTCTACGATCCTTTTCATCTCTGCAGCGGCTGTACGCTTATGCTCCTGTACAAATGTATAGACAGTTTCTAAAGAAAGCTGGGAGATATCCAGTCCCAACTCCTCATTTGCAGCTGCATCACTGAGTACCTGTATCGGAAGTCGTGAACGTATCGTAGCAAGTATGGTAGCTTTGCTTGGTGTGATTAAAATGAACTCTTTATTAGGTGGAGGCTCTTCAATGACTTTGAGTAGTTTATTTTGTACTATGGGACTAAAAATACGTGCAGCAAGGATGATCACAGTAGTCTCTTCACTTGCAAGATAGGCTTTTTCTATAGCCAGTGCAGCATCTTCGACCAAGAAATTATCTTCTTTTACGATCTTGATGATACGTTCGTTACTTTGCAGTGCTTCAAGTGCTTTAATCGTCTCTTCAATCTGTGAACTGATCACTACTTGGCTAGTAAGTTCTAGTCTGCTCATAACTCTAAGTCTAAATCGCCAAATAGTGCTGCAGATAATGTCTCATCAAAAAGTCTATAAAGCTGCAGAAGTTTAATATCTAAAAGCGGATCGGAACTACGAAGATGAAAACTGTTTTGAGCTTCTTCATCCATCAACCACAAAAAATTGTCATCATTTCTAAATGCAATCTTGGTAGCAGCATGATCACCTTTTCCAATATACCAGATATAATAGCCGTTTGGATAAGAGATATCCAACATATCTTCAAGCAGTTGAATATCTTCTTTTGACTTCACCGTATGCAGATTAGGGAAACATCCGCCTAATGTATAAAAGGGTAGAAGAGGACGGTGTTTTTCAAGATCATTGACCTTTTGAAGTATATACTTACCGAACCATTGGCGTGACTCATCTGTCATCACCAATACCGTTTTACCCTCTAATATTTGAGAGACAGCACTGTTGACAAGAGGTGCCCATGCAAAACGGTGCTCTTCCATCCACGAGAAAGCACTTTCTTTCTCACGAATTGTGTCCAGTGTCCACTTTAAGAGCTGCTGCACGGGATTACTTATCTAACTCGTAAGCTTCATGAAGTGCACGGATCGCAAGCTCACCGTACTTTTCATCAATAACCATAGAGATCTTGATCTCAGATGTTGAGATCATCTGGATATTGATATTGTTCTGTGCCAATGTCGAAAATGCTTTAGCCGCAACACCAGAGTGAGACTTCATTCCTACACCTACTACAGACACTTTACATATCTTCTCATCAAAGTCCATCCCTTTGATATCATGATCAAATTTTTCGATCACTGACTTTGCATTCTCAAGTTCACTTTGCGGCACAGTAAATCCAAGGTTTGTCTCACCATCAGCTGTAGCCATGTTTTGAATGATCATATCAACGTTAATGTTGTTATTTGCAAGCATTGTAAAAATCTCTGCTGCAATTCCAGGCTTATCTGACACTCCCCTAAGTGTAACTCTAGCCTGATTTCTATCCAATACAACACCGCTTACCAAAACTGCTTCCATATTTTCACTCTCCTCTGTTATCAATGTACCTTCATTGTCACTAAAACTGCTTTTTGCATAAAGTTTGACATGTAATTTTTTTGCCAATTCAACCGAACGGTTCTGTAGAACCTTCGCACCGAGACTTGACATCTCAAGCATCTCATCATAAGAGATCGTATCAAGCTTTTTAGCTCTTGGTTCTATACGCGGATCTGTAGTATAGATACCATCCACATCCGAATAGATCTCACACTGGTCCGCACCGATCGCTCCGGCAATCGCTACTGCTGAAAGATCTGATCCTCCACGCCCGAGTGTTGATACATTACCTTCTTTCGTGATCCCTTGGAACCCTGCAACGATCACGATCTTTCCTTCAGCAATCGCATCTTTCATCGGCTTAGGGTCGATCTCTTCAATACGTGCGTAGGTGTGGACATCATCAGTCACGATCCCAGCCTGCCTTCCCGTCATTGCAACAGAATCATAACCTTTAGACTGAAGAGCTATCGAAAGAAGTGCCGCAGTCACTCTCTCTCCTGAACTTAACAGCATATCCATCTCTTTTTTAGCAGGATTGCTGCTGAAGTGTTCTGCATATCCTACAAGCTTGTTGGTCTCACCGCTCATTGCCGAGACAACTACTACAAGATCATGTCCTTCTTCACGTGCCTTAATTACACGGGACGCAACATTTTCAATACGGTCCAAACCGCCTACACTAGTTCCACCATACTTATGGACGATTAACATCTTTTACCTTTTTTCAAATTTTAAATTAAACCTTCATCTTTAAAGTAGTCGATCACTTTGCGATAGACTTTACGTTTAAAATAGGTCACTTTCTTAAATACATCTTCATACGCAACAAAGTCATACTCTTCAAACTCCGGGATATCATATGCATTCAGATCGATTGTTGCACCTTCTTTCAGACGCACCAAAAAATATTTCTGGGTCTGTCCGTCATATGGGTAGATTTTACTGCTTCTCGCTGAACCCGGGAAGTCATAGGTAATCCACTCGGGAAACTCTCCCAATACCTCAACTTCTGCACACCCTATCTCTTCAAGTAACTCCCTATGTAAGGCTTCATACGGTGTCTCTCCGTCATCGATACCTCCCTGGGGAAATTGCCAAACATTTTTGACATCACTTCGATGTGCGATAAAAAATTCGCACTTATCTGGATAATTTGAGGAGAGTATGACTGCTGCAACATTTGGGCGATAACGCTTTTTTGTTTGCATCTTCTCTTCCACAACTTAACTAAAGTAATTTTTTCTGATAAAATTTTATCTAAAATAGAGTTATATTCAGTTTTGAAAAGACTCCAAAAGGTGTAAATTTGCTTGCTTATCTTCATATCCCCTACTGTGACTCCAAATGTCACTACTGTAGTTTCAACTCCTACGTGGATAAATTTGATACGCGTAAAGCATATATGCAAGCCCTTAAAAGACAACTGGAATTTGAACTCGAACGCTTTGAAGTAAAAAAAGGTTCAATCGAAACACTCTTCATAGGTGGCGGTACGCCTTCTACCGTTGCACCTAAACTCTATGAACCGATCTTTGCATTGTTGAAGCCTTATTTGCAACAAGATGCTGAGATCACTACTGAAGCCAATCCCAATTCCGCTACAACTTCATGGATAGAAGGGATGAAAGCACTGGGAGTCAACCGCATCAGCTTTGGCGTACAAAGCTTCGATGAAAAAAAACTTGAGGCATTGGGCCGTGCGCATAACCCAATACAGGCAAAAGAGGCTATCATCCGGGCACATGATGCGGGGATCGAGCATATCTCACTTGATCTGATCTACAATTACCGAAACGATACGAAAACATTGCTTCACTCAGATATAGATCAAGCCTTCGAACTACCTATCGATCATATCTCAGCTTATGAACTTACGATCGAAGACGGCACCAAGTTCACACAAACACCTGAGGTCAGACAAGAGAATGAATTACTGGCTTTTTATGTTGCCGATGAGATCAGAAAACGAGGTTTTGAGCATTATGAGATCTCAAACTTTGGACATTATCAAAGCAAACATAACAAAGGTTACTGGGAACTCAAAGACTATATCGGTGCAGGGGCAGGGGCAGTAGGTTTTCTCAAAGAACGCCGCTTTTATCCGCAAAATGATATTCAAGCCTATATCAGCGACCCTTTAAAGATCATTGAAGAAGCACTAAATTCTGATGATCTGCTCACTGAAAGGCTTTTCCTGGGGTTGCGAAGCAACATCGGTATAGAGAGCAACATATTGAATGAATCGATGAAAACAAAAGCAAATACCCTTGTAGAGGAAAATAAGTTACGCAAAGAAGGGTCGCGTTACTTCAATGAAAATTACTTTTTGAGTGATGAATTGGCACTCTATATTTTAGGATAATTGGTTAAAATACAGCAATTAAATAAGAAGGCATTTTATGTTTGGAATCGGATTTACTGAGTTAGTCCTTATCGCTATCGTTGCTATCCTCTTTTTGGGGCCAGACAAGCTACCTCAAGCGATGGTGGAAATAGCAAAATTTATCAAAAGTGTAAAACAGACTGTAGGTGAAGCAAAAAGTTCACTCGAAGAAGAGATCAAGATCGCTGATCTCAAAGAAGAAGCGATGAATTACAAAAAGCAGCTTACGGATGTTTCAGATGAACTCAAAGGTTTTAAAAACCTGAATCTGGATGATCTTGACAGTGATTTTAGTGCCGGTAAAGACTCATCAGATATGACAGCTGCACAAAAACATAGGCAACAAGTTGAAGAACAAGCAAAGAACGCTGCTTCAAAGAGTGATGAAACAATCGCTACACAGGTAGAACCAAAACAAGAACATAGCCAGATCAAAACAAAACCAAAGAAAAAACCGGACCCTTATGCACAGGCAGATAGAACACCTAAAGGTTCTGAAGTTGAAGAGAAAGACAATAAAAGCGAGGATGCTTAATGTTTGAAGATCTTCGTCCTCATTTAGTTGAACTCCGAAAACGCCTCGGGCTTTCTGTTATCTCGGTTTTTATTATGTTTGCGATCGCATTTACTTTCCACCAGTACATTCTTGCCTGGGTGACGCAGCCGCTCAACGATGCACTTACGCAAGTAGGTCTGATCATTGAAAATAAAGGTACGGCACACTGGAAGATACAACAAGATGAAAATACTACTGAAATAACTGTAAAAAAACCGGAATATCAGTCAAACAGTGCCCAGTCTTATGCATATGAAGCCTCTCAATCAGCACAGAAGCTTCACGATAATCTAAGCCAGGCTTCTGATGTTGCAGTCAAGCAAAGCAACCCTGAACTTGCTTCACTCCTTAAAGAGGCAGCTACTTCAGCTAAAACAACAGCTGAAGCAACATCCAAACTCATCACCCTTTTGGATGATGTTAACCACTCAGTAGAAAATGCTTCCAAGAAGACTTTTGAAGGTATGGTAACAACACACCAGATCGGAGGGGTTTTCTTTGTAGCACTTAAGGTCTCTTTCTTTGCCGCACTGCTTGGTGCGCTGCCGTTTATACTTTATCAGCTTTGGCTCTTTGTCTCTCCAGGACTCTATGCCAATGAGAAGAAGATGATCATTCCGTTTGTCGTAGGCGGGTCGATCATGTTCTTTATCGGTGTGCTCTTTGCCTACTACGTAGTTACTCCGTTTGGATTCCAATTCCTGATCACCTTTGGTTCATTCCTTTATACACCACTGATCAATATTGAGGATTATGTTGGATTCTTTGCCAAAATTATGATGGGATTCGGTATTGCATTTGAGCTGCCTGTATTTGCCTACTTCCTGGCATTGCTGGGTCTTGTAACAGACAAATCACTCAAAGACTTTTTCAAATACGCAATCCTTATCATCTTTGTACTCGCAGCCCTTCTTACCCCGCCGGATGTACTCACACAACTTCTGATGGCATTCCCGCTTATCCTTCTTTATGGTATCTCTATTCTTATCGTACGTATGGTCAACCCGTATAAAGAGGATGAAGATGAGGAAGAAGTGATAGAAGCTAAGGATAGTTAAACCTTGGCAACGTCAGCTGAACTCATTACCGAAAATTATGACTATGAACTCCCAACGGAGCTCATAGCCTCTACGCCAGTCTATCCAAGAGATAGTGCCAAGCTTCTAGTCTATGACCGTAAAAGCGACACTATCACCCATACCACATTTGCACATCTTTTAGAGTACGTACCAAACGAGTGCGATGTGTTTTTGAATGATACCCGTGTAATCAAAGCACGTATTTTTGGGCATAAGGAGAAGATAGGTGGACAGGGTGGAGGTAAAGTAGAACTCCTCTTCAACAAATCACTCGATGCTTACCGGTCTTTAGTATTGATCCGCGGAAAAATAACGATAGGGATGAAACTGTACTTTGAAGAAGGATTGGTTGCAACGGTTGAGGAGCTCCACGACGATGGAAGCCGTACGGTCACGTTTACACAAGATCAGTCCCCTCTTCGTTTTGAAGAGCTTGTCATGCTTCTTGATAAAATCGGACACCTGCCTCTACCACCTTACATGCAACGTGAAGACAACAAAGATGATGAGAGAGATTATCAGACCCTCTTTGCACAGCATGCCGGTGCAGTTGCAGCCCCTACGGCATCTCTACACTTTACCCCTGAACTCTTTGAAAAGATGCGAATTAGGCATAAAACACATAAAATCACACTGCATGTAGGTGCAGGCACATTTAAACCTGTTGAGAGTGATAATATCCTCGATCATCCAATGCACTCAGAGTTCTTTTATATCAGTGATGAAGCAGCCAAAGTACTAGATAGCGATAGACCTATTCTGGCAATAGGTACCACAGTAACACGTACGGTGGAGTATTATGTACGCACCGGTAAAAAAGAAGGAGAATGTGATCTTTTCCTAAACCCCCACAACCCACCGCAACGTGTTACACATCTGCTTACAAACTTCCATTTACCTAAAAGTACACTCATTATGCTTGTTTCATCTTTTATTGGAAGAGAAAAAACGTTACAATTGTATAAAGAGGCAGTAGAGAAGAAATATAGATTTTTCTCATATGGGGATGCAATGTTAATTTTATAGAGGTGTAAAATGAAACAGTTTTCAACACTACTTTTTACAATGCTCTTGTTGGCTGGATGTGCGCAGAAAAAACCCTACACATACCCCAACTACGATATCATCAAACCTGAAGTCACTTGTAAACCAAATCGTTACAATATCCAGACCCTGTTAGGATTCTATCTTGATAAACCGTATGTATGGGCTGAAGAAGGACCTGATGCATTTGATTGTTCAGGTCTTACCTACAATATCTATGGTCAAATGGGAGTTGAAATCCCGCGTGTCGCAAGAGAACAGGCAAAAGTAGGGAAAACCATACCGTTCAAAGATCTGCAAGAAGGCGACCTTATCTTCTTTGGTTCAACCAATAAACGAAGTAAATACATTTCACATGTAGGTATCTATCTGGGGGATGGCTGGTTTGCACATGCAAGCAGTAAAGATCGTAAAGTCACTGTTACACAATTTAGTGAAGAACCGAGGTACCTAAAGCGTATGAAGTTATGTAAACGTTATCTTAGTGAAGATGAGACAAAACTCTATATGACCTGTGATGCACCGCTTGAAAAAATGCAAGTGACAAGTACACGCTACACCACACCATGGAAAACAGGGATGAAACTTCCTAAAAAAGCCGTTCCCCATTAAGTATTAAAATGGCAAAAGTTTCACCCAATATTCCTTGCCCGTGCGGAAGTCAGAAAAAATATAAAAAGTGTTGTGCAATCTATCATAAAGGAGCACTTGCGCAAGATGCTTTGAGTTTGATGAAATCACGCTATAGTGCTTTTGCCACAGGTGATGCTGACTATATCATCAAAACTACTCATCCGGAAAATCCTGACTATACTTTAGATCGTAAATCATGGAAAAATGATATTGACCTTTTTAGTAAACATACAGAGTTCCTGGGATTAAAAATCATAGAGTTTGTCGATGGAGAAGAAGAGGCCTATGTTGCTTTTGAAGCTTCTCTCTCCAGCGGACCACTGATAGAGAAAAGCCGTTTTCTAAAGCGTGAAGGAAGATGGTTATACGTGGATGGACTGATCTCCTGATCACTCCATCATGTCTTTTGTAAAGAGATATGCTTCAATTGCACGTTTTACTTTTGAAAGCTCTTTGGCATACTTTTCAACATAACCTGGAAGCAGATCCTGTTTGTTGAAAAGAATATACTTGTAAACCTCATTGACAAGATCATGAAGACCTGCTGCACCAATTGTACCTGAAAGACCGCGCATATCAACACAGAGCATTTTAATCTGTTCATAACGTTTCTCATGCACCAGCTTCTCAAATGTTTTATCACTCTCCCCATACGCTTCGACGAATTCTCTGATAAGTTCTATATAAAGCGCTTCATTACTATTTGTATGTGTGATACCTTTTTCTATATTCAATCCCTCAAAGACTGCTTCTCTTTCTTTTTTCTCTTCGTCTTTAGCCTCTTCTATCGCCTTGTTAGAAATAAACATAGACATTGCCTGATAGAGTTTACCTACATTCAGTGGTTTAGCTAAAAATGCATTGACCCCGCAGCTAAACATTTTCTGCTTTTCACTCTCCAGGATCAATGCTGTGAAGGCTACGATCGGAACGGCATCAAATTTTCTCTCTGCACGTATCACCTGTGTAGCACTAAATCCATCCATCACAGGCATATTGATATCCATCAAGATAAAATCAAATTTCACTTTTCCTGACTTAACTATCTCGACAGCCTGCTGACCGTCACATGCAAGTGAAATTTTGATGCCAGAATTAGAGAATAGATTTGTAAGAACCTTCTGGTTGATAAGGTTGTCATCTACAATCAAAACTTGTTTACCCGCAAACTCAGCAAAGCTCTCCTGGGTAATCCCTTTAGCTTCTACTATATCAGATTTGTATACTTTTGCTTTTGGTAAATGTTCACCTTCCTCTTCACCGATATGATCTTCAAGAAGTACCTTGGATACCCCCATATCATAAAGGCTGATGATCAGTTCAAATACCCTCTCCTGGTTAACCGGTTTAAAGAGATGTGCATCGATCAATCCATCATGGTAAACACTCTCTTTAATATTTAAGAGATTATTAAGGGCAATGATTTTTACCTCGTTGTTGTCTTCTTTGATCTCTTGCAGATGCCTAAGAACGTTGCCACTAAAGAGCGACTCTTTGAGTATGATAATATCATAATCATTCATCTTTGGCATAGCGTATTCAAAATCCTCTTTTTTGATCACTCTTACATCATGTCTAAAGTAAGCAAACATTTTTTTGATTGCCAGTGCGGAGTTAAAGTTGGAATCAACAATTAAGACTTTCTTTTCAATCAGTGATTTATCCGGCAAACGGTATCTTCTTCTATTTTCCGGGTCTACAAGCTTCATTGGAAGATCAAGGATAAATGTCGTCCCCTTACCTGCCAAGCTCTCCACATGAAGAGAACCGCCCATAAGTTCAGCTAGTGATTTGGCGATAAAAAGCCCCAGTCTTACATATGTCCCCTCTTCTTCATTATAATATGGAACAAAGAGGGACTCTGATTCACCTGCAGGGATACCCGGTCCGGTATCTCTCAATCTGAACTGAAGATCTATCATATCCTCATAGTTGTTGAACATGGAGACTTCAAGTTTCAGCTCTTCATCAGTGAGATTAGAGAACATATACTCAAACAGATTGGTTAAAATACGGCCAATATACAAAGAGTCACCTATCAAATGACGTGGAACATTGTTATTCACATCAAATATCAGTTCTATTTCCTTACCTGCATGCTTCGTACCAAGCAATCCAGATACCTCATTCAGAACATTGTTAAAATTGAAAGGTTTATTATTAATCTCAATTTTTTTGGACTTGAGGCGTAAAAAATAGATCAAATCGTTAGTAACCCCTAAGAGTTGATCTTCTATATCACCCATCAACTGCTCTTTTTCCAGAGATGAGCTGATATTGTTTTCAATGATTGCTTGACTTTTTTTCAGCGCTTGTTGCGCAGCGTCATGAATGTTTTCACTCATATTCGTAAGAATCTGATTTTGTTTCTCTTCCATTTCAAGCTGTTTGGCTAACATATTCTCATGGAACTTGCGAAGCTTTGCTATTTGTCTAGAAGCAAAAAAAAGTATTCCCGTCGCTACAAGTGCTACGATTAAAATCACTGTCCAAATACTCACTGTTTCAAAGCTGTTATCTTTCTCTGCTGCTTCCAGGAATGATATTGCTACACTACCGAGTAACCAAATAAATCTTCCCATTTAAAACTCCTTTCAGGTATTCTATCATAAGCAGATTTATATAGCCATATCTTTAAACCAATATTTATTCTATAACACAATATTTCCACAAACTTATCTTATGATGTACTCATCTTACTTAGAAAGGACTATTTATGAAAAAGTACCGCTTTATATGGTTTATGCTTATCGCAACACTGACAATCAGTACAGTTTTACAGGCAAAAGAGTTTGGTCATACGGCAAATATCGATAATGAAGCACCTATGGACCAACATCGCATACAAAGTCTGGATAGAAAAATGGGGAAACATCAGACCATTAAAAAAGATTTTAGAAATCAAAAAGAATTTTTATATCGGCAGCGTTATCAAGAACAACATAAACATAGAGCCATACTACCTTTTTCTTCATATACATTCAAACAACGCGGGTACCCTTATAGCAAACGCGGATGGGAACTTGCATACCTGTATGATAGAGCATCCTTTTATGATAGATTTGGTTATCACTATGGATACTTTAACCGTCACGGATTTTATTTTGAAGGCGAGTTTTACCGTTATGACCGATGGTATAGTTACTATGACCGTGTTAAAGGCAAAGGAATTTTCGGCCAACAATTCTATATGCCTGCAAACTATCGTTATTACGGTTTTGATCCCATGCCATACAGGTGACACAGTTTCATAAAAGCTTTGGGTATAATTTCTCCTATGAAATTAGCCAGTATAGATGTAGGACTTAAACGTATCGGTGTAGCGATCTGCCTGGATGGTAAGATCGTTTTGCCGCAAGAGGCGATCCTAAGAAAAAACCGTAACCAAGCTGCAAAGGATATCAAACACTTTTTAGAAGAGTGGGAGATAGAAAAACTGATCGTGGGCCTTCCAAAAGGCGGTTCAGCAGAAGAAGAGATGGAACGCCGGATCAAACACTTTGTCTCTTTGCTTGATCTGAATATCCAGATAGATTACCAGGATGAACAGGGATCCAGCTTTGAAGCCAAAGAGATGACGAAAGGTGACTTCAGGCATAAAAGAGACGGTCGTCTTGATTCAATGGCAGCAAAGATTATTTTAGAGAGATACCTGGGAGTATAACCTCGATCATTCATAACGCAATGCATCAATAGGATTCATCTGGGCTGCTTTTCGGGCAGGAATGATCCCAAAAATAATTCCGATCAACATCGAAAAGATCAATGCGATCACCGTAATGGACGGATCGATGACAAGTACAATATCAAGCCATTTTGCCACACCGAAAGTGATCAGCATACCTGAGAGTATCCCCACAACACCTCCCAGACCGGAAAGTACGATAGACTCGATAAGAAACTGTATCAAAATATCTTTTGCCATAGCTCCCACAGCCATACGGATACCGATCTCACGCGTACGTTCTGTCACAGAAACCAACATAATGTTCATGATCCCTATCCCCCCGACAACTAGAGAAATCGCAGCTACTGCTCCCAACATCACAGTCAGTACCGTTGTAACCTGAGAAATCGTATCGAGAAGGGCCGTCATACTTCGAACCTGAAAATCATCCTCTTCATTCTTTTCAATGTGCCTACGTTCCCTTAACACCCTTTCGATCTGTACTCTTGCTTCCTCCAAAGGAACGTTTTCCTTTACTTCTGCCATCATAAGGTGTATATTGTCACTTCCCCCTATACGCCGTTGGAACAAAGTAAAGGGTACTAATACCACATCATCTTGATCGTGTCCAAATGTATTTGCACCTTTAATCTCAAGGACGCCTATCACGCTACATGAAAAGTTTTTCAAACGTATTTTTTGACCTATCATAGATTTGGGGGTTGCAGAGAGATTATCTATGACAGTCTGTCCCAAGATACATACATTCTGACCTCTTCTAAGTTCATTTTGTTCAAATTCCCTTCCTGCCTGCATCTTCCAGTTTTGAATCTGAAAATACTCATTTTCCACACCCCTGATGTTGGTACGGTAATTTTGTTCTTTATAGACCACTGTCATGGAACCCGACTCTACAGGTGAAATGGCATTGAGTGCATAGATAGATGATCGAAGTGTTTCAAGGTCCTTCTTTTTAAAAGGTTTTTCTACTGCACCTCTGCTCCCAGGACCTCTACGCTGTCCGGGCATGATATAGAGTGTATTGCTACCTAACTGTTCTACGCTCTGGGTGATTGATTGACTGGCACCTTTACCTATATTGACCATCGCTATTACCGAAGCAATGCCGATAACGATACCCACCGCAGTAAGCAAAGAACGCATAAGATTTCGTCTGATCTCACGCAATGCCTGTAAAAATGCATTACGAAACATGCTTAACCTCTTTTTCGATCACACCGTCTCTCAGATAGATCGTCCTTGAAGCATAGGCTGCAATATCATCTTCATGTGTCACCATGATCACAGTGATACCCTGTTGGTTAAAAGTTCTGATCAACTCCATGATCTCATGACCGCGTTTAGTATCCAGATTACCCGTAGGCTCATCAGCGATCAGTATCTTGGGACGAGTTACCATAGCCCTGGCGATTGCAACACGCTGCTGCTGTCCTCCGGAAAGCTGACCGGGGTCATAATAGAGCCTGTCTTCCAGTCCTACATCCTTCAGTGCTTCCGCTGCCATACGCTTGCGTTCTTTACTGTCGATCCCCTGGTAGATCAAGGGCATTTCTACATTCTCAAGCGAATTTGTTTTTTTTAGAAGATTGTATCCCTGAAATATAAATCCCAAAATATATCTTCTAAAGAGTGCCCGCTGATCAGAGCTTAATGAACCGATCTGGGTATCTAAGAAAATATACTCTCCGCTGCTTGGGACATCCAAAGTACCCAGAATGTTTAGGAGTGTTGATTTCCCGCTTCCGCTAGGCCCCATTATAGCGACAAATTCACCCTCCTCTATCTCTAAATTGATATCATGCAGTACGGTTGTTGCAGCATCACCGCTTCCGTAGACTTTACTGATATTTCTCAGTGAGATCATTTTGCTTTTTCCTGGTTGATGATGATCTTCTGCCCTTCTTGAAGTTCATTTGTCTCTATTGCACTTAAAGGACCGTTATTCCCCATTACTTTGACATAGACTTTTTTAGGCATACTGCCCTCAAGTATCCAGACATGGGGCGTTGGATCAACCACTATCTTTTCATCTCTTTCACCACCGAAAAAGGATCTTGATTGCGGCTTGACAGGAATAAAAAGCAAAGCAGCCCGTTTGACCACAAAAGCATCTTTGAGCGTTTTGGTTACGATATCTGCATCCACACTCATTCCCGGTTTAAGCAATAGATCCTTATTGTCCACTTCCATAATTGCTTTATAGGTAACGACACTTTCAAGCACTTCTGAATTGATTCTTACCTGGCGGATCGTTGCGCTAAAGTTGATATCAGGATATGCATCCACACTGAAACTGGCTTTTTGCCCGGCTTTGATCTTCCCGATATCAGCTTCATCGATACTGATCTGTAGTTCCATCTTTCTTAGATCTTTTGCGATACTAAACAGTACGGGGGTTTGAAATGTCGCTGCCACGGTTTGTCCCGGATCGACATTTCTTACCAAAATAGTTCCATCAATAGGCGAATAGATTTTCGTGCGTTCCAGATCATACTGTGCAGCTTTCAAAGCGTGGGTAGCTTGTTCTATCTGTGCTTGGGCATTAGCGATTTGTGCTTTAGTCAAAAGATAATTTGCCCACTCTCTGTCCCAGTCACTCTGAGTAGGTAAAGTCCCATTGGAAGATATTTTAAGTTTTTTATATCGCTCTACCGTTGTGTCAGATTCATAGTATTGTGCCTGGGCACTCTCCAAAGCCGCCTTGGATATTTGAAGTGCGGCTTTGGCTTTATCGTAGGCACTTTGATACTTGGTCGTATCCAGACTTGCCAACAGTTGTCCTTTTTTTACCTCGTCATTATAATCTACATATACCTTTTCAATAGTTCCCGAAACCTCGGTACCCACATCTACACTTTCCAGTGGCTGTATATACCCGCTGGCTGACACGGTAAGAGAAAGATCACTTTTTTTCAATGTTTCTGTGACATAACGATACTCCATCCCCTGTGAACCTCGTGTAAAAAAGAGATAAACGGCTATGAGTATCACACCAATGAAAAATATCGTCCATAAGCGCCATTTAAGCGTATTTTTTTGATAGTTAATGATCTTTTGCATCTCTTCCATTCGGCAACCTTGTGGATATCTGTGTCACTATATACGGCACTGTTTACATTATTCTAACAGAGCTTCGTTATAATGTCAATCCAAGAAATATACCACCTAAGGAGTCTTTGTGTCTATTGCAAACAGTACAAAATTCACTCTGTTACTGCTCTCTATGACAACCATGATGTCCAACGTTGCCATCGTTACCTCACTGCCTCATCTCAAAGACCATTTTCCTGATATCGCGCAGATTGAATTTCTTTCCAGAATGATGCTCACTTTGCCTTCATTGGCGATCGCAATCCTGGCTCCTTTTTTGGGACATCTGCTGCATCGCTTCAAACGTACACATGCGCTAATGGCAGCTTTGCTCTTCTTTTCTCTAGCAGGAAGTGCGGGGCTCTATCTCCCTGATATCTATTCTTTGCTTTTGTCACGTTTCTCACTTGGGATTGCGATTGCCGTGCTGATGATCCTTACTACCTCTCTGGTAGGGGATTATTTCCAAGCCGAAGAGCGACACCGTTACATGGGTCTTCAAAGTGCATTTACTTCGGTAGGGGGACTTCTTTTTTTACTTGCAGGTGGTATACTCAGTGATATCGACTGGCGCTATACTTTTGGCATATACCTGGTGGGAGTACTCTTTTTACCGCTAGTTTTTTTGTATATCAAAGAACCGTCCCATTACCATGTTTTAGGAGATGAGCAGAGTGTTCATCCAAAACTCTTTAAGATCTACCTGCTTGCTTTTATATTGATGCTTATTTTTTATATCCTCCCGACACAAATGCCGTTTTTGATGATGAATCATTTTGGAGCAGACGGGAAACTCACAGGGATGATCATCGCGATGGCATTTATCTTCAATGCACTCGGAGCGATCAGTTTCTCACGTTTTAAGAAGTCTTATGATTTTAAACGTATCTATATGATCGGTATGACTATCGTTGCTGTAGGTTTTCTTCTCATCGGTAATGTACATAACGTCTATCTATTCTTTTTCACTTCACCTATTCTTGGATTTGGCGGGGGATTGTTGATGACCAATATCACGGCTTGGATGCTACATCTTGCCCATGAAAGCAAGCGTGTCAAGTCTTCAGGCTACCTGACAAGCTCTCTTTTTATGGGACAGTTCTTCTCACCTATCGTCTTTCATCCTGCAGTGGATTACTTTGGAGTACAACATTTTTTTGTGGTTACAGGAATGATTCTAGGCGGATTGGTACTTGCAGCAGCCGGCATACAGATAGTATCTAAAAGAGATGTTCAGTGAATCCCAAAAAAGTTGTAAGAGAGACAACCAGAGAACTCACTGATCTTCCCAATATCGGCAGATCATTAGCAAATGATCTGAAGCTTATAGGTATAGACATCCCTGAAAAACTCGAAGGGAAAGACCCGCACAAGCTATATCAAAAGCTCTGTGAAATGACGGGCAAGAGGCAAGACCCTTGTGTACTTGATACCTTTATGTCTATCATTGATTTTATGAATGGCGGCGAACCGAAAGTATGGTGGTCATATACAGATGAACGCAAAGAGAAATATAAGATTTAACTTTTTTCTTTTATTGTCTATTTACCATTCCTAACAGCTAATCCAAAAAGCACCAACATCACTAACGTTCCTGTAAGAGAATATCCTAAAGCAGTATGCATCCCAAAGTACTCCCAGATCACTCCACCTATATATGCACCAACAGCTCCAAAGAGTGCCACACCGGCATAAAATACCCCATAGACTGAACCTTTGTTCTGAGCCGTATCGGCAATATAAGCACGGTTGGCATTGAGTGAGGCAACAGTAAAGAGCCCCATAAATGCAAAGGCAAACCAGGTTGAAAGCGGATTTTGAAGATACAATAAAATTTGCGAGATCACACCGCTAAGATAAGCAAACATCATGATACGTTTTACACCGACCTTGTCAATCCAGCTCCCTATGATATAGCTTGTAGCCGTCTGTATCCCTGTAGAAACAACAAAAAGAAGGGGTATAAGTGCCGTTGCAATGCCGATCTCCTTTGCCTGAACGGTAAAAAAAGCATTTGAGAACATGAAAAATACAAAAAAGAAATAGACGAATAGTGCTTTAATTGTCTGCTTATCTTTCTCACTGAAAGTAAACTTCAAACTCACATGTTGAGAGGGTTTAGGAGTATCACGTACAAAAAAGATCATAAGTACCAGACCTATCATCCCAGGGATAAGTGTGGCATAAAAAATATTTCTCATCACGCTCTCGCTTTGACCAAATAAAGCAAGCAAAGCAAAAAGAATCAATGTTCCACTAAGTTCCCCGGCGATATCAAGCATCTTGTGAAATCCAAAGGTCTTGCCAGAAGCATTTTTTTTGCTATAAGCTGCGATCATCAGGTCTTTAGGTGCTGATCTTAGTCCCTTTCCTAGGCGTTCCAATGATTGAAGTACCGTAATCTGCTGATAGTTTGTGGTAAATCCTATTAACGGTTTGGTCAATGTAGAGAGTCCATACCCTGCTACAACAAAAGGTTTGACGATCCCATAACGGTCACTAAGATAGCCTGAAATCAGTCGCATTGCATAAGAGACAAATGTTGCAACTGCGACAATAAACCCAAGTTTATCCATACCTTCATGCAGTATCAACACGATAAAAAGCGGAAGAATAGGCTGTATCATCGCTGTTGCCATATCAGTAAAATAGCTCACCCATCCAAGCATTACCACATTCTTATCGATGCTTTTCATCTCTATGCTCCATTTTCAACGTATCGCATTTTATACCAATGTTCACTTACTGGCCGGTATGTTAGGTTATAATCTCTCTTTGAGTTTTTGTATCCTCGCATAGGCTTTGATAAGACTATCTTCTTTGATCTCTCCACTCTTTACAAGAGCCATCACAGTATCGACCAGTTCTCTTGTGCTCACCGTCTTTACAGGATCAAGCTGGTTACCAAAAAGCAAGATATCATTGCCGGCATTGATCGCTAGCTTCAAAGTATTTTTCAACCCGTATTTTTTTGAGATCGCTCCCATCTGGAGATCATCAGTGATCACGACACCGTGATATCCCAAATGCCATCGAAGCTTTTTAGTCACTGTTTCAAAGGAGAGACTTGCAGGGTACTGACTATCCAGTTTTTTATTAAATACATGTGCGACCATCACTGTATCCGCTTTATCTGCCAGAAGTCTATACGGCTCCATTTCTTCAGGCCGCCATAGATTGGTCACATCTACAAATCCTTTATGCGTATCTCCAAGCGAAGAACCATGACCCGGAAAGTGCTTTAATGAGGTCAAAACACCGTACTGATGCATCGCATCGATGAAAGTTGAAGAGAATGCCGCAACCTTTTTGGGATCTTTACCAAAACTTCTTCCCAAACCGTAGATCACATGATTTTGAGGATTGATTGAAAGGTCAGCTACAGGAGCAAGATCAAAATTTATCCCCACACTTTTAAGCTCATGTGCCATCTTTCTATAGGTACTTTCGACTTGTGATTTGTCCATTTTACTGACATCTGCAGCTTTGGGGTATTGACCGTAAAATCCATATATACTCTTCAAACGCTGTACACGTCCTCCCTCTTGATCTACAGCGATCAATAGTTTACCGTCATTGGAGCAGGCTTGAAGCTCTTTTGTAAGTTTAGCTAGTTGTTTCCTGTTTGCGATATTTTTTGGTTTGTTCTTATCTACAGGATTAAAATCAAAGAGAATCACCCCACCCAGATTGTACCTTCTGATATCTTGGCATATCTGTGAGTCTTTAGGGGCAGACGTACCGTGAAACCCTACCATTAACATCTGTCCGACCATTCCGGAAAGCTTTTTTTCTTTTATTTCATCTGCTGAACTTCCAATCCATGCTAGTAAAATAATGAACACAACCCAAACTTTTTTAACCATACGAACCCTTCCTTCACTTGAAAAGCCCATTATAGTACAACTGGGCTTCATTCCGTACTATTATCACTACTGGTAAAGGGTCAATAAGTGTCGTATGTACCTTCCTCTACTTCACCTTTCAGCATATCGAGTGCTTCTTGCATAACCTGGATGATCAGCTCAGCTGCAAGTCTGTCATCTGCTTCAGGTACATCCCAATCGGTGAACTTCATATTTGTTTTAAAAACTGCTTTTACCTCTGAAATGATCTCATTTTTTCTTGCTTGGATATCTTTTTCTACCGGATCCATTCTATCTCCTTTTTGTATGATTTATTTTATTATCTTACTCCTTCTATGATTAGTGTTCGGTTTACCTTAACTGTGTATCATTTGATTACAAGAGCAATTATGGGCTGTATAAATCTTAACTCCCTTGTAGATTTCATACCTCCTTATAAACATTTCAAACTTTTCCCTTAAAATAACAATCCCTTCCATAGTTGCTCTTTATTGATAGATTTCCCCCAATATATACTTTAGATAATTCACCGCTTCACATTTATTACATATACTTTCAGTATAATGTGCGCATTAATTTATCACAAAGGTATCATAGATGAAAAAAATACTCACTCTGTTTTTTATTATTGTTTCGCTAGGAGCATATTTATATGCTGAAGAACAACCTGATCTCTCTTTCAAAGATATCAATGGTACAACCATACAGATCAAAGGTTCTGAACTGGGATTGGATATCCCATCACTGAAAGGAAAGGTGGTTTTTCTTGAGTTTTTTGGACACAGATGTCCTCCATGTCTCAAATCTATCCCTCACCTTATTGACCTTCAAACAAAGTATAAAGATAAACTAGCGATCGTATCGGTTGAAGTACAAGGAATGAACGAAGAGGCACTGAAAGACTTTGTATTCGAAAAAGGGATCAACTATACTGTCACTACAGAACAAAATGCAAGAATATTGGTCAACTACATTGCGGCACGTGCTGAATGGAGCGGAAGTATACCTTTTATGGTAGCTATGGACACAAAAGGTGATGTACAATTCGTACAGGTAGGGATGATCCCTCAGGATTATCTTGAAAACCTTATTGCACAACTCTCAAAGTAATCTCATAGATTACTCCAACATCACGATACCATTTTGTATCGTGATAATTCCTTCCAGCTCTGCTTCATATACCTTATCCCCAAATCGTTCTAAAGTAGCATCGAACGTCGGTAAGGTTTGACAAAAATAGAAAAAATCATCTTTAGGTACTTCTTCGCTTGCTTTCATTCCAAATCGTGAAGCAAAAGCCTCTATATCATAGATCGGTTTGGCCTTACCTTCTGCCAGCAGGGTATTTGTACCCGGACTTTCATCAAGTCTATGAGGAGATACATAGATCTCTTTACCCATCTTAAGGGCATACTCAACAGAGCGCATAGAACCGCTATCCAAATCAGCTTCAGTAACGATCAGTATATCTCCTAATGCAACAACCAGTTCATTACGTACCACAAAGCTCCATGCTGTTGCTTTAAACCCGTCATTGAACTGACTGAGTACCAAGCCCTTTGACTCAATCTTCTGGATAAGTTCTCTATTTATGGCAGGATAATGGATATCAAGTCCGTTGGCTGCCACTGCAATCGTATTTTCCTCACCTGCTCCTTTATGTGCTATCGTATCGACACCCATCGCTGCACCGCTTACGACACATATACCTCTTTTTGCTAATGTTTTGGCTAGTGTATAGGTAAAATTTTTGGTATACACAGAAGGATTTCTTGTACCGACGATAGAGACTTTCGGCCGAAGCAAAAGTGATAAGTTTCCTTTGAAAAACAATGAATCAGGATACTTTTTCATCGCTTCTAATTCTGGAAGATGCTCTGTAATTCTCTGGCTCATACCAACCCTTTTTTACGGATGATAACAAAGCAAAAACATCTTACTGAAAAAATCTTTCATAATGTCATATTTTAAAAGCAATATCCGAAAGTTTCATACCTATCATACTAAAGTATCACTCTCCAAATCGTATAGGCGATCACTGAAAGTACCGTGATCCCAATCAAATTGAGTTTAACTCCGATGGTAGCCATCTGTTTGATATGAATCACTCGACAACTCATTACAATCGCATTTGGAGGCGTAGCAATAGGAAGCATAAATGCAAAACTTGCTGCAATTGTTGCCACCATCAAAAGCAGTGTTCCCTCATTTTGTGGCATAACTTTAGCAAATTCATAAAAGATCGGGATAGCAATGGAAGCAAGTGCAGTATTGCTTGTCACCTCTGTCGAAAATGTGACTACAAATGCAACAATCAAAAACATCCAAAATAGAGGGATTGATGAGATGAACTCCAGTTTGTTTGCGATCTCTGCAGCCAACCCGGTGTTTGAAAATGCTGTAGCGATTGAAAAACCGGCACCAAACAAAAAAATGATCTCATAGGGTAAAGAACGCGTATCCTTCCATTCCAAAAATCCGATACGCGGTACGAACATCAAAAGACCAAATCCCAGTAACAAAAGCTTCTCATCCAGTGCAAAACCTACTATCTCTTTCAGAAAAGTATTTGCAATCAGAATAAAGGCAAGGATTCCCAGGATCCAGTAAAGTCTTCTTTGTTCTCTATTGAGTGGAGGAATATCATGCTTCATGTGTGTTACTGATTCATGTACAACTCCAAATGCAAGTATCCAAGGGATGATCAGTAGCATAGTTGCAACAACCGGGATCATCATAAACATCCACTCTCCAAAAGCCAAAATAGGTAAATTATGTCCTTCCAAGAAGCCAAGAAGGATCAAGTTGGGTGCTGTACCAATAGGCGTAATGATTCCCCCTATACTTGCACCATATGCCGTAGCCAGCAAAAAACGAACTTTCAATTTGATATTCTCACTCAAAAAAAATGCAATAGGCATCAACATGAGTGTAACGGTTGTATTGGAGAGTATACCGCTGAGCATTGCTGAAGTGATCGACAATGCATAGATAATACCTCTTGGGGTTTTAGGAAAAAAACTTAAAAGCTTTGCAGAGAAATATTTGTGCAGGTTGATTTTCTCCAGCGCAATAGCCAGCAAAAATCCGCCTAAAAAAAGGAATATAATGGATTTGGAGTAGTTGGGCGTTACTTCATTTACATCAAGGATACCAAATACAGGGAATAAGATGATCGGCAATAAGGATACGGCCCCAAGCGGTAAGGCTTCATTCGTCCAAAGTGTCACCAAAAATGCGATCAGTGCGATCAGAAGACTATGCTGAAATGTAAATATCCATGAAGAGAGACCGAAAGATACCAAGCCTATCAATACGGCTATGATAATACCTCTCATCTTTTCACCTTTAGTTGATAAAGTTCATCAATATATACTGTTTCTACATCCTTCAACATCTCTGTTGCACTTGAAAGTGCTTCCAGTGTCACTTTATGTGGATGTCCTATAACGATCGTATATCCTCTCTTTTTTGCTATATTCACTGCAAGTTTTAACTGTTTATGGATAGAATCGACAGTCTGTTTATTATCTATAAATACATCACGTGCCATATAGAGTTGCGAATGTTTTCTACTGATCTGGGGTACTTTAGTAGCAGAAATCGTACGACTGTCAATAAATACAAATCCTTCCTGATAAAGTGCCTGATAAAGTCTGTCCATCGCAAGATAGTTACTGGTAAACACTGAGCCTGTATGATTGTTCACAAATCTTGCCGTAGGGAAAAGTCTCCTCAGTTCTTTAACCCTGGATTCTATCATCTCCGGTGTATCTGTGACCATCAGTGTTTTTTCCTGTTTGTCATATGCTTTTCCTGACTGCATAGGTAAATGGATCATATAATGCTTTAAGCCTTCGGCCAATTTATTATTTGATGGGGAAAGTTTATATGGCGGGAATATAGAGGGTGTAAGCTTCAAATTCACTGCTTGGATATGCTCGAGTTGTGACCTGGAAGAAACATCATCGATAATGATCACAAGTTTAGGCTTCTCACTTTTTGATGAAGCCATCATTTCATTATAATGCACCATATCACCAGGATAAGGAACACTTTTACTCTTTTCAAGAAGTTTTTGTTTTTCTTCTTCCTTTTGAGCTTCCAAAGCAGCCTTTTTCTGCTCTGCTTCTCTTTGTATTTGTAGTTTTAACTCAAGCTCATCTTGTCTTTTTTGCTCTCTGAGCGCTCTCTCATTTTTTACTTTTTCCAAACTTTCAAAAAGTGCTTTGTTATCTGAACTGCTCTTTAGCAGTATACTGTTGGGATTGGGTTGAACACCAGCTTCACCTCTCCCGATATAATATCCGAGTACTACCATAGCGATCATTACTATCACTGTCGTAAAGATCGTAAAATCCTTTTTTAACGTACCTTTTTTCCGGCTGGATTTACTACGTTTGGTTGGTGCTTTTTTTGTCGTAGATTTTACAGTTGCTGATCTACGCTTTCTCTCTTTGGCCATATTTTTCCAATTGTATCTATTTTTGATTATTTTATCGAAAAAGAACTAATTGCCGATATCTGGGGACAAATACAAAGCAAATTATGAAAATTGGGTAGAAATGAAAAACTTTTGTAGATTATTGAAATAATAGTATAGATACAGACATACTCAGGGTTTTTAGTTAGATTGCTGTAGATTTAAAGGTTGTGGTAAAGGAGCGTGCATTCAGTACGTGACTGAACCGCTCCTTCAAAGACGCAGAAAGATAACTAAAAAAATTAGTTAGTCTCTTGATCTACGATCTTGTTCGCCTTAATCCAAGGCATCATTGCACGAAGTCTTGCACCTGTTACTTCTACAGGGTGTGCTTTAAGGTTGTTTCTCTCAGCATTCATTCTTGGGTAACCTGCTTGCCCTTCAAGCACGAAGTCTTTAGCAAATTGTCCGTTTTGGATCTCTTTAAGCACTTGTCTCATTGCTTTTTTAGACTCTTCGTTGATGATTCTTGGTCCAGATACCATATCACCGTACTCAGCTGTGTTAGAGATAGAATATCTCATGTCTGCGATACCACCTTCGAAGATCAAATCAACGATAAGTTTCATCTCGTGTAGACACTCAAAATATGCCATTTCTGCTGGATAACCAGCTTCTGTAAGTGTTTCAAAACCAGCTTGGATAAGTGCAGATACACCACCACAAAGAACTGCTTGCTCACCGAAAAGGTCAGTCTCAGTCTCATCTTTGAATGTAGTTTCGATGATACCTGTTCTACCACCACCGATCGCTGAAGCATATGAAAGTGCTACATCTTTTGTGTTACCGCTTGGGTTCTGACCGATAGCGATAAGGTCAGGAATACCACCACCTCTTACAAACTCGCTTCTTACAGTGTGTCCAGGTGCTTTTGGAGCAACCATCATTACGTTGATGTCAGCTCTTGGCTGGATACGTCCGTAATGGATCGCAAACCCGTGACCGAATGCAATAGTCGCACCTTCTTTTAGGTTTGGCTCGATCTGTGCTTCATAGATCTCTTTTTGGTTTTCATCCGGAAGAAGGATCATAACAACATCACCTTTAGCAGATGCCTCTTCTACTGTAAGTACTTCAAAACCTTTTGCAGCAGCTTTATCCCAAGAGCTTCCGCCTTTTCTAAGACCGATTACTACTTCTACACCAGAGTCTCTTAGGTTCTCAGCATGTGCGTGTCCTTGAGATCCGAAACCGATCATTGCAACAGTTTTAGACTTGATGATACTAAGATCACAATCTTTGTCATAGTAAACATTTAATTGTTCTGCCATTGTTAAATCCTTCATTAATTTAGCTAAAAAATTTTCGCGATTATATCTAAATGTAGCTTATAACCCCAGTTTAGCTATAATTTGCTTTATGCAACATACTAAAGTAACCCTCCATACCATCACCGAAAATGAAGCAGGACAACGTATCGACAACTTCCTGCTGCGACACCTCAAAGGCATCCCCAAATCACGTATATACCGTATCATACGCAAAGGTGAAGTAAGGGTAAACAAAAAGCGCATCAAGACTGAGTACAAGCTGCAGCTAAATGATATCGTACGTATTCCGCCTGTCACACTAGAAGAAAAAAAGCCGCTTTCAAAAGTACCGGATCATCTGCTAAAACTTATTGAAAAAGCAATCTATTTTGAAGATGAAGAGCTCATCTTACTTAACAAACCCTCAGGGCTTGCCGTACATGGAGGAAGTCATTCAGAACTCGGTCTCATAGAGATACTTCGGCAGTTACGTTCCGATCTAACTTACCTCGAACTGGCTCATAGACTCGATATGGAAACAAGCGGAGTGCTGCTAGTCGCAAAAAGCAGAAAAATGCTTCAGGAACTCCATACCATGCTCAGAGAAGCCCACCAGATCGAAAAACACTACACTGCACTGGTTGCTGGAGTATGGCAAGGCGGACAAAAGAAAATTACACATAAACTGGAAAGACAACAAGATAGAAGTAAAAAGGTCCAGGTCAGTGAAGAGGGTAAAGAATCAACAAGTATTTTCACTCCCCTCAGACATTATAAAGATGCCACCCTTATGAATGTACAGATACTCACTGGCCGCATGCATCAGATACGAACACAGCTTGCTTATATTGACCATCCGATCATCGGTGATGATCGCTATGGAGATGAGAAACAAAACCGGTATTTTGCGAAACATCACCACTCTACGAGACTCTTTTTACATGCAAATTTAGTTTCATTTACGCTTAATGGTAAAACTTATACATTTAAAGCTCCGTTAGCCGATGAGCTTCAAAAAGTTATTGACACACTAAAGTAATTTACATCCTATCGTGAACGAGGTCCATAGGAGTAGTTACTCTCCTCTTCGGCAACTTGAACCTTTTTTTTCGATACTACTGTCACTATCTCTTCTTCTTCCTCAAAATGGCTCACCAAGGCATGCTCATTCTCTTGCATTGCCATCATCTGTCTCTCTAATGTGTGAAGTTTGCTTTTAAACTCATCAGAAATTTTTACGATATCTTCATAGTATCGTCCAGCCAGTTCTATTTCATGTCTATTGAGTGTGTTGTTTTTCATTCCCAAAATACTTTTTAACGTACTCTGCTTCTGCGTAAAATATATCTCATAAATTTTTGCATAGATATTGAACATTGACTCCAAAAGTATCTCCATCTCCGAAAGAACACTCTGACTTCTAAACTGTGAAAACTGAATTGCCTCATTGTAGTACCATTTACCAACTTCTGAATCTTGGATGATAGGAAGAGTTAAATGACTCTTATCCACGTTCAAACCTGAGACAAGCAGTTTAATGGTATTGACCCACTTCAGGTGAGCAACTCTTGCTTTATAGAGTCTATTCAAACTTTTTTCTTTCGCATTCACAAGATATCCCCTTGTCATAAAATATTTTTATTTCATTGTAATTTTTTATCATTATAGACTCAAATGTCCAGCTCATAATTCAATAAATAGATTATTTTTTAATCAATTGATATTTTAAAGAGCAGAATTACTCTATTATCACTCTATATACTCATATGCTATGTGACTCAAACACCAATATTTTTCTAGCCTATGAGCATCCCCTTATCAATAATATTTTTGAAAAAATCATCTCTCTCCGGCTAATGCTATTATGCTATAATTGATGCTTAAAGGAGTGGATAATGATCGCATTTTTAAACGACTCCATGCTCTGGTGGCACTGGATCATACTTGGAATTATTCTCTTGATCATCGAAATGAATTTGGGAACATTCTTCATACTGGGACTTGGCGTTGCCGCAATACTCGTAGGTGTAATAGATTTACTCTTTGGTACTAGTTTCAATACAGAACTACTTATCTGGATCATCCTTTCTTTACTTTCTATTGCTGCATGGTTCAAGTGGTTTCGAGAACCGCCCCAAACTGATAGTGGTCAGTCCAATTACCGGCTTGACACCTTGGGAAGCGTACTTGAAGAGATAGAACCTCATAGTAGAGGCAAAGTCAAATTTGATTCACCCGTACTCGGCAATACCACATGGCATGCTACAGCCAAAGTCAAGATCGCCAAAGATATACGTGTCAAGATCGTACAGATCAATGGACAGCTTATAGAAGTTGAACCTGTTTAAAGTCTTTAAAGGAGAAGAATATGGAAGCACTCAATATACTGATTATCCTCGCTGTTTTAGTTATCGTTACACTCTATAAAGGTATCAATATCGTACCACAGGGTGAAGAATGGGTTGTGGAGAGACTGGGAAAGTTCAGCCGTACCCTCACTCCTGGACTCAATATCATCATCCCTTATATTGAATCGATCCGTGAACGTGTCTCCACCCGGGACCTCATCCTTGATATCCCTGAACAGGAGGTCATCACTAAAGACAATGCCGTCATCCACACCAATGCCGTTACCTTTGCACGTGTCACCAACCCACGTGATGCGATATACGGTATCGAGGATTTTAGGATAGCGATTCAACAGCTTGTGATGACCACCCTGCGTTCTATACTGGGTGAGATGAACCTGGATGATGCACTCTCCAATCGTGAACAGATCAAGACAAAACTCAAAGACTCCATCATTGATGATGTAGCAGACTGGGGTGTCACAGTCAAGTCTGTAGAGATACAGGATATCAATCCAAGTACTTCTATGCAGGCTTCCATGGAGAGACAAGCAGCAGCTGAACGTGAAAGAAGAGCGATAGAAACGACTGCAGAAGGTAAAAAAAATGCTGCCATCCTTGAAGCAGACGGGAAACTCGAAGCAGCCAAAAGAGAGGCCCAGGCACAGATCGCTCTGGCCAATGCCTCAGGTGAAGCGATCAACATCATCACCCAAAATATCAAGGATAACGAACTTCCGGCCATGTTCCTGCTTGGAGACCGATATATCAATACGCTCCATGAGATGAGCAAGAGTGAGAATGCCAAGTTCGTGATCTATCCAGCCGATCTTCAGGGAGCTATTAAAGGGATGCTGGGGAATGTGTTTAAGAAATAAAGTTTCATTCACTTCGTTCCTATTAATGAGAAGGTGGGGACAAGGTAAAGTTTTTAAAAAATGATTCAGAAGAATCCTATAAATTTATGGATTCTCTTCTATTATTTTGAGATTGAGCCAAGATGGGGGATTATGAAAACCAAGTTCACTTTGCTTCCAATCCCCTCCTTCACTATTACGCAGATGTAATACGTTATTAATAAGAGTGTATTGTAACCCTGTGATACTACTGATGAGATTTTTACCTTCACGTAACGCTTCAAGAACAGCTTCTCTACTTTTCATACGTATCCTTTAAGCAATTTGTAAAAAGACCCATTAGTCTCTTTATATAACTGTTTAAAATACGGACAGATTACTCTGCCCATAAATGCTCTTAAAGAGCAGTAACGTTTTCAGCTTGTAAGCCTTTTTCACCTTTACCGATCTCAAAAGTTACTTTTTGACCTTCATTAAGAGAAACACGACCGTAACCGCTACTATTGATTTGACGGTAGTGTACAAATACATCATCCCCACCATTTTCTTGTTCGATAAAACCGAAACCTTTTTCACTGTTGAACCATTTTACAGTTCCATTTACTTGAGTTGCCATTGCAATTCCTTTTGTTGTTTATACATTTTATTACTAAAATGCTCAAAATATAATGTGGAGTGTTCTTTGGAAGGATAATACTGTAAACTAAGTGTAAGCAATAAAAGTCGAGCCTAAGATGAAACTCTAAATCATCTTTGAATATAACCATTATAGCTGAAAAGGTTAATAATAGCAAATCATGGATAATTGGCTTCTCTCTACTTCTGAAGTTGAAGATTAAAACTTCTATCAATAATGTAGAATATACCACTTTGAGAAGAGTTTTATCATAGGGACAAGTTCACTTAGAAAAATGCTGATAATCCTTCACCCCGATCCAATCACCGCCCCACTGCCAGCCATGTTTTTTAAATAGCATCACAGCTTTATCCTTGGATAGCAATACAGTTTTATCTGCTGCCGTATCATTTTTATGTACTCTTTTTTTATACACTAATGACGCTTTGTGACTTATATGCCCGCTTCGGGAAATATAAGGGTTTTCTATTGGATTAATATCGATTGCTTTGCCGTAGCTGTGTTTCGACCAGCTCTTGCTTCCAGTGGCTTTGCGGCAGTTAAATGCAGAAGTGTTATCTGCTTCGATAGACTGCCAGTCACTCCCCTTGTAATCACTCACCAGTCTCATTTGATAGATAGGATAGTCAAGTTCGTACAGCACTTTAAATATTTTCACAACCTCATCTGCCACATCTTTATGAACAATGAGTTCTCCCCACTGCTCCTGACCACTAAAGTTCTTATACTTCATACGCAGATAACGAAGATCGGCAATACCTACAGGGCAACCCTCTTTATAAGAGTTTCCATTGATCATGCGCTGTTTTACTTCGGGTGTGATTTTTGAGATATTTGCTTGATAGTCAGCCGATACGCTTATACTTAAAATGGTCAAAAATAAAATGATCTTTTGCATACTTTATTATAGCCAAAACGGTAAAGCTTCTGTGTTTATAAAAAATGAATAATTTATCAAATGGGGTCATATAAATGCAGAGGTTAAAGCCTAAACTATAACCTCTAAAGTAACTACAGCTTAGTGTAGCGGGAGATACGCATATCCGTCATTTTGTGCATCGATCAAGGCGATAGTTGAGTTAGGAACAACCTTCACGAATGGATACAAACTCTTTTCAGATATATTTCTTTTTTTCATGCCTACGCTGCACATTTCAAATGTTACATCATAGTTATCATATAATGCTTTTAATCTTTTACCGATCTCTTTCATTTTTAGATCATCACTGTTCTGTACAAAAAATTTATAGCTGTCGCCATGTATTACTACCTTGACTTTCAGTTCTTCAAAGTGATTTTCATAATAGATTGAATTATTTGCAATAGCCGAGATCAGGTTAGTCTCTATAACACTGATATCTCCTGACTTTAAGTCATACACAATCTTTTTTTCAACTGCATTTTCCTCTGCTCCCAAAAGAAGAAAAGGAAAAACAAGTAGCAGAAGAAAACTTCTCAATAGATGTTTCATCATACTATTCCATCAGTCCTGAAAGGATCTTTTCCATCCTTTTCTGTGCATCATCAAGCACTTCCAAAGATGCTTTATCATCAATTGCCATTGCACTGATCCAGTTGTAAACAGAAGGGAAAGCCACATGCATTTTGTTTTCATCTTTTTTCTTATAGAGATAAAGTGAACAAGGTGCGAATGCTCCTGCTTCTGGTCTCACTTTTGCCACGGTATAGATCACAGGCAGTTTACAGATCGAATAAACATCGTAAAAGTTATATCCTTCATAGTTATTCTCTTCAAAGTCATAGTTTAGATCACTGAATCCTGCCATAACAAATCCGTTTGGAGAGAGTTCACCCTCAAATGACATTTGAAACTCATCTTTTGTATCTTCCCAGCTGTCAGCTTCCATATCCATCTCAAAACGTGTAACACGCTCACCTACAATTGCCTTCGTTTCATACGGTAGCTTCACAAACTGACCGTTTGGCATCGCAGTTTTTAATGCTTCTTTTACCATATTACCTATCTTAAGAAGCGTTTTATCATCTTTAGGGATACCAAGGATCGTTGCTAATGATTCAGTAGTAAGTGTAGAAACAGAGATGGTTTTTTCACCTTTTTTAGTATAGATCGACATACTAAGCGGTGCAAAAAGACCGATCTCAGAATGTTCTTTAACCAAAGTCAATGTATCTGGTTTACTATAGAATGTAAAAAGATTATAGACATCAAATGAGCTCTCATTAAACTGTTTTTTAAACGGGATGTTCATGTCCCTGTTTTCTGCTACAAAAAAGCCGACTTTCAAGAATGCCTCTTCTATCGTCTTAGGTGTAATTTTTCCGTCGCTGTTATCTGCTGTGAATACCTGAATATCCTGAGCAAACCCCATTGTTCCTACCACCACCAGGGCCAGTAATTTTTTTAGTAAATTTTTCATATTTTTCCTTTGTCTTTAAATAATTGTTATGGACGGATATATATCCAGCCGCCTACTTGACGTTCTATCAGTTCAACAATACCTGCTGTAACCACATCTACACCATCAAGCAACTCTTTTTTATCGATATTGTACGTTTTCATCGTATTACCACATGCTATGAACTCAACATCATAGGTCATAAGAGATTTCAGCCGTGGCTGAAGCGTCTTGTCAAAAAAGTTCGCATCCTTCATGACTGCCTTGATCCCTTTTGAGTAGCAAACAATTGCTACTTCACATTTCTCCGGACCGTAAAATTTCATGACATTGCTTGCTGATGAAAGTACATGTGATATCTCATACTCATCATCACTGGTAATAGGGAAAACAAACTGTCTTGGATTTTCGAGACTCGGTTTGGGATCTGCAAACTCTGTGTCAGAGATCAAAAAGCTGATAGAAAATAACAGTATTATCCATATCTTTTTCATTACTGTGCTCCTTTTTTTTGATATTGGTTATATTTTTCTTTAGCTTCCCTGAGTATCTCCAAATAGTCCTCTTTGATCCATGATCCAGGCACACGGTAGACCTGTTCCTGTGTCGGAGATAAAAAGAGGAAAGTGGGTGTCATTGTAGGATTGAAATCTATAGGATTTTTATCTTTATCCACATCTATCTTTACAGAGACAAACTCTTTCTGAAGCGCAGCAATAACATCAGAATCACTTAACACCTCTCTCTCCATCTTTTTACAGTAGCGGCAATGCTCTGCCGTGTAAAAGATCATGATCAACTTATTCTGTGCCAAAGCCTCTATCGAAGCTTCTTCGAACGTATAATATTTCAGGAATGTACTCTGATAGTTTTTCGGATCATAATCATACAAAAAAGATACGATCGATTCAAACTCTTCTTCATTTAACTGCCCTTTCATACTAGGCATCGTTTCGAAATATTTTAAGATCTCAGGAAGACATACACTTTTGTCTTTATCGGGATTATTTAAATAATCCTCTAAAAAACTCTCTATCTCCATCCGGTGCATATCCTCATCCCCGCTAGGGTCTCCTATACGGGCTTTAAGCCTATAGACTATTTGATTGATCGTCGGAGCTTTAAGATGAAGCATCTTGTTATCAAACTCATTAAAGTTTTTTTCCAATGTACTAAAAGGGATATAGAGTTCATGACAAGAAGCACATTTCCTATCATAAACACTCTTACCCTCCACTCCATACATCAGCGACGATATGAGTAGAAAAGAACCCAACACTTTTAGCATACTACTCTTCCTCGCCCTCATACATTTCAAGCTCTGAGTAAGCATCAAGTACATTTCTTTTATGGAGTTCTTCATACATCGCGTCATTTTTATACTTTTCCATAGGAACGACTTTAGTGATATTTTCCAGGCCTACCCCTTCATCGATTGCTTCAAGGATTTTTTCTTTCATTTGACTTTGATAAGCCTTCTGGTACTCAGTTGCATGTTTATCGGTCCGTGTACCGTGTCCAGTAATGATCGTATCTGCATCAAATTCATCAATGATCTCTATGGCTTTTAAGTTACCGATTATTGAACCATCCCGCATTGATGTCAGCCTGTCATTGAAGACCAAATCACCGGTAAAGATTGCTTTTTTTTGCGGTAAATAAACGATCAAGTCACTTATTGTATGGGCTTTAGGTACCAGCTGCTTTAACACAAAATCAATGTCACCCACTTTAAATCGGGATAAATTTTGATCCACTACCTTATCAAGGGCGACAATCTGTGTACCTTCATAAGCATCTTTAGAAACGATCTGCGAAATACGTGTCTCTTCGGGCTTGATGCTGTACGTTTTTCCAGCGATACTCTGCTCATACTCCCTTGGGCCTATGAGTAAAGCACCTTGTTGTTTATAAAAACTGTTTCCTAACCAATGATCATCATGTGCATGTGTAGTGATCACATAGTTTACAGGCAGTGAAGCGACTTTTTGCATCGCTTCATATGCCTGCTTGGCATAAGAGTAAGTTGGACCGCTATCGATAACAACATAGCTATCTTCTGTTTTTACAAAACAGGAATTGACCATGTTCCCACCATTTTCTTTGGTAATCATCTCAGGTTTCCCCCAAAAGCAATAGATATCCTCCGTTACTTTTACAGGAGACAATTGATAATCAAATGCCTCAAGCGATACCAAAGTCAAAAAAAGCAGTCCTAATCCTCTCATATTTCTCTCCTAGAATAGGTAGTTAAACTCTAAACGATACTCATTGTACGATGTATCAGCTTTACCTGAACTACCAGTGTCACAATCTACCAAACCTACACGCGTTTTCATATAGAAGTTTTTAGTAAATTTATACACTGTATCCAAGTGCCATACATTGCTGTCTGCTTGCACATTCGTTTTTGCATCATCAAAGTCTTGAATAGCATATCTCAAACTTGCTTCAAATTGCGGAGTGAACTTATAAGCTGCTCTCGCCATATATGATCTGGTATTTGCAAACCAGTTATACTGTGCCATTGCTCTTGTAAATCCACCTGTAGGGAAACCTCTCCACGGTGCTACGATATCTGCTTTATCAGCCACGTCAGAGTAACCGAATCTAAATAGTCCTTTTTTATCCGGCATATTCACATCGATTCTTGCAGCAAAAAGACTACTATCCAATGAATCAGCTACACCTGCATCATAACCTGTAGCAGCTTTACCTGAAAGGTTGGTATAACCTGCAACATCACCACCACCATTATCCATTTGGTGGAAATATCTGAATCCAGGTACAATTGACCATCCATTATCCAACCCTACTGTATAGTGCGCTTCTGCCACGATATCATTAACTACACCCGGTACACTTAAGAAAGAAAGTGTAGCATTCAAGTTAGGGATAGCTTTAGTGTTGATATCTGCAACTATAAGTTCATGATCCGGATCTTCACCTGCTGCTACGAAGTTAGCATAACTGAGTCCCTTATGTACTGCTGCATCATCGTTATTATTCCAGCTTTCGCCATTTTCATCTTTGAATGTTACAACATCATGAGCACCAGTATGGTCTCTTAACTTTTGCTGTGCAAAATAAGCAACTCTAGCCGTAGTTTTCTTAGCAACTTTTGCTTCAACACTTACCCCGTCAAATGTATTAGGGATCATTTTCGTATCATTTGAAGCTGTAAAGACAGACTCAAATAGCTGACGCCCTGCTTTAACATCAAACGTATTGTTGTTATATTCTAAATAAGCTTCACCTAGAACATGCATACCGCCATCGTAGCTTCCGCCTTTTAAAACGTCATATCTACTAAAAGTATCTTTACCGGCTTTTGCTCCTCCGATCTCATCAACATCCATTCTCCAGAAACCCGGGTTCAACGATCCATAGTATCCCGCAGTGAAACTAAAACCGTTCAATGCAGCTGATTTGAAGATCAAACTTCCACCTACACCCATGTTTTTGTTATCAAGGTTTCCTTTTTTTGTGACATCATCCCAAGTCTCATGATCCCAATCCCAGTAGAAGCTATTAGATCTTAGACGCCCATAGAAGATACCGTCTTGGAACATACCTGTTAGACTGTCTGTACTACCTGGCAATACATTGTACTCGACAACCATATTTCCTTTCAGCTTTCTTTTTACAACCTCACCTTTCTTAGCTGATACTTCAGCTTTTGCCGGTTCTAGATCACCTCCAGCCATTACTGCTGTAGATGCCAATGCTGTTGCCGCTAAAATACTCATCCCTATTTTTTTCATTCACTACTCCTCGTTCTTTATGTGATAGCTTGTTCAATTATCTGCTATACTACGATTTGTAATCAAAAGATTACACCTCAATGGTGCCCCGGCTCTTCAGTGCTTTTTTTGGACAGAAGAGACAACATGGATAGAGACGAGGCACGGGGTTTGATGTCAAATTAACACTTGGCACCTTTTTTCGGACATCCACATGAATAATCCAATATTTTTACGTTAGATTCCATACTGATATCAACCACTTTTTGCTTTCTGATATAGTCACTCACCACCTCATATACTGCCGGTGTCTCTTTCGCTAGATTTTCTCCTGCATTTTGAAGGTTTCCACCCCATGAAGAAACACGGTATGTTTTATTCGGATCAAGCGGTTTGCCGCCGATCATAAAATCAGAAACCCTTTTACCTGACTCTGCAGAGATCTTGATAGAGTAGCTTGCACCTGTCAAACGGCTCATATCCCCACCTTGCTGAAGAAGTGGATTTGCGTTGAAAACATTATCTGCAATATCCTCCATCAGTTTTGCGATCGCAGAACCTTTCAGATCAAAGGTATACACTTCCGGATAAGTGATCGCTGTCATCTCATAGACATTGTCTTTAAGGATCTTGTCACCTGGAAGCAAAGTAGTTCCCCATCGGTATCCCGGAGTAAAGACGATATCACTTTTCATCTTCTCCTGGATCGCTTGACCGATCAAAGCATCAAAAGTCGAATAGAATGTATCTCTCTTATAGAGAATCCCTTTCGTCGTACCCAATACTTCATTGAGTTCATCGTTGTACGGTTTGTACCACTTTTCAACCAACGCTTCACCTTCCTTATCCGCCGGGATAATGTTTGAAGCAACCGGGATCAACTTGAAGTTGTAATCTACTACTTTTTTATCTTTTACCTCTATATCAAGACGTCCTACATATTTTCCGTGACTACCCGCAATGAGGATCACAGTGTTATTGATAATGATAGGTTCCGGGCTAGGATCATGTGTATGTCCACTCAGGATAAAGTCAACTCCGTTCACCTTTTTAGCAAGTTCCTGGTCTACAGAGAATCCATCATGGCTCAATACCACTACAGCATCTACATTTTTCTCATTTCTTAGTTCATTTACATACTCTTGAAGCGTCTCATGGCGCAGAGCAAAACTCCAACCTTCCGTGAAACGTTTCGGGTTTGCAGTTGAAGTGAACGGGAATGACTGTCCAATGATACCTATCTTTGCTCCACCGATCTCTTTGATCGTATATGGAGGGAAGATCAGCTCTTCAAAATTCTCAGAGAAAGGATCATTGTCGATCACGTTTTGAGAGATGAATTCCGCATTAAGCATCTCAATCAGCTCAGCTACACGCTCTTTACCGTAAGTAAATTCCCAGTGACCGACCATCACGTCTACACCAAGGTAATTCTGCGCATCTACGATTGCTTCACCATTTGTTTTTAATGCTACTGCCGTTCCCTGCCATGTATCACCACTGTCAAGTAGAAGCACATTCTCTTTGCCTCTTTCTTTTCTCACATGGTCTACCACGGTTTTCATATGAGCGATACCGCCCATTTTTCCAAACTTTTTAGCTAACTCTTCAAAATTACTATGCGTATCAAAGTACTGATCAAGCGTACCCGGCTCAATACCGTAATACTTCTCAAACGTCTCACCACAAATGAAACCAGGTGTTCCCACTAGATTATCTGCAGAGATCAGTGTAGAAGGTTCTCTCCAGTATAGTGGCTTTAGGTGGGCATGCAAATCACAAATGTGCAGCAACGTTGCCTTTCCTTTAGCTTCAAAAGAGACGATATCTGAAAAGGTCATATTTTTAATACGCTCTTTCCCAGCTTCACCTGCAAACAGATTAGTCCCCCCGGTTACCCCCAGAAGTCCTAATGCCGCAGCAATTTGAAGAAAGTCTCGTCTATTAATATCCATAAAATTTCCTTTATCTTTTTAACCCTGGGATAGCAATCGCTTTTTGCTTATCCTGAGCCAATTTTGATACATAAAGTTCCAATCCAACCATCTCTTTTGAACCCATTGGGATAACAGCCAGAAGTGCATTCTCCATACATCCTTGGAATCTTCTTTGCAATGTTCTTAAGCTTGATTTCGTCATACGGTATGCCGGCCATGTCGCACCTGCACCTGCTTCACCAAGATCAGGAAGCGGCTGTGTTCTAAGTACCATACCTACGATATCTTTGCTATGGCAGCTGTTACAAGATAATCCTCTTCCGCCTCTAGGAGTCATAAATGTCTTCTCACCAAGCGCATAAGAAGCTTTCATATGCTCATTTGCATTGATATCGATATTGAACTGCTCTTCATTCGCCAATGACTTCACATAAGCAAGCATAGAAAACATTTTTGGATCTTTAAGTTTGATCTGTTCTTTTCCCTGCTCTGCCATCATAGCTTGAAGCACTTGGTCAACACCAACAACATTTCCAAGCTTTTCTATATATCTTGGAAAAGTTGCGATATATTTTGGTAATTCATTCTCTTTTATTTCAAGGAACTTTGCCAGTGCTGCTTCACCGCCTAATTTTTCTTCAAAGATCTCTCCGCCTTCTGCTACAAAGATGTCTGCCGGATTATTTTCAAGCATCTCCTCATACATAGCTCTATCAGCATCACTCATAGCAAACTGCTCACCAGCAGTTGCCATTGTCAATGCAAGAGCCACAGATAATACTACTCTTTTCATCTCTTATCCTTTCGGTTGAAGTTTTTTACTCTGACTGCCTTTTTCACCTGTATTGTCTGTATACTCTACTGTGATCTTTCCTTCTCCCGGTACTTTCAGATTCACTGAAAAATAAGGATTTGTTGATACAGTTTCCCATACTTTCATTGAAGTGAAAGGTTTTCCATCCAAAAAGAAAGTGATATTGTCGATATATTTTGCAGGAATGATATTTCCTGTTTTCTTATCTTTTTGCATTCCCGTATCCATTGGGTGAATGATGATAAAATCGACATTAATAATGTCACCGACGCTATACTTTTTTGGTTTTATTTTGATCATTGATCGTCTTTTTTCTTCTGCCATTTTTTATCCTTTTATATTTTTCTATTATCTTTCGTCTATCTTATTGGATCAACCACATCCACCGATCGTTACTTTAACGCTCTTAGCAGCACTAATGAAACTACCGTCACTTAACTCTACAAGTGCTACCACTTCTTGTGTCTTTGCCAATTTTACACGTGTTGCAAAAAATCCCTTTCCATTTAGAGGTGTAAGCATAACGTCCGCTGTTCTTGAATTGCTATTCTCTTTAGCAAGTACATGGATCGCTTTCACATAGTTGTTTTCTTCCATCGGATGGTCTACATCAACTTTTACCGGTACAACAGCACCGTTCTCTGCAATCTCCGGAACTGTTAAAGAGACTTTTGGACTTTCAGTAGCACCTTTTCCTCCAGTGATCGTATCAACTGCCGTTTTGTAATCCATAGCATTTGGACTTTGAATTTTCTTCTTTTCTTCTGCACTCAAGAGTGAAGGTGTCATCGTCGCTGTTACGGCAGATACCGCACACAAACCTTTTAGAAAACTTCTTCTTTTCATTTTTATAATTCCTTTTTTCTTCTATTTTTTAGACATAACATATGCGGTAAGATCACAGATCTCTTGTTCATTGAAAAGACCAGTAGTAAGATTCACTGTCATATGGGTAGTTGGATTATCGATTCTAGGATCAGCGATCTTCTGGTAAACAAATGCAGTATCTCTGATCTGTGTATCGACAAATAGTGTTTTATAGTTTGAAAGATCAGGTCCGATATTCCCGCCGCCTACTGCACCTTCAATATTGTGACAAGCAACACAGTTACCGAACTGTTTTGGCTCTTTTTTACCATTCTTTTCTGTAAACTTTACAAGTCCTTTAGGAGGTGTGGCTTTGGCTTTCTCTCCATTTAGGTTATGAAATATGTATTTCCCTCTAGCAATCGACTCTTGATCATTAAGATTGCATGATTTAGGCAACGTATAAGTTGTAGCTGCTTTCAAAAGATCTTTTTCAATGATCTTTGCTGCATCAGGCATCTCATACGACTTTGTCAAATCCGCTGCATACACAGTAGTTAATGCTGTCATTAACAGTGCTGAGCATGTTAAATATTTGACTTTTCTTTGCATTGACACTCCTTTAATTATTTAGTTCAGGAAGCATCTTAACAAAGAAGTGTAAAAAAAATATAAATATTTATAAATTATGAAAAATTATTTCTGTTTGTAGAATTTATAAGAGAAAATAGCGCCATTATTGATCTTTGATGAGACCTGAAGTGTAACTCCCTCCTCATCAATGATCTGTTTTACGATATTGAGTCCGATACCAAATCCGCCTTTTGCATCATTTTCCCTATAGTAACGGGAGAATATCTTATCAGTATTTGCTATTCCTACACCATGATCTTTGACGGTAAATTCAATGGATTCATCACTTTCTTTGACAATGATCTCTACCTCATCATTATCATGGCTGTATTTGATAGCATTGGAAATAGTGTTATCTACGATACGTTGCAGTTTCGTTGTTGAGAAGTGATAGATAATGCCGGGAGTGATATCTGTTTTGAGTTTAATATTCTTCATGTTCGCAACTACCTGGAAATAGTCGACCCTGTTTTGAACGAATTCACCGAAATCTATCTCTTTGATTTTATGTTGCACCCGCCCCTGTTTTACCAGGTAGTCCATATCACTGTATATCGTAGCGAGTGTTTTGGAAGCAGCTTTGATTCTCCATAAATATTTATTTTCACCGTATTTCGCTCCAAACAGATCGGCATTGAGATTGATAATACTGAGTGGCGTATTGATCTCATGCATCGAATCCTTGATAAAGTTATCCAGATGGGTATTCATCGTTTCAAACGGAGCAGAGAAATTTTTCAGTAATAACAATGAAAATATAAAGAGTACAACGATAACCGCTGCCATCACACTGAATGCAAAAAAGTAGATTTTATTATGTGTATGTTTCTTTGATACAAGGAGGTAGGTTGCACCGAAGTAATAATCATCGGCAAATTCATAGATATAATAGTAATTCGTTTTTTGATGATGAAATCCTTCCGTAAAAGTACGGGGTTCAAACTGCAATGTGCTGAATATACTCTTGAAGTTCTCATCATAGAGTGCAGCAGTGTATTCCTGATAACGCGGAAAATGATAGATCTGATCGCTATTCTTATAGTGCTGCATGGAGATAATGATCTTTTTAGCCTGCTTTTCCAAAGAAAGTTCTGCTTTTGCTTCATCAATCTGTAAAAGAAAAACAATATAAGTAATCAGTGGAATGATAAGTACCGCAGCGATCATCGCCGTATAAATAATCGCATATCTCCGAGAAAACTTTCTGACATCAAAGATCAATGCTGTATCCTACGCCACGGATGTTTTTGATCAAATCATGATCAAGTCTTTTTCTCAGATTTCCTACCTGAACACGGATATTGGAAGGATCAATCCATTCACCCCATATCTCTTCCCAAAACATCTGATAAGTTACCACACTTCCACGATATTTGACTAGAAGTTCCATGATCTTTGCTTCTGTCTTTGCAAGTTGAATCGTTTTCCCCTCCCGTTCCAACTTCATTTTTTTGACATCATAACTATATCCATAAGGAAGTGTGATCTTATCTTCTTCTGAGATAAAGCAATGTGCCCTAATCACCTGTTCAATACGGAGTTTCAGTTCGATGAGATCGAAAGGCTTACGTATATAATCACAGGCACCGCATTTGTACCCATATGTCAGATCCTCAACGTCTGTTAAAGAGGTGATAAAAATAGCCGGTATCTTAAAACCTTCTTTACGTAGTTCCTGAAGCATCTCAAAGCCGTTTTTGTCTCCAAGTACTTTTACATCCAGCAAAAGAAGGTCAAACGGTTTTTCAAATACAGCGTCATAAGCATCTTCAGAGCTAGAGTAGCACGCGACTTCATAGCCTGAATCCTCCAAAAACTCTTTAATGCTCATAGCCAGCACTTTTTCATCTTCCAAGATCAATATTCTCATTCTATCACTCCTGTTTTCTTTTCCTTATACTTGTTTTCAAGTATGATATCTATCAACTCATTTTTATCATAAAGGTTTAGAATCTCTCTTGCTTCTTGCTCCAATTCACGTTTATCTTCTTCATGCAGTTTAGGAAGTAAACCTACAAGGTCACGGTCATAACCGCTTTTAAAACTGCCAAAGTTTTGTCCTTTAAGCTCAAAGGCACGATTGATATCTTCCTGGGAAAACTGCCTGAAAAATAAAAAATCATGTGAGTCAGTTTCATAGTTTTTCAATGACTCATCAGAAAGAACAAGCAAATACCCTCCTATCTCATCACCTTCCCCATTGTACATCGGCTCCCACAATAAAAGTCTGTCATTGTCCATTAAAAACTGTTTCTCAAAAAGCTTGTGTGTGTCAATATTTTCCAAATGACGTCTCAATGAACTATTATAGTTTTGGTTTGCAATGACTCTACCAAATAGTCTTGGAAAATTTCTCATGAGTGATGCCTGTTCCAGATAGACCTCATCCATCAAGGCGAACAGTTCAATACCTTTGGTATGTAGTTTTACAGAAAACTCGTCTACAAACCGGATAACTTCCAAATATCCCAACAGTGTTTTTTGGCTCCGAATAGGTATAGTGGATTTAAATGTAAGTAGACGTCCCGTTTCCATCCCCACTTTAGGCTGTTTATTGTTCTTGAGTGTTTCAAGATCTTCTCTGAACCACCAGATAGGCATCCCTTCAAATCCCTCACTCCAGCTCCTCGCAAAAATATAAAATTCAGGTGTAAGAACCTGTACGCGAAGAGACTTCATGTGGGTATGTTTTTTAAAACGTTCAGTGATATCACGAAGTATTTGATATCCTTCTGTTTCATCATCTTTTTTCAATGCTTCTTTCAAGTCTCCATTCTCTGCCAAGGCTAGAGAGAAAGACAATAGCTCTGCCATTTCATTTGAAAGTGCCGAGCGAAATTCATTGATGATGTTGTCACTTAGTTCTGCGATCCTGTCATCTTCTGAACGGTTAAAAAAGAAAAGACTTGAAGACAACAATATCAATAAAAGAAAAAACATTACAATAAGTACTGTTTTGTCATATTTTTTCATACTATTCGCTTTCCTATTTTAATTTTTTATACTTTTATGTATAAATATTATAAAAATTATTAATATTGCTTAATATATTTTTATTTATTCAAGGAAATAATATCACACTATACTAAATTAAGATGTACTGATAATAAAAAAACTGTTTTTCGAAGGACAAGATATACGACATCTAAAATATTTGATTAATCCAAGACAATGTATTGGATTACAAAAGTATTTACTTTCGATTTACTCTCATCTTATATTATAATTATAAAAACTATAAACTTTCAATAGAAGGAATAAACTATTAATGGAACAATTTAAAACCTATGCCTTAATGGTAGGGCTTACCCTGCTATTTATCTGGTTTGGAGGGATGATCGGAGGACGCGGTGGGATGATCATTGCTTTTTTGATCGCTGCGGGGATGAACTTCTATGCGTATTACTACAGTGACAAACAGGTACTAAAACACTATCATGCAATCCCGGTAGATCACAACAACGCACCGGGACTCTATAAGATCGTCACAAGACTGACGAACCGTGCAGGACTTCCAATGCCGGCACTCTACATCATCCCTGATCAGCAGCCCAATGCTTTTGCTACGGGTCGTAACTATGAAAATGCTGCGGTAGCAGTGACAGAGGGACTGCTCAATTTACTTGATGAGAACGAAGTAGAAGCGGTGATCGCTCATGAGCTTAGCCATATCAAACACTATGATATGCTTATCGGTACAGTAGCAGCAACCATTGCCGGTGCCATCAGCATGCTGGCAAACTTCGGAATGTTCTTTGGAGGCGGTGACCGCGACAGACCTGCCAACCCTATCGTTATGATCGCATTGATGATCATCATGCCTCTTGCCGCGACCATCATACAAATGACAGTGAGTAGAAGCAGAGAATTTATGGCGGATGAAGGTGCTGCACGCATGACAGGACATCCGGAATGGCTCCAAAGCGGTCTGGCAAAACTGGATAACTATGCCAGAGGTATTGCGATGCATGACGCTGATCCGCAGACAGCGCATATGTTTATCATCAACCCGTTTACAGGTAAGGATTTCTCATTACAAAATCTTTTCCGTACCCACCCGACTACCCAGGACAGAATCGATAGACTGGAGCAATTGAAGTACTAAGGTGCTATAATTAGTTAAAAAAGAAGGGGTTTCTTTGTCCTCACCATTTGCCATACAACTTATGAACGGTTGTCTTGCTTCAGATATCGAGCAGGAGAACCAAAATACCTTTCAAGCTCTACAGAAAGCCGGAGCTATCGAAGAGGTAAACGGCCTGTGGAAACTGGGCTCGCTTTACCGTGCCGGACGCCTTTATATGGGGAAAGATGGGCGCGGATATGTTGAAGCAGAGTTCAAAGAACAACGTGATTTGCTTGTTGAACCTGATTTTCTAGGTGACGCAAGACACGGTGATACCGTTGTGGTCAAACGTATTATTGCCAGACGCGGCCGTCCGAGCGGCAAAGTATTGATGGTCATTGATAAAGCCCACCTCTTTACCATTGCTTATACGCATAGAGATGAATCAGGCAACTTTATGATCCTGGATATCCGTACCAATGAGCCAACCTATGCAAAAATGGAAGGTATGGATCTCAAAGCCTTCAAACTAGGTACGGTACTGAAGGTCGATATAGATACGGATAATGTAATGGAGATCTTTGGTACTTTAGATGATCCTAAAGTCGATGAGAAGATTTCACTGGCACTCTATGAACGTGAAGATGCATTTCCTGAAGCATGTGTGACTGAAGCCATCGAAGTAGAAAGTGAAGTGACCAGAAGTGAACACCCTGACCGTGTAGACCTTACACATCTTGACTTCTGTACGATTGACCCAGTTACTGCAAAAGATTTTGATGATGCGATCTACTTTGATCTGAAAAACTATACACTTTATGTTGCGATCGCTGATGTAAGCCACTATGTTCCTTACTTCACCCATATTGATAAAGAGGCTAAAAAGCGTGGTTTTACAACCTACTTCCCGCATAAATCTTTTCCAATGCTCCCACGTGAACTGAGTGAAAATATCTGTTCATTAAAACCTAGAGTAGACCGTCTGGCTTTTGTCTCCAAGATCGAACTTGACAGAAATAGCCTAAAACCCCTGAACGAAGAATTCTTCGAAGCGATCATCCACTCAAAACACCGTTTTAACTACGACCAGGTCGATGAGATCATCGCTACAGACGGCCGTAATGCAGAGGGTACTGTGGAAAGACTGCTTACATGGCTTCTACCTCTGCAAAAAATTACCTTAAGACTGCGCAATGCACGTCTCAAAGAAGGGTTTGACTTCAGAAGCGAAGAGATCAAGCTCTCAATCGATGCAGAACATCTCTTAGTAAATACTCAGATAGAAACAGGTACACCTTCGCATTCTCTTATCGAAGAATGTATGCTCCTTGCAAACCAGGCTGCGGCAAAAAGATTTGCCGGAGATGAAGAGGATCAATTGGGTATCTTCCGTATCCACGAACCGCCTCAACTCTCCAAACTTGAAGAGCTGCTTGTTCAACTGGCATCTGTGGGGCTTTATGTAGAGGAGTATGAAGACTCCCCTTCACTGATCCGTGCGATCCAAAAAGAGGCTGAAAAAATGGGACTGAGCGCCGAAGTGGATGCCATGCTGATCAAATCTTTACGTCAGGCAAGCTATGCGGCGCACAATGTCGGACACTTCGGTCTGGGATATAGGTACTATAGCCACTTCACCTCCCCGATACGACGTTACTCAGATCTCATCCTGCACCGTATGATCAAAGCCCAATTGCAAGATGACGAGCAGGAGATGGAGTATTTGCTAAGAAATATCGAATCGCTTTGTGCGAGAGTCAGTGAACTCGAACGCAAAGAAGTCAAATCAGAGTGGGACTTCAGAGACCGTAAATTTGCCAGATGGGCAGCTACGAAGGTGGGTGAAGTATTTGGAGCCGAAGTAGTCGAGATCGAAGAGAGTGGTGATGCCAAAGCTGTACTCCATGCTGATATTCAGGGAATTGTTGTACATCTCAGAGCCGATCAAGTCATGCTCTTTGACCGCGTTAAAGTACGTATCAGTGATGTCAGCATCCCGCAAGCCTTTATCCAGTGTGAATTTGTGGAAAAACTCAGTCGTGATAAGATGGAGCTTGCTTAATGTATCAAAAAGATTTCAATCAGCGTCTGCAAAGTTCGCTACCGAAAGCCGTACTGTTTTACGGAGAAAATGACTATCTTATTGACTACTACATAAACTACTATATCAAAAAACTTGATGCCAAAGAGAGTATGCTTTTACTCTATCATGATGAGTGGGATTTTGATCAGGCAAAGGCATTTTTATCGCAAAGTTCTCTCTTTGGAGGTACAAACCTTGTAGTCACAAAAAGAGATAAAAAGATCCCTAAAAAAGAGCTCGATATTCTGGTAGAACTTGCCAATAAGAATGATGACAACTACTTTATCTATGGGTATGGCGGGGCAGCAAGTGATGCCAAAAGTATGCAAGCATCTTTCACTGATAAAAGCGGCGGAGTCTGGGTACGTTTTTTTGAGCCCAATATCCGAGAAGGAGTTGCAACACTTCAGCAAAAAGCACAGCAGGTAGGACTGGATATCGATCACTATGCCCTGCAACACCTTATGCTTGTTCTCAACAATAATTTGGCACTCTGTGCCAATGAGCTTGAGAAGCTTGCCATTCTGGACAGTAAAATTACCAGCAAAGATATCGATAGACTGGTTTACTCCACTGCACCATTGGCGATCGAACAACTGCTTATCGACCTGTTCCAAAAAAAACCGATCACCGATACGATTACAAAGCTGCTGGAACTTGGAGAGGATGAGGCATCTATCTTGCGTGCAACTCAGTACTTTGTAAATCAGATCTTCCTCTTCCATGCGTATATCAAACTTCATGGGCAGGTAGACTCTGCTGCAATCCTTGGATACAAACTGCCTAAGAATATTGAAGAACAAAAAGCTTCTTTGGCTTTACGTGTCAAATCAGCTGCATTACTCAAGATCTTTGAACATTTGCTTGAAAGTGAAATAGAGATGAAAAAAGCACCTGCGACACAAAAAGAGGTCCTGCTTTACAGTATGCTGATCAAGATACAGGGATACCTGTAAAGTCTCTTTTCTCCCGTAAGTCATCATCATTTTGATAAATATTCCTCTAAGATAATATATAGTAAAATATCGCTTCCAAAATTCCTGCTCATTTTTTGGACAGATACTTTAATAACCAAGCTATTGTGAAAATAGCGTATCTGAATATATGGGCTATTAAACCAAAAGGAAAGACATGAATTGTTATGAAACACTCTTCGTAGTAAAACCTACGCTAACAGAAGAAGAGACAGCAGCACAAGTTGCTAAGATTAAAGATGTACTTACTAAAGAAGGTGCAGAGATTCTTGCAACTGATGATATGGGTATGAAAAAACTTGCTTACCAAGTTCAGAAAAGTGACAGAGGTTACTACACTGTTGTTTACTTTAAAGCTGAAGGTTCTGTTATCACAGAGCTAGAGAGAAACCTTAGAATCAACGAAGACGTGATCAAGTTCCTCACAGTAAAATATACAAACAACAGAGAGATGGCACAATTCAACAAACTTGTTGAATCAGCGAACAAAAGCGTAGCTAAAGAAGCGTAAGCCACACGCACATAACTAGGAGCAACCCTATGTACAATAAAGTTATTTTGGCAGGAAACCTGGCTAGAGATATTGAGATCCGTTATACACAAGGCGGAAGTGCTATCGGAAAAACTGCGATCGCAACCAGTAGAAGGTTCAAATCTCAAACAGGTGAACAAAAAGAAGAGGTAATGTTCATTGATCTTACTTTCTTTGGAAGAACTGCTGAGATAGCAAACCAGTACTTACGTAAGGGAAGCAAAGTTTTAGTAGATGGTAGACTGACACTTGATCAGTGGACAGCACAAGACGGCAGCAAAAGAAGCAAACACTCTATCACGGTAGAGAACTTGCAGATGCTTGGCAGCAAAGATGAAATAGGCAGTGAAGGTTCATACCAAAATGCAATGCCTACAGATAACTATGCACAACCTGAGCCGTCATACAATGCACCCTCTCAACCACAGAGTGCACCACAGCAACAGTCAAATCATACCATCCCAGAAATAGACATCAGTGAAGATGAAATACCGTTTTAGGAGAACATAACTATGGCAGAAAGAAGAAAATTCAAAAAAAGATACTGTAAATACTGTGAAGCAAAAATTGACTTCATTGATTATAAAGATTTGGCTCAACTTAAATTCTCACTCTCT
>NZ_JAQIBD010000006.1 GCF_030347965.1 Sulfurovum zhangzhouensis
AAAGAACGTTGTAGAATCTCCATTTGAGATGATCAAATAGTTCTAATTTTTAATTAATTGGTTCCCATTATATTAATGGGAACCAACTCCATCTAAATTGTATCCTTATTTTAAAATTCATAACTAAAATTATAAAAATACTAATTTTATTCCACCCAAAAATATAAATAAATATCAACTAACATCCCAAAGTATATACTATAAAATACTATATACTTTTATCAACTTATTCCCAATTATGCTATAATTTATGACAAAATGAAATGGATAGGCATGGTAATATTAGGCATTGGTAATATACTTCAAAAAGATGATGGGTTAGGAGTTTACGCTGCTACTTATTTAAATGAGAACTATATATTTTCAAAAGATATTCACATAATTAATGGTGGTGTAGAAGGTATTCATTTGGTTAATATCTTTATGGACAATGATCATATACTTATTTTGGATAGTATTAAATTAGAGGACGAACCAGCTTCTATCTATGCCATACCTGCTGAAGAGCTCAGTGGCTATGGACTAAATAGCGGTGGTGCACATGAGATAGGGGTATTGCAATGTATAGATATGTTAGAACTTCAGGGGAAACCTGTACCGAAAGCTCTGGTATTGGGCATTATCCCTTTTGAAGTGACATTTGAGATCACATTAAGTGATACTATTAAGAAAGCTTTTATAGACTATATTGGCGTAGCATTACAGTATCTTGAAAAACATGGTATTAACTATCAAGAAAAAGAAACAATCATTACCTTAGAAGAAATCATTAACCGTGCAAAAGATCCATCAGGTGCTATGATTTAACCACACTCGTTTCCCAACCATCATAACTTGCTCCATGTTCTTCTAACAAATCTATAAGATACAAAGTAAGTTCATCTATATTATGGTAGAAAGGTTTATCTATACGGTAGAACTTAAAACCTTTTATGCCTTCTTCATTTTCTATCTCTGATTGAATTTTAAATCCTTGTGCATCCAGCTTTAATATCAGCTCATCTTTTTTTTCATCTCCATTTGAGAAAAATAATTTATGCTCTATTGCACGTGCAAGGTGTAAATTATCCTCTTTTGTTTTAAGGACATCACATACCTTATGATTTTGGATAAGTTGCCATTCCTTTGGTGAGGGATACAGTAGTTTTTGAAAATAGTCCCATTCTCTATCCTCCTGATATCCGTTAATTATTTCATAACTTTCAAATTCATCTAATGCGAATGCTAAAAAATCTTGCCAATTGTAGGTAAACTGTACATAATATAAAAAAGTAACATATCCATCACTAATTACTCGACCTACATATTTTCCAATACGAAATTTAATAAGTGAGGCTTCCAATTTATCTTCCATAAAAAGAATCTCAGGTTCTTCATCTTTACTAAGCATACCATGTTCATTTGGTTCTTTTAACTTTACTTTTACAAATGCTACAATAGGATAAGTATATTTAAACTCCTCTATATCCATAGAAATTCCTGCATTAAATTGTATAGAGGCAGGATGACCCTCTAAATTTTTCATATATAGTTCCCAATATTCTTGCATTGATACTCCTTCATTTTTAATATATGATGCTGTTATCACCAAGTCAAACTAACTATCTCTTCAAATAATAAATTTTCGTCCGTAATAAGTTCATATCTATCACTTTTTTAATTCATCTCAAGACTCATAAGATACATATCTTCTCCATCAAGTACCTTGACTTTCATGCTCTGGCAATGAATACAATAATATCTCACTTCATCTATCTCAAATTCTTCCTGACACTCTTTACACTTCAGTTTTAGCTTTTGTTTATGGATAACGAAATCGGCACCATCACAAATTGTCCCTTCCTTAAAGGTATCGAACGCTATTTGTAAAAGATGCGTTTCTATACCACTCATCACACCTATTTTGGTAATTACCTTTGTGACTCTTTCTGCATCGTTTTGCTTGGCTATCTCTTCACACTGGTTTAAAAGTGCTTGTACGACACTATATTCATGCATAGACTCTTTCCTTATTTGATCTTAATTTTAATCTTGCTGGCGTTTCCATTGGACAAATTTTATAGACAAATTTATGACGTAAAGTATGAAAATCGCTTGTTTTACTCCAAAACTCTGGATGCATAATTGCAAGTTCCTGTTCTTTAAAGGCTTCTATTTGTTCTTTATATTTCTCAAGATAATCTTGTTTTTCCCAGATAAAGTCATCATTATAAGTATTTTGAGCAAAGTTATGTAACTCTTCGTAGTATGTCTTTTCTTCATAGATTTCATCAATCATGCCTAATTCTTTAGCTTTTTCTACAGACAAAGGTAAACACTCATCTAGTAAAATCCCTGCCATCTCTTTACCTACACGTTTTGGTAAACTATATGTGTGATATTCACTCCCACTTAGCCCCAGTGTTTTATAGTGAGGGTTTAATATGACACCTTCTTTCCCTACCACATAATCACATGCCAGCCCCATAAAGACACCACCAGCACCTGCATTATGTCCAAAAGAGGCGATGGTGACAACTTCATCAGCATAGAGTATGGAATGTACTAAATCATTCATCGCATTAATATTTGCCCATCCATCTTCACCTTGTTTAGCGCTGTCTTCCAATATGTTTAAATGTATCCCGTTAGAGAAAAAATCTTTCCCTCCAATCAATACCAATACTTCACACTCACCTTTTAAGTACTCTATTGCAAACTTCAATCGGATACATTGTTCCGCACTCATCGCTCCATTATGAAAGTTAAAATACAGATATGCTACATTATCTCGCTTTTCTACGCTTACTTCAAAAAAGGTTTCATAACTCTTGTCAAATAAAAGTGGTAAACGATCTTCTTTAATACCTACCAACTTTTCTTTTAAAACATAAGTTGCAGGAAGTTTAAACCCTCCTACTTCCTTAAGATGTGATATCCACACAGCACCATCTATTGTTCCCAGACAGATAGCTCCATTGCGTTTAGCAAGTATCTCTTTGGGTGATCCTCTAAATTTATCTTCTTTATGTCCACCAAAAAGATAACATGATACACCCAATATTTCATCTAAAACACCAGGAAAACTATCTGAAAGATGTATTTTTCTTATAATGGTTTCAGTGTCATCTTTTAACCAGTCAATCGTTCTTTTAGATTGATTAAAATGTTCATGTATAGGATTTAAAATTTGTGGTGTTACTTCATTGTTTTTTAAATTAACAAAAAACTCTTCAAGTGCTTGTGATGTCGCTTTTACTACCTCTTGACGATAAAGTGATGCCTTTGATGTCTCTCGTACCTTGAAGTTTTTCTGTGCATAGATATCACCCCCGTCATAAAGTTTATTTGCTTTAAATATGACAACTCCCCACTCTTTAGTGTGATTTTGAAGTGCATATTCCAAAGCATTGGGCCCTCTGTCACCTATAGGTCCAGGATGGACAATGAAAGTAGGAAAATTTTCATAAATACTCTCAGGCAGATAACTTTTTAAAAACGGGCACAAAATAAGTTGTGGTTTAAAATCTTCTATCTCTGTTAACATCTGTACTTCACTTATTGCATATGCTACTGAAACTTGATGCCCTCTATCTTTTAAAACTGTATAAACTGCCTGTGTCAGTGAATTAAAAGCGCTACAAATTAGAAGTATTTTCATCGATGACTCTTAACAAATACGAGGCAATAACTCACCCGTTGGTAAATCTAAAAATCTTTTTGTTCCCCATGAAGAGTTAAGTAGTACTTTACCTTTATACAATGCAGTTACTGTACCGATAATAGCTGAAGTTACATGCGTTTTTTGTAACACATCCAAAGCATGTAACTCATCCTCTTTATCCACTGCTAAAATAAAAGTTCCTTCATTCGCAAGGTCAATCGCTTCAAATCCAAGCATTTCACATATGCCTTTTACCTCTTCTTGTACTGGAATATTCTCCTCTTTTATTTCTATACACACATCTGAACTTCGCGCCCATTCATTAAGGACAGCAGAAACACCTCCACGTGTAGCATCTCTCAATGCTATGATTTTTATATTAGCATCCATTAAAGCTTTAACTTGAGGGTACAATGAAGCACAATCTGTTTTTAACGAACTTTCAAGTTCAATTCCTTCACGTGCTGCAAATATAGTTGCTCCATGTGTTCCAACATCACGGCTTACTAAAATGCTCATTCCTTCCGTTAAAGCCGAAGCAGAGATATTTTTATGTTCTATTTCTCCAATACCTGTAGTATTAATGAAAAGCTTATCCACACTGCCTCTTGGAACAACCTTTGTATCACCACTTACAACAATAGCTCCATTAATCTCAAGCTCATTTTTCATACTCTTAACTATCTTTTCAAGATCACGTGTAGAAAAACCTTCTTCAATAATAACAGAACAAGTAATGTATTTAGGTTTTGCACCCATCATAGCGAGGTCATTACATGTACCACATACAGCCAATTTTCCTATATCCCCACCAGAGAAAAAGAGAGGACTAACAGTAAAACTGTCTGTCGTAAAAGCAAGTCTTCCATCTTCTATAACTGCGGCATCTTCACTCTTAGACAAAATATCATTTGCAAAATGTTTATAAAATATTTTTTGAATAAGTTCATTATTTTCTGCTCCGCCGTTTCCATGTGCAATAGTGATAGTTTTTGTCATAATAAGTTTCCATATTTATAATAAGCTGCACAGGCTCCTTCACTACTAACCATACAACTTCCAATTGGTGTCGTAGGCTTACAAACAGTTCCAAAGATTGTGCACTCAGGTGGTTTTGCCATACCTCTCAGTATATCACCACAAATACAAAGTTTATGGTCTTCTATTTCTGCAAGAGGAAGTACATTTTTATATACAACTTCTGCATCCAAAAAGGCAAACTCATCTTTAAGTTTGAGCCCACTTTCAGGTACATTTCCAAGTCCTCTCCACCTAAAAAGATCTATTTTTTCAAAATAGGTATCTATGAGTTTTTGAGCATTCAAATTCCCCTCATGATTCACTACTCTTTTGTATTGAATTTCCAGTTCACAGCGCTCTTCTATAAACTGTTTGACTATCATACTAATACCTTGCATTACATCAACGGGTTCGAACCCAGAGACCACTACAGGACGACCATAATCTTTTGGAAATTTATCGTATATTTTTGAGCCACTGATCACACTTACATGACTAGGTCCCAAAAATGCGTCTATTCTATTATTGTAACTATCGACATGTACATCACGACTGTCTATGAGTTCTACCATCACTTCAGGTACGGTTACATGGTTAATATGAAATAAAATGTTGGGTATTTTTTGCTTAATCACCTGTTCTACGAGTACAGCTGTCATAGGTGTAGTTGTTTCAAAACCTATGGCAAAGAAAATCACTTTTTTATTGAGATTATCTTGTGCTATTTTAATACACTCCATAGGAGAATAAACAAATCGTACATCTGCCCCTTTAGCTCGCGCATCTTGTAGGCTTCCATGACTGCCAGGTACTTTTATCATATCACCAAGAGTAACTAAAATAACGTCAGGTTGCATAGCTAAAATATAGGCATGGTCAATTCGTTCTTTGGGCATAATACATACAGGACAACCTGGCCCATGAATAAAGTTAATATTATCTGGCATGAGTTGAGGCAATCCAAACTTCATTATAGTATGAGTATGCCCACCACACACTTCCATAATATTGATAGGATTTTTCAATTTTTTAGCATCTTTAGCAATTATTTCAGCATAAGCTTTAATAGTCTCACCATCACGAAAATCATCATATAAATTTTTAAGTTCCAGTGCCATTATTCACCCCTATTAGGACATTCATCATCATCTAGTATAGTTTTTCGCCTATCATTCTCATCCATGATCTCAAGAATCTCTTTATACGTATCCAAAGAAATCAATGCTTCTTTTTCATCTATTTTATTCATAACAAAACCAATGTGAAGAAGTACATAGTCACCTACTTGTATCTCATCATCACCCATCATCATAAGATTAGCATCACGTTGTACACCCATAGTATCCACAGTGCACATAGTTCTATCATCTGAAATTTTTACTACTTTACTTGGTATAGACAAACACATATTAAGCCCTCATTTTACGTTTAAATTCTATCCAGTCTGAAACTGCTTTGACTGAATCTATATCGTTCACATTGACTTCAAGTATATCAACACTAGGTTTTATACGTCTAGCTTCTGCTTTCTCTGCTTCAATATCATACTTAAAATATGGGAGTAAGTCTGTTTTGGTGATAAGAATAAGGTCAGCTTGACGGAACATTACAGGGTACTTAGCAATCTTATCCTCACCCTCCGGGACAGAGACCAATACTATATTTAAGTGTGTCCCTACATCGTATGAGGCGGGGCATACTAAATTTCCTACATTTTCCACAAAACATACATCAATTTCATCTAATGGTATATCATGTAAACCTTTATGGACCATAAAAGCATCAAGGTGACAAGCACTTCCCGTTTGGATTTGCGATGCAGGAATACCTTTGGCTATTAGTCTGTCGGCATCTCTATTAGTCTCAAGATCACCTTCAACCACACCAAATTTAAAATCGGCAACATCAGCCATATATTCTAATAAGGTGGTTTTTCCACTACCTGGGCTGCTCATAAGGTTAATCCCTAAAATCCCCTTTTTGTTAAAGTGATCTCTATTATGTTCTGCTTCTTGATCATTTTTATCTAAGATTTTTTGAATAACAGAAATCGTCTTTGTATCATTAAGCTGTGGATTATGATGCAAATGTTCATGAGCCTTTTGATGTTCATGAGAGTGTTCCTCATGACCATGATGTTCATGTACCTGCTCCACTGTTATACTACATCCGCAATCTTTACACATATATTTCTCCTATAAAATTTAATTAGTTTATCCATATAATATATTGGTTCCTACAACCAGTGAAACTACACCGGCTACGGTAAAGGTTCTTCTAATATTTTGAAGACTACCTAAAAAGTTTTGGTTAAAATAAAGTATAAGCATCCCAAAGGATACAAAAACAAGTATTACTCCTAATGTAAATGCACCAACCATACTAAAATCTACGACTCCACCCTTTACGGCACCAAGTGTGATAAGCATTCCTCTTACACCACCGATACCCATAAGTAGACCTAGCGTAAAAGATGATGTAGTATCTGTATTTGTATGCTGGTGTGATTTACCAAACCAGATGTGCGTATGCTCTTGCCCCTCATGCATATGTTTACGTAACTGTATACGATGCGTTGCAACCATAAAAAGTAAATAAAGCCCCATAATTATGATAACGGTAGCAGATATGACATCCCCATACGCTAAGATTTCCTCGGAAATAGCCACTGATTGTAATACTTTTGCAAATATAAAAAGACTAAGTCCATGTCCTATAGCAAAAAGCAAAGTAATACGTAAAGTTTTACGTTTGCTTTTCCCTATGGAAAAGTCAGCTATTGCAGTAAGATGATCAGGACCAAATGCATGAAGCAAACCGTACCAGAAAACCACAAATAATGATAACTCCATTAGATATCCTTTTATATAAATGAATGGTTATTCACTATAATAGTATTTAATTATTAAAGATATATTAAAAAATCTTGTTCTACTCTATTTTAAGGACTAAAAAGTATACTAATGTATGAAATGTATCTATTGTAATTATCCATATACCTATCTACTTAAAGATAATCAACGTAAATGCGGTAAGTGCAAACGTAAGTTCAGTCCTCAGAAACTAGAAAGAGAACAAAAATTACGATCACTCTTTGTAGAAGGATATAATGCCAGAGAAACATCAAAAAAAACGGGAATGCATTTTTCTACCGTACTAAAACATTACGAAAACTTCAGAATTACCATTGCTCTTCATGCAGATAAACAATACCAACTACATGCTAAAAGCATTACTGGCTATGATGAATACCTCTATCTACCTAAAAGTCTAAGAGCTGAAGAGAACATAGACAAACTTAAACACTTCCTCACTCTCTCATATGAAAATAAGGTCTACAACCTTATGATGCCTTCTATCCAACGTTTCAACTTCGATACCAATGATACACAAGAACAAAAACTTCTTCTTAAATACCTGCGTTTTAATAAAATAGCAAAACTTAGTAAAGCACAAAATACCATTACTCAGTTTTGGGAATTTTTTGAAGAATTTATATTGCAATACAAAGGTGTGAGTGATGAGCAGTTTATTTTTTATTTAAAAGAAGCAGAGTGGAGATTTAATTATTCTAAGAGTGAATTAATTCACTCTTTAGAATTGTCACAACGGATTTAAAATCTGAGTGTTACATAAATATTATATTTTTGAGCTCAACTTTATAAGCTCTTATACTATGATCCCTTTTTATTCAAGGAAGGTTTGTTTAACATATTCATTTATTCATTTGTACAAAATATTGAAGATAGTAATAAACCTTACAACCTACACAATAATCAAAAGCCGCTTCTAGAAAAGCGCAAGTTAATAGGGCAATAACTAATATAGTTGCGATCTCTGTATAACCAAAGATCAGAAAGAAAGTTAAAAAACCAACAATTGCCAAGCCTAAATAGAGTGAAAAACGCTTAGGCGCCTCATCACAAAACTTGGGTTGCATATCTAAACGGTGGATGATAAATCTTGCTATATTAGCAAAAGGACTTAATTTATTTATTTTTAAAGTACGAATTAAAAAATCAAATAGTAATAAAAAAGAAAAAAAGAGATGCTCAGTCATTAAGAGGAATAAGCCAATAATTAAAACTTCAAATGCAACAAAACGTACAAAGTGTGCATCAATTCGATGAATTGAAATGGGACATGATTTTGACATGATGAATCCTTTAATATTTATTTAGTGAATAAAATGTTTTTCTAACTCATGCAAAAAATCAACAACCTTACCAAAAACAATAATTGCTGGCCTTTTTGCTTCCAGAGAAAGTACACTTATATTATCAAGTGTCCCCACCTGAACCGATTGGTTTTCTCTACTGGCATTTGAGATAATGGCACAAGGAGTATCCATATCAATATCCAATGTTTTAGCTTTTTGAACAATATCTGGGATACGGGTAAGTCCCATAAGAACGATCACCGTATGGTCTTTGTTTTCTAACATAGGGACCCATTCAAGATTGATAGAGTTATCTTTTAAGTGTGCAGAAACAACAGTAAAAGCATTACTGTAATCCCTTGCCGTTATTGGAATATTTGCCATCAATGGCCCAGAAACCGCTGAAGAAATACCTGGTATTACTTCTGTTGATATACCTTTTTTTGTTAGGTAAATTAACTCTTCAGCACCACGACCAAAAATAAAAGGATCACCACTTTTTAAACGTGCAACAGAGTATCCTTGTTTGATATATTTGCATATGAGTTTATTGATCTCTTCTTGTGATTTGGAATGAAATCCTTTTTCCTTTCCGACAAAAACCTTTGTTGTATCTTGTGGTACAATGGACATAATTTCATTACTAATAAGATTATCATACAGTACCACATCGACATTTTTAATAATGTTAAACGCTTTGATAGTGAGCAGGTCAGGATCTCCTAGCCCACATCCTACCAAATATGCTTTTACGGTCATATTTTCAATTGTCTGAAGTGTTTTGTTGATTTCTATTACACCTTGATCTCTTTGTGTCTGTAGCTCCTCAAGAAATGTTGTCAAATCATCCGGTATGAGTGCTTGACACTTATCTCTAAAATATTTAGCTGCAGTAGGACTAGCACCAGAACTTGAAACTGCTATCTGCAGTGGTGCATTTTTTGTCAATGCCATAAAGTAAAAGTCACAACATTGTGGTATATCTACAACATTCAGTAAGATAGGGTGTTTCTTCTTATACTCTAAAAGCTTTTCAGTTACTTCATCATTTCCTGTTGCATCTATCACCACAAGAGTATCTTTTATGTCTTGAGTTTTGAAGGCTTTTTTCTGTATATCATTACACAATGTGTATATTTTAGGATGCACTTCTTTAGCTATAATGGAAAATGAAATATTGTTTTCAGCCAATACTTCTGCTTTTTGTAATGCGACCTTCCCACCACCTATCAAAAGAATATGTTGTTCTTTCAGTAATATAGGTAAAGTTTTTCTGCATTTCATGTCTCTCTCCAAACCTCTCGTAATGATTCTATAAAGTTTTCATTTTCTATATTCTCTTTTAAAAACCTATGTAATCCATTTTGTCCACTGTTAATATATTGTTCAATAATCCTTTCAACAGTTCTATTGAGATATTTTGGTAATATCTTTATAGCTGTTTTAAAACCAAAATTTGAGACTTCTCCTTCTAAATTACCTCCTAAGATAAGTTCAAATCCAGCGACTGAATTTCCTTCTTCATCTTTAACTTTTGCGCCCATTAATCCTATATCAACAACATGAGGATGAGCACAAGAGTTTGGACACCCATTAAGCGATATAGATACATGTTCATCAAAATCAGGAAATCTTTGTTCTAAATACGATGCCAACCAGGTTGCCTGATATTTTGTTTCAGAAACTGCAAATTTACAAAAGTTTATTCCCGTACAAGATATAGTTCTAGCCTTAAAAGGGCTAGGATTTGCTTCGATATTAATATCTAGTAACGCTTTAGCTAATTTCTCTGTATTCTCATGGGGTACATCTAAGATAATAAAGTTTTGAGTATTGGTAACTTTGATTGTACTTGCATTATATTTCTCCAAAATATCAGCCAAATTATTTAATCCATATGAACCAATTGTTCCGCCATTTACAGCACATCCTACATATGATTTACCTACTATAGTTGACTTATGAATACCAAAATGCTCTCTTCTTGCATACGGCATATATTCCTGAATTGGTTTCTCTATAAAAGCGAATCCCAACTTTTCCTCAGTAAATGCTTTAAATTTCTCCAATCCCCATTCATCAATCAAATGCCCCAATCTAGCCTTTCTTCGACTATCTCTAAGCCCATAATCTCGATAAATAATCGTTATTGTTTTAACTGTATCCAGTACCTGTTCTTTGAATATGTAGCCTAAATGAAGTGCAATTTTTTTATTGGAACCTAACCCTCCACCAACCGTAACAGCAAATAAAACTTCGCCATCAATCTTTACTGCAGTAAATGATAAATCTTGTATCTCATGCCCAATACAATGCTTATGACATCCAGATATACCTATTTTATATTTTCTTGGTAAATTCACAAGTTCGTGGTTACCTCTCAAATAATCATTAATTTCGTTAGCCAAAGAAGTAGTGTCAAATATTTCTTTCTCTTCTATACCGCTCACAGGACAAGTAGCAACATTTCTTGGTACATCTCCCGCAGCGAATACTGTACTTAAACCTACATTATTAAGACGTTTAAATATTTCCGGTAGATCTACGACCTTGATAAAATGTAACTGTATATCTTGTCTAGTAGTAAAATCAGCTGTATCTTGTGCAAACTCTCTTGATATCTGAGATATACACCTCATTTGAGGTGTATTCATAGAACCATGTTCTAATTTAATTCGCAACATGAAATACAGTGTATTATCAGTATCAGCCTGTAAATTTTTATTTTGCGTATAAAGACCATACCATTTAAATCGATCAATATCTTCAGGATCTATCTCCGTATTTGAAGCAGCATATTGTTTGATATCTTCCAACACAGCCAATCCATCTTTCTCTATTTTGATGCGTTCAATTCTTTGAGCTGCTGTTTCCTTTTTCATGATTTTTCCTATAAAATTTCTTTTGCTTCCCAATGAGGAAAGTGTTTTCTCACCAATGCATTAAACTCAATCTCAAACTCAGAATATTCTAATGCTCTTCTTTTTGCTACAGTTTCTGACTTATTCACAATCATACCTGCAGCAACAGTGTTGTTAGTAATTCTGTCAATCATAATAAATGAACCCATAGCTTTATTATGGTCATATGGGTCAAATGCAATTGCTTGTTCTAAATCTAGTTTTGCATGAGCAATTTCATTTAAATTAAGTACATTTACACTTTCTTGTTCAAGTGTATTTACGTCTGTTTTGTAATAGAAACTCTCTATTGAACCCGTTGTTACGGTTGAAGCTCTTTTGATGTAGTATGATTTACCTTTTAATAAAGGATCTTCGCTCATCCAAACAATATTTACATCAAATGCATTTGCACGATCCGGCTGTTCATCGCTTTTTACAATTATATCCCCTCGTGAGATATCAATTTCATCGTTTAAAGTTAATGTAATCGCTTGCTGTGCATATGCATACTCCAAATTGCCATCATAAGTTATAATCTCTTTTACAATAGAGCTTTTCCCCGATGGTAAAACTGTAATTGAATCGCCAACTTTAATCACACCAGATGAAATAGTTCCAGCAAAACCTCTAAAGTCAAGGTTTGGCCTGTTTACATACTGTACAGGCATTCTAAAGTGTACTAAGTCTATGTCACTTGCAATTTCAATATTCTCCAATGTATACATTAAAGTTTCACCGTCATACCAAGGTGATTTAGGAGATTTGTTAACGACATTATCTCCATTTAATGCAGATAGTGGAATCAATGTAATATCTTCAGTCAATCCAAGCTCTTTTGCAAATGCTAAATAATCTTTAGAGATACTCTCATAAATTTCTTGGCTAAAGTCAACTAAATCCATTTTATTAATCGCAACCACAATATGTTTTATTCCTAATAGTTTTGCAATAAATGAGTGCCTCCTCGTTTGAGTTTGTACACCGTATCTTGCATCAATTAAAATAATTGCTAAATCAGCCGTACTTGCACCAGTTGCCATATTTCGTGTATATTGTTCATGCCCTGGAGTATCTGCAATAATAAATTTTCTTTTATCTGTCGAGAAGTATCTGTATGCAACGTCAATTGTAATACCTTGTTCTCTTTCACTTTGAAGCCCATCAACCAAAAGTGCCAAGTCGAACTCCTCTTCAGTAGTCCCAACTTTTTTAGTATCCTTTTTAATTGCAGCTAATTGGTCTTCAAAAATCATTTTAGAGTCATGTAATAGTCTTCCAATAAGTGTACTTTTACCATCATCTACACTTCCACAAGTAATAAACCTTAGTAATTGTTTATTCTCGTGATCTTTTAAATAATCTTCTATATTGTCTGCTATTTTTGAACTTATATGTGCCATTTTAAAAATATCCTTCAATTTTTTTCTTTTCCATTGAGCCTGCACTATCGTTGTCAATGACTCTACCTTGTCTCTCACTTGTTTTAGTTAAAAGCATCTCTTGAATAATCTCAGGAAGCGTCGTTGCTTCACTTTCAACTGCACCGGTTAAAGGGTAACAACCAAGTGTTCGAAATCTAACATTTTCCAGTTGTGGAACTTCACCCTCTTTTAGTGGCAACCTATCATCATCAACTAGAATTTTCACCCCGTCTCTTTCTACAATAGGTCTTTTCTTTGAAAAATATAGAGGCACAATAGGAATTTGCTCCAAATAAATATATTGCCAAATATCAAGCTCCGTCCAGTTTGAAAGAGGGAATACTCTAATTGACTCACCTTTATGAACCCTTGAATTGTAAATATTCCAAAGTTCAGGTCTTTGATTTTTGGGATCCCATCTATGGTTTTTATCCCTGAATGAGTAAATTCTCTCTTTAGCTCGGCTCTTCTCTTCATCTCGTCTAGCACCTCCAAATACTGCATCAAATTTGTACTTGTCAAGAGCTTGTTTGAGTCCTTCTGTCTTCATCACATCCGTATGAACCGCAGAACCGTGTGTGAATGGTCCGATACCTTGATCTATCCCTTCTTTATTTACATGTACTAAAAGTTCAAAACCAAGCTCTTTTGCCATTTGATCTCTAAACTCTATCATCTCTTTGAATTTCCATGTTGTATCAACATGAAGTAGAGGAAATGGTAACTTTGCAGGGAAGAAAGCCTTTCGTGCAAGATGTAACATTACTGCAGAATCCTTTCCAACCGAGTATAGCATCGCAGGATTGTCAAACTCAGCTATTACTTCTCGCATAATATGAATAGATTCTGCTTCTAATTGTTTTAAGTGTGTTAATTTTTCTGTATTTATCATCTCTTTCTCCATCATTTTATATGTAATCCACATTCCTTATGTTCTGGGTTTTCCCACCACCATCTACCGCTTCTGATATCTTCACCTTCCTTAACTGCTCTGGTACACGGTGCACATCCAATGCTTGGAAATCCCTGGTCATGTAATTTGTTATAGGGAACCTTGTTTTTATGTATATAGTCCCATACATCAGTTTCTGACCAATTAAGTAAAGGATTGAATTTAATAACATTATTTGTCTCATCCATCTCAAATAACTGCATATCTTTTCTTGTCACACTTTGATTAGATCTAAGTCCTGTTACCCAAATATCGAGACCATCTAATGCTCTTTTTAATGGTGCAATTTTTCTTACAAAACAACATCTTTGCCGATTCTCTATAGATTCATAAAATCCATTGATACCTTGTGTACGATAGAGTGCTTCTACATCTTCTCTGTCCGGAAAATAAACACTAACCTTTATCCCATACTTTAAATTTGTTTCATCCATTACACTGTATGTTTCATATGGAAGTCTTCCCGTATCTAATGTAAAGATATTTGCTCTTTTATCAATCTTTAGCATCATGTCTGTTAAGACTTGATCTTCTACTCCAAAACTACTAGAAAGGGCAATTTTTTGTCCATATTTATTTAAAAAAAACTCTAAAGCCTCTTCTGGTTTTACATTCTTAAATTTATTGTTTAATAATTCTATATTCATACTATTTCCTTACCTGTTATATTCCAGTGCTTTTTCTTTTCCGATAGATATTTTATTCCATGCTCTTTCATGAAAATAATATAAAAGCATTTTTGTAAAAAGCTCAATAGAACCAATAGAAGCTGCCATTAGGGGATCAGCTGTAATAAAATAAGCAATGATGATCGTATCAATTGTTCCAACTGTCCTCCAGGAGATCGTTTTCAAAATCGATCTATAAGCTTTTTCTTTCATTTCTTGTCCTTTATAAACATAGAGGGTTACTCCTCCTTACTATCATATAAGCCCGTACTGAGATATCTTTCCCCACTATCACAAAGGATTGTCACTATAACTTTTCCTCTATTTTCTTCTTGTTTTGCTATTTGACTAGCTGCAAAAGTATTCGCACCAGATGAAATACCAACTAAAAGTCCCTCTTCTTTTGCTAAAGCTCTTGCAGTATCTATAGCATCTTCATTTGACACCTGAATTACTTCATCATAAATTTCAGTATTTAAAATTTCAGGGATAAAACCTGCTCCAATACCTTGGATCTTATGTGCTCCTGGTTTTTTACCAGATAAAATGGCAGAATTCATAGGTTCAACAGCAACAATTTTGATATCAGGGTTATGTGCTTTCAATACTTCAGATATTCCCGTAATTGATCCACCAGTACCTACTCCAGCAACTAAAATGTCAATTTTTCCTTCTGTATCTGCTAAAATTTCTTGTGCAGTAGTTAATCTATGAACTTCAGGATTAGCCGGATTTTTAAATTGTTGAGGGATAAATGAATTTTCAGTTTGACGTGAAATTTCAATAGCTTTCTCAACTGCACCCTTCATACCTTTTTCAGGTTCTGTTAAAACTAATTCAGCACCTAGTGCTTTTAATAATGTTCTTCGTTCTACACTCATAGAAGATGGCATCGTTAGAATCAACTTAAGTCCCAGTCCTGCACAAACAGAAGCTAAAGCAATGCCTGTATTACCACTTGTCGCTTCAATCACTATGGTGTTTTTATTAATTAAACCATTTTTTATAGCATCATTAATCATACTATTGCCAATTCTATCTTTCACAGAATGAGTTGGATTCATAAACTCACATTTACCTAAAACTAATGCTTTATTACTGGCATTTATCAATTTGACTAAAGGTGTATTCCCTATTAATTCCGTAATATTTTTCGCAAACTTCATAAATAATCCTTTCAATTATTCAAATAACTTCTATTATCATTTACAATGAAATTATGTTGATACCCTTACGCTGTAATCGTTCATACAATTTGCATCCCAAACATATATTTGTCGTTGCCTCCAGTATTTTCCAGATTACCAATGCTAAAGTAAATGTAAAAGCGATTTTCGGGTATTCCAATAATCCCGCTGTTAATGACAAACTAACTATCGTTAATGCAATATGTGTTGCAAACTCTTTATCCAATCTATTTCCGCTATGTTTTTCTCGTGTAAACAGAGATTCAACACCAATGGCAATAAGCTCTAAAGGACTAAGTAAAGATGTCAAGTACAATCGAACAAAAAAGTCGTAAACCAATATATACAAAAGATCTACATATCCTGTAAATAAATATGATCCAAGTAACGTAGCTTGCAGTGCAGCGACGATACGTGTTTTACTTCCATCAATCATTTTTTTTCCTTTCACAATTTAAGAATTTAATTTCAGCAAACATTACTGAATGACTATTCATTCATAATAGAAATATAGCACATAATAATGACAATGTCAAGTAAATCTATAGATTTAAAATAAAATATTTTTTACTATAAGTATTAGATATGATCATTAGGATTTATTTAATAGGAATGGTGGGGATTTAAAACTGAAAAATAAGATATCACCTGTAACGAATTTAATAGTATTACATCAATGGACTTATCATTGTTCAACTGGTCCAATTAGGGATCATCTACTATGTGCGAATATCATCAAGCTACAAGATTTGAAATAAAATGTTCATCACTAGAAGAAATTCAGAAGTTCATCGTTGTTATTTTTAAGAACAAAAACTGTCTATTTTATGATGATTTATGAAAAAGAGATTTTTAATCTAATTATATGTCCCTGCAATTTGTCCTAAAGCAATACCCCCATCATTAGGTGGGATATTATTAGAAATGACCGCTTCAGGTATCTTCTGTAAAACTAAGTCTAAAAGTATCCTATTTTGAAATACTCCTCCACTTAAGACAAGGGTTAAATTATACTGCTTATATATTGTAAAAATGATCTCAACCAAAGTATGAAAAAACCTTGATACTGATATATTGATAAATGGCTCTGACATCATAGCTTTTATTACAGGAAGTATATCTATCTTTCCATCACTATATCCAAAAGGGTAATATCCTTCTACCCTATTATCATATAACTCTTCAAGCATCATTCCACTTTCACCTTCATAACTCATAACTTGACAAACACCAAGCAGAGATGCTACCGCATCAAAAAGTCTACCTACCGAAGAGCTTAATGGAGAATTTAGATTTTTTTTCCAGGCAAGAAAATATGTTTTCAACTCTAATGTGGAAAAAGCTTCTATCGTAGGATTTTTTAGTGTTAAAGCTTCTTCAGCATATAGATCAAATAAAAGACTAAGTGCAACTCGTCTCGGCTCTTTAATGGCTTTAGATCCACCTAAGAGTTGGAAATAGTTCAGGTGGGCTACTCTTTCATAACTTTTAAAATCACATACAAAGAATTCTCCACCCCAAAGTTTACCATCATCCCCATAACCAGTACCGTCAAAAGCCACACCAAGAACTTTACCAGTAAGCTGTTTTTCTGCCATAACACCTAAAATATGTGCATAGTGATGCTGCACTTCGTTTACCTTCAACATTGAATTGTATGAGATAAGTGATTTAGCATATTTTGTCGACTCATAATTTGGGTGTTTATCATGAACTATAATGTCAGGTTTAAAATGATAAATTCGTTCTAAGGTTTCAATGTTCTTTTTATAGTATTCGACTGAAGAAATGCTGTCAAGATCGCCAATATGAGGAGAGAGTATGACCTCATTCGCAAAGCCAATAGCAATGGTACTCTTTTGGTTTGCACCCAAAGCTAATACATTTTTAGTTAGTTCAAAAGGGAGTTTTATACTGACAGGTGCATACCCTCTGGCTCTTCTAAGTATGACTTTATGTTCTCTCACTACCATCACTACAGAGTCATCACAGCCATTGACTATGTTACGGTTATGATCTAACACATAATCATAGACTCCTTGTAATTTCTCTAATTCTTTTAGATCTGTACAAATAGGCTCATCCGTAACATTAGCAGAAGTAGCAACCAAAGGACGATTGAATTTTTGTAGTAGTAATAAATGTAAAGGCGTATAAGGTAAGAAAAGTCCTATCCTTCTTAGGTTAGGAGCTATATGAGAGCTTAGTACAGGTAAACAATCATCATTAGAAGATGATTTTAATAAAACAATAGGTCTCTCTTTTGAAAGTAAAAATTCTTTTTCCTGTACATTTATCTGGGCTAACTCGTTAGCCATCTCAATATCTTTTACCATCACAGCAAAAGGTTTACTTGGACGTTGCTTCCTTTTTCTAAGATTATACACTGCTTCATCATTAGTTGCATCACACATCAGATGGTAACCACCCACGCCTTTAATTGCTATTATCATTCCTTCTTCTAAAAATCGTGCTACCTCATTTATCATATTTTTTTGTATAGTTTGTATAGGTTTATTATTCTTATCATGCAAAGATAATGTAGGTCCACAATCCCAGCACCCTATAGGCTGAGCATGATAACGTCTGTCCAATGGATTGTTATACTCTTCTGCACAAACTTTACACATTTCAAAAAATTTCATGGAAGTATGATTACGATCATAAGGTAAATCATAGATAATGGAGTAACGTACTCCACAATGTGTACAAGTGATGAATGGATAACCATAACGACGGTTAGTAGGGTCAAAAAGTTCTTTTTCACATGCTTTACAAATACTCACATCAGGGGGGATACCTACAGTGACAATACCTCGTTCATCTGTCGCAATGATTTGAAAATCTGCAAAGCTCTGTGTATGTATTTGCGATGTTATAATTTTCTCAATAGAAGCCAATGATGGTAATTCATCCTTTATGGCTTGAAGAAATATTTGTAGAGTTTCAAGAGTAGCGTTAACAACGATTTCAACGCCTTGTGTACTATTAGAAACTGTTCCCAATAAAGCATATCGACTTGCAAGCTTATAAATAAACGGGCGAAACCCTACGCCTTGTACTGTACCATTAATGATAATCTTGTATGTGTTGCACTTCATTAGTTTTCTTTATATTGATCAAACATCTACAAAAAATTATATCATACTCAAAAAAGTCCTCTCTTACTTTTTTCTTACATCCACAGATATTAATGATCATGTATTTTTTATGAAAAAAGTTTTCTTGTCATAAAATATCCAACCTTGAAAACTCCAACTGTATCATCAAATGTTTCTATATATTCATCATACGTCACGCCTCTAAAATTTAAATATTCATTTAAATATTTTTCGGATGCTTCAATGCCACCTGTTTCTTCTTCTTTCAGTAAAGAACTATACAAATGATCAATATGATATTTGGCTCTCATTGGTATTAACCCTTTATAGGAAAAGTACTTTCTTGTACCATTTGGCTCATTTGAATAGAGATAAGCTTTATTACTTAACCAACAATAATCACCACTTTTTGATTGATGTTTAATAAAACCTATAAATTTTTCACCATTGTGTAATTTTTCCCACATTAATTTAAATATTATTTTTGGCATATCCGGGTGCCATACAATATTATGTCGCTCATTTATTAATTCTTCTGTTGTATAGCCTAGCAGGTTTGCAAATTCACTAGATACCTTTGTAATAATACCAACCTGGTTTACACATATTGAATAGTTACTTTGTTTATCTAACTTTAATTCTTTTTCTTTCATAAATATACCTTATTATATTTTTACAGATACAATGCACCATATACTGCATTCTCTTTACCTATAGGAAAATTCTTATTCATAAGTGGATTGTATTGTCCAAGTGTTCTTTGTATACGTCCATAAAGTGATTGATTTGCAAAAGTTTCTCCTGTAAGAGTGATGATTTTTGCTTTAGACTTTTCAATAAGTTGAGGAACAATTTCACCAATATAATCTCCAAAAGACTCGTAAATACTGTAACACATAAGGTTATTCTCTACACCACCCAGCTGATAACTCATAATACTCGTTAAAAAAGCATAATTATCAAAACGATTATCCTTAACTCTAGTGTCTACTTGTAGGCCACCTTTTCCTAAAAAACTTAATGCTTGCGCTGATATACCTTCTAAACTCTCATTTTCAAGACCTAACACTATAGCTGTTACTTCGAAGATATCCATGTCTCCAGCAAGATTATCCAAACGTTCAAACACTTCAGGATAAGCTTTTTTGTAGTTTACTACTAGCCTGTCTGATCCCTCTCTAAGTGTAGAGATTTTCTCCCAAAGGTTATCTGATTCAAAAGGTATGGAAGGAACAACATTCATAACTTCTTTACCGTTGTAGTAGAGAAAATTTAACGTACCGTCAAAGTGTACGCCTATAGCTTTTTGACCGACCTTATCATGTTCAGCAATTACAGACAACATAGAAGCATTCCATTGAGAAAAACGATGTTCATTACTGTGCCCACCTTCAAAAGCTTCATCTTCAAGTACATATAGCATATCTGATTGCACCGAATCAAAAACCTCTAAAGAATCTATGATACTCAGATTATCAGTCTTTACACATGCTAAGTCATGTGCGATAGATACCAAATTTTTACTATTTTCTACTACTGTAGGAAATACGATACGTTCACCAGAAACAAAAAGTTTTTTATCTTGATTAATAAATAACTTCATATCTTTTTGCTTCTTGATTGGAAGATCAAAGTCTACTAAAAAATCTGCTTCTTCATCCGCATTACATTCTACATATGAGATATACTGTAATCCTGCATTCATTATTTCTCTGGCTAATAATATAGTCATACCATCATCTGGATACTTTACTTGTACAGATGATCCATAAATGGCTTTTAAATCATCACTTTTGGTTGCTACACGAAGTAATGGTCTCTCTATACTTAAAAGTGCATTGAACTCTTGTGTTATCATCATAAGGTGTGTATTAAGGCCATTTGCATCTGCCATTAATAAAATACTTTTTGCTGGACTATACTCAACTGTTGGTTTAAAAAATTTTCTGTAACCATGTGCCGTTTTCATTAACACATTCTTCCCTGCTGCGATAGCTCTTCCTGACACTTCAAAAAGCTTTCTGAAATCTCCCTTATTTAGCGCTAAATGTTCGCTCTCCTTATCCAGCATTCGTATAGAAACTCCACATTCAATACATGAAATAAGAGGATAATCTAGACGTAAAACATTACTCTTGGCCTCTTCTTGACAATGGCTACATGGTATAAGAAACTTCATCACCGTATGGGTACGGTCATAAGGATACCTATCTAAAAATGGATGTTGTGTACCACAGTGATTACAAGATGTAAAGGGATAATAATAACGACGACTGCTCACGTCAAACATCTCTTTTTGACAAGTAGGACAAGGTGCGATATTGACAGGTAAATTTACTTTTGTAACAGGTAATGCTGATGGTTTTTCATCTAAAAAATAATGTTTCCCTTTACCCAAAAAGAGTGATGCAGGCAATACATCTTTCATACCATTTAAGAACTTTTCAATCTGCTCATTTTCTTGATCAAAAATCATTACTATTTTGTCGTTACTTTGTATGACATCAACTTGCATTTGTTCTTGTCTGGCAAAAGCGGATATAAGATCAGAAAAATAACTTTTATTCGAAAAAAATTCAATTTCATAAACAAAGTACATATAAACTCCTAATGATTATTTACTACACAACCAGATAAAAAGAAAAGAACCATATACAAGGATGCATATAAATCTATACTTTGGACAAGGTTTGAGAAATAACGTATAATTCTTCTATCTTATCTGGCTGTGCACTAAACAATATTAATTTGATGATATATTGTTTACTACGCAACCAGATAAAAAAGAAAGAACCATATTTAAAAATGTATATCATTCTATACGTGGGACAAAGTAAAAGGAAAAATTTATGATTCCTCTATCTTATCTGGCTGTGTACTAAACAATATAGTTTGAAAGAAATACCAACTATAAATATAAAAATTATGTACTACTCAACCGGTTCAGCATGAGTAAGAGTTTACTAGGGGTTAAGGAGGTTAAGTAAACATGATTACCTTTATGAAACTGGAAGTTATACTGTTTCTTACCCAGCTGAGTACTACATAATTTCATATTAACTTTGACATATCATTATAATCTTTCATTTTTGGATTGGCATATGTATCTATTATTCTCTCAAAAGAGACTTTTTTACAAAAAGTTCTGTACATACGAATACCAGATTTTTTCAGTTCTTTCAGTGTAGCATCTACAAGTTTTGGCATATGATTTAACACTGTTGGGGTAAGTCCGTTACACACTTCTGTAATGTCTTCTGGTACCATTGTTATTAATTGTACCTCTCCCATATCTTCATGAAAAGAACAAATCTCCAGCATCATAGTAATTTCTACTTCGTTTGCAGTCTTACGTATTGTTGATCCTTGATTCATTACTTCTTCACTTGACTCAGAAAATATAGTTCCTACCGGAGCATTTTTTGATCCTGTTCCAACAATAATAACCTTGTCATATTCTTGATAATAAGTCATAAGCGTAAAGCCCAATGTCCCACCATCTACTACAGTTAAATTATCTGGAATATGGTAATTTTGCTCTATATACTTAACAGCATAAGCCCCAAGACCCTCGTCATGAAACATTATATTACCGATACCAATAAGTGCTATGTTTTTATGTGCCAACTTTTATCCTTTAAACAAAGAAGCATTACGCTTCTTTGTCACCTTCTTTCATTTTTACATATTTACCGCCGCCTATCACGATATTAACATCACCTTCTTTCCAGAAAATGGTACGCCATACTTGATAATAAATATGAAAAACTACCCAAGTAATGATCCACCACATCGCATAATGATGTAAAATTCGCACATCCATAATCGAAGCTGTAGGGCCAGAACCAATGATCCAACCACTTACCGGGATAGTCCAATCTGTCATTAAGTGTAACATCCATGGCCACCACTCACCAATTGAGCTAAGCCCAGAGCCTAAACCATGTACATACAACTGAAGTCCGCTCAAAAGCATCCACACTAGTAATAAGTGGAATATTGTTAAATAAACTGAATTAAAACTATCAAGATGACTTGAATCAAAATTCTTACGTTTATTAAGTGTCACTAGATTTAAAAATACTTCAAAAAACTGTTTTATATTACTCTGGGTTGGTATATCTTTTTTATATGGTTTATCCTTTAGAAAACGCGTTGCAAAAGCAAGATAAAAGATAACAATCGATGTAACATCAAAGATAATTGCAACAATAAAATGTGCCCAACGATTCCATGCCATGACATATTTATCTACTGCAGGATCTGAAATAAAAGTTTGATAATATGGGTGGGCAATATAAAACCCTGTTGCTACGGCAACAATCATCGAAAAGACATTGGTCCAGTGGATGATACGCGTAGTAGCGTTCATCCGTTCAATTTTTTTATATCCAGGTTTCATCATATACTCCTTAGAAAGCACAGGTAGGGTCAACTTTATATACGGCTAGCTCCTTACCTTTGGTGTCCACTACATGCACCGCACAAGCAATACAAGGATCAAAGCTGTGGACAGTCCTAATAATTTCTAACGGTTCCTCAGGATTAGCTACTTTTGTACCTATAAGACTCGCTTCATAAGCACCCAACTCTCCATTTGGCCCTCTAGGTCCGGCATTCCAGGTTGACGGAACAACGGCTTGATAATTTTCAACTTTTCCATCTTTTATTTTTACCCAGTGTCCTAGAGATCCCCTTGGTGCCTCTGCAAGTCCCACACCTTTTGTATCCATACTAACCTTGTCAAAATCAAATTCCGTCCAAGTACGAAGGTCACCCCTTGCTGCATTTATTGCTAATTCATCAACCCATTCCATCATAGCATCACACATCAATTCTGTTTCGATAGCACGTGCTGCTGTTCTACCAACAGTAGAGAAGAGAACAGTTATAGGTAATTGCGATCTTCTTAAAAAGTTACCTACATATTTTGTTATTTTTTTATCACCTTTAGCATACCCAACTACCATACGTGCGAGAGGTCCAACTTCCACTTTTTTACCATCATACAGAGGTGACTTGATCCACGAATACTTTTCATCTGTTTTCAAATAGGAGTATCCATCATCTTTCTTCTCCAGTCCTGTATACTTAGGTATGGTTGTTCCCACATATGGATGTTCTGGAGCGCCCGTTCCCTCATACCAGGAATGTGTAACATCTTCAGTAATTTTCGATTGATCAACTTCATATACCTTACTGATATCACCTTCCAGTACAAGTCCTTTGGGGAAAAGAGTTGCTGAGTTATAGAATCCAGTATCATCAAGTCTAAAGTCACCATAAGACATATAACTTAAGAGACCGCCACCTGTCCCACCTACACCTTTATAAGTAGCTTCTGCATCAGTTGCCTCTTCAGCATACATTGTTCCTGCCATATATATATCAGGTAGGTAGGCTCTTTTTACAAATTCTGTACTCTCTTTTAGCAACCGTTTAAAGAGTGCTATTCTTGCAGGGTTTTGGATATCCTGAACACAAGTGACACCACCCACTACGATAGATTGCGGATGCGGGTTTTTACCGCCAAATATAGCTTGCATTTTAGCCATGTCTCTTTGGATATCAAGTGCTTTAAGATAGTGTGCTACAGCAATAAGATTTTGCTCTGGTGTAAGTTCATAATGGTCATTACCCCAGTATCCATTACCAAAGATACCCAATCTTCCTTCCTTGACAAACTTGATAATACGATCTTGTACAACCTTAAATTGTGAAGCATCAGACATATATGCAGAAACACCCGCTACATTGGCCCACTGAACTGCTTCATCAGCAGTCTTATAAGGGTCTGCTTTTGTTGCAGATACAACATCAACGAAATCAAGTGCATGCAAATGATAGAAATGTACAAGGTGATCATGTACGTACAGTGCCCCTTGAATCAAGTTTCTCACTAATCGTGCATTTTTAGGAATAGTGATATCAAATGCATCTTCTACTGCTTCAATACTTCTTTGGTAATGTGTACCAGTACAGACACCACAAATACGCATTGCCATCAAACCACAATCTCTTGGGTCTCTTCCCTGGAGGATTGTTTCTATCCCTCTCCACATTGTTGATGAACTAAATGCATCTACAATTTGATTATTCTCATCTATTACAGCTTCAATACGAAGATGTCCTTCGATTCTTGTAATAGGGTCAACAATTATATGTTTCTTAGACATTACTCTTCTCCTTCATCTACTCTTTTACCGGCTAATGCACTTGCAGCTGCATGAATACCTATACCAACACCTGCTGCTGTAAGTAATCCCAAACCAAACTCATCAACTGTTTTTTCTACACCACCTGTAGGTGCTTTAATATGAGCATCCGACATTGGCCTTTCATACGCATACTTATCCCAAAAATCTGGTTCAGAACAACCTATACATCCACGACCAACGCCAATAGGCCAATTCACACCTTCGTTATATCTTACAATAGAACAGTTATTGAAAGTCATTGGGCCTTTACATCCAACTTTATAGAGACAGAAGTTGTTTTTGGCACCTTCATCACCCCACTCTTCCACATATTCACCTGCATCAAAGTGTGCACGTCTTTCACAGTTATCGTGAATACGATATCCAAAAGCAAACTTTGGTCTAAGTAGAGAATCAAGCTCAGGAATAGAACCAGTTAATACATAGTGCAAAATAACCCCTACCATATTTGAAGGGTTCGCAGGACATGCTGGGATATTGATAAGTGGTTTACCTTTTACCACATCCATCACTCCTACAGCATCTGTAGGATTTGGTGCAGCTGCAGGAATTCCACCATAGGTTGCACATGAACCAACTGCAACTACAGCAGCAGCATCTGCTGCAACACGAACCAAGTGATCATGAAATGTTTCTGCTTTTGCACCAATTGTCCCAAACTGACCATTCATGCCCATAGGAATTGAACCTTCAACAAAGAGCAAATACTTACCTTTAAAGTGTTCCATTGCTTCTTCCATTTGCTTTTCAGCTTGATGCCCTGATGCCGCCTGTAATGTCTCATGAAATTCTAAAGAGACAATATCAAGAACGATTTCATCAATTGTTGGACCATCACATCTAAGTAATGCTTCAGAGTTTCCTGCACAATCCTGTAGCTCTAACCATATAACTGGCACACGATTCATCAATATAGCTGCTTCTGCAACCAATGGTGTAAATGAAGCCGGCAACATCAACATTGCAGTTGTTGCAGATGCCCATTTAAGAAAATCTCTTCTTCCAATCCCTTCTTCTTCAATGCTTTCTCGAAAATCTAATCTATTATTAAGTGGTTTTAACTTTTTTAATTCATCAAGTCTTGCTTGACATTTAAGATACAACTCATCGTAATATGCATCACCTTTATTAGTGTCGACTTTCGCACTTTGAGCAGTAAAAAGTTTTTTTACGGACTCTAGTCTATCCATAGCCATCTGGTCTCCTTTTTTTCAATAATTAACTGAACATTCATTCATTAACTTCCAATAATAAACGATTTTAACTTAAACAAAAGTAAATAGTCATTCATTTTATATAAAATATTTATTTTTTTATATAAATAAATATTTTTTATAAGCATTTGTTTTAATTTTTACCTTTTATCATTCCATTCATTTATATGATACTCTTTCCCTTTAAGAGGCAGTATCCACATTTGATACATTGAGGTTACCCACATTATCACAAATGCCATCATGTAACCAAAACCACCTATGATTGTAAACCATGCAAATCCAGGGAAAACAGATGTGATCCACCACGATGATATATCTATAATTAAAAAAGTAAATGGGATCGCAATGATCAAAGCTTTAAGTTTTTCATTAAACCCTACAGCTAAAGAAAATATATACCCAACAAACATGAATATGAAAGCAATACCAAAAAGATGTATATGTGAAACTCTAGTTAATGAATCCACTGATGCACCCATATCTGGTTTTGCCACTTTAGCTGTTTCTTCATAATCAGAAAAATTAGGCAATCCCGGTATTGCACTATGACACTGAATACAATTTGCTTGAAAAACCGGTTCTACTTTTTTCCAATGTTCTTGAGGTGCTCCCTGTCTTGCCCATTTAATTAATATTGTTCTATCCTTATCGCTGGCTTTATCTTTCATAGAGCCATTTAACTTCGTTTCTAATTTAGAGGAGTGTCGATTACCATGGTAACTATAAACAATGTCATCTACAGATATACCTAATTTACCATCAGCCATACCATGTGTGAAAAGTATTTGAAGCCCAGACATTATGAATCCTACTGCCATAACAAGTAAATATCCTGTAAACAATGTTCTTACAGCAATACCTAGAGATGGGAGATTCATTTGACTCATTACTTTATTACCCATTATAATCCTTTCTATAAGTTAATTTATTGCACTTTTTTTGTTGAAAATGAATAGTCATTCACCATATTAGATAAAAAAGCTTAAAGTTAAATGAATGAATATTCATTTAACTAAAGATAATGGTAATTGTAGATTTTTGGAATATATTAAATAAGTAAAATGTTATTGAGTAGTACAAACAGAGCAAACATCAAATGTTCGAAAAATAAAAGTTGCTTCTTCTATACTTAATGAACCAGTCATAGCTTCAATCGCTATGCCTTGTTCTGCTTTTGTAGAATTACCAAGATTCCACTGAGTCGGTGTAATAATGTCATAATTAGTAATGACACCATCTCGTACTGTTGTTTTATGGATCAGTGAGCCTCTTGCAGCTTCTACTGTACCTACACCATCAAAATCATTCAATCGTACATCCGCATTTAATACGCAAGATGGTTCATCTAATTGTAGTTTATTGAGTAAACCTTTAGAGTAGTCTAACAAAAGTGCTACTTCGTGTATACGTGCAAATACTCGTGATAACACAGAATCTTTAAAGCGTTTATGTAAACTTCTGACTATTGGTGTCTTAGCAACCATACCTCTAGCTAATGGGCCAACTTCATAAAATTTATCTCTGTAGGTTACAGCCTTTGAAACTGTACCCTTTTGTTCATTCTCTTGCACACAAGATATATCAACATTTGTAACATTTGTAATAATTGACCTACCCGGTTTAGCAAGGATACTATCTCCAAAAACAATAAATCTATCATGACTGTATCCTTTATCACCCATATCATTAACTAACATAAGACGTAATAGTTTACCAAAGTCACCGTGTATCTGACTAAAGCAAGAGACTGATTCCATTGCAAGATAGTCATCTATAGAAAGTCCAATCACCACCTCTTCAAAAAATTTAATGCTTTCATCTACAAGACTTTGTGCTTGCATCACGTCTAGATGTGTTGGATCACAGGTCACTCCACCTGGAATAGCATAAGAAGCATGTGGCCACTGTCCTGAAAAGACAGCTAATGCTTTAGTAATAGTAGAAGCAAGGTATGTGGCCTTAATCGCATAGTTTTCTTCGCTAACAGCTCCTACAAACTTTTCAAGTTGTGGAAGTATAGTCATATAAAGCCATTTAATATGGTTTTGTATGAGTTCACATGACAAAGTAAATTCTCGTATAGCTTTTGCTTTGGAAGTAAGATTTATCTTTAACCCTGCATTTTCATATCCGTTTTCTATAGCACGTACCGCAGCTAAGAGGTGTGCATGGTTACAAATACCACAAACACGTGGTGTGATCACTAAAGCATCCCAAGCATCGTGACCTCTAAGTATTTCTTCTATACCACGGTAAAAACCAAAGTTTATCTTTACATCCTCTATTTCACCTTGGTTAAATGTGAAATCCAGTTCAGCTTCACCTTCTATCTTCTCAATAAGTTTTTTGACGGTTACATTAGTCATTTGTCATATTCCATAAGTCGTTCCGTAAAACGTTGAATAGTAAAACTCTTAGCAACACCCGTAAGTGTCAAATATGCTCGTTTAGATACGCCGAGTGGCACCTTATCTGGTATTCCCATATTAGTTTTTGTTCTAAAGAATGACTCTTGTGGATAGTTAGGTTCCGTGCAACCAAAGCAAGGTGTTCCTGCACGTGTTTTAGAATTGATATCATTCCACAGTATCTTATTACAACTTCCTCTAGTATAAGGGCCTCGGCACCCAGTCTCATAAAAAAGACAACCTTCCTTAAGTCCAAAAGTTTTTGTGTCTATTTTCCATTCAAAATACTCGTTGCGCGTACATCCCGTATGTACCGTGTATCCATAAAGTTCGACTGGACGATGTAAGTTGTCAATGGGGATATCTTTCTTCCCTGATATCATCAAAAGAACATAAGAGAGCCACCTAGGATGCATTGGACAACCCGGTAACGATATAAGTTTAGAAGCATGCGTACTATAACGCTCTGTCTTCTCTTCCCCATTGAAACAAAAACCTGAAATTGCCTCAGGGTTTTTTTGTTTAAATATCCCTCCAAAAGTTGCACAGGTCCCGACAGATATAATATGTTTAGCTTTATTTGCATAATGCTTTATAATTGATGACACTTCCACACCGCTCTTCAAAAACCCTTCTTCCTGAAAAGAACCTTCAATTATGAGTACATCACAAGGTACAATACCTCCAATAACATCTTCCATACTGTATGAACTATCGAGTACTGGATGATGCACAACTTCAAAATGTGAAAGTATAAAAAAGAGTTCAGGATGATTTAAAAAAGAATGAGTGTTTCCATTACAAGTAATGGACTGTAGCCAAAGCAACTTAGGTTTGTTTTGGCATGTCATACGTTATGCCTTTAACGCATTATATATGTTAAACGAAATATCATGTATATATTCCTCGATAGGTTTAGGTAAAACCTCTTCTCCATTGAGAAAAACCATTCCACCCAAGTATCCCATGAACAATCCAAAAGCAGAAAAGAAGTCTTGATTTCGTAACTCTCCAGAAGAAACAGAATCATCAAAGAAAATCATAATTTCAGTGATAAATCCGGAAACACAAACCATCCCTTCACAACCTTGATGAAAGACTTCACGATTAGAAAGATATACACGTAAAAAATACTCAATCATCTCTGGCCTATCTTTCGCCATCATGAAATAAATCTCAACAATCTTCTCAATCTTTTCTTTAGCACTTACATTCATTATATTAACTTTATGTATCTCTTCTCCTAATGCTTTAGAAGTATACTTGATAATTTCCTGTGCCAAGATATCTTTAGATGAAAAATAATTATAGACATTTCCCGCACTCATTTGGAGCTTCGCAGCAATATCAGGAATAGTTGTCTTATGAAAACCATTTACGGAAAAAAGTTGCAAAGCCGCTTTTATAATAGATTCTCGTTTTAATGCTTTCTTCTTTTCTGCTTTCACAAATATCCTTTTTTTTCATTGCAAGTATTCTAACATAAAATATTATATACTATTAACCATCTACTCAAAAAACTATTACCTGTCACCCTAATATACTTACCAAAGATTTCATTTTAAATCTTTCTCAATAAATGTAAATAATAAATCATTATTCTTTCTAAATATTTACATTTATACCCCAATGTATGGAGTTTATACTATTATTTACTCTATAATACATAACCGTTTTAGGAGAACATAACTATGACAGTAAGAAGAAAATTCAAAAAAGATACTGTAAATACTGTGAAGCAAAAATAGACTTCATCGATTATAAAGATTTGGCTCAACTTAAATTCTCACTCTCT
>NZ_JAQIBD010000007.1 GCF_030347965.1 Sulfurovum zhangzhouensis
CCCACGGCAGATAGGGACCGAACTGTCTCACGACGTTCTGAACCCAGCTCGCGTACCGCTTTAAATGGCGAACAGCCATACCCTTGGGACCTGCTTCAGCCCCAGGATGCGATGAGCCGACATCGAGGTGCCAAACCTCCCCGTCGATGTGAGCTCTTGGGGGAGATCAGCCTGTTATCCCCGGCGTACCTTTTATCCTTTGAGCGATGGCCCTTCCACACAGAACCACCGGATCACTATGACCGACTTTCGTCTCTGCTCGACATGTACGTCTTGCAGTTAAGCTGGCTTGTACCATTATACTCTACGATGGATTTCCAACCCATCTGAGCCAACCTTTGTAAGCCTCCGTTACTTTTTAGGAGGCGACCGCCCCAGTCAAACTACCCACCAGACATTGTCCTCCGTCAGGATAACTGACGCAAGTTAGCAATCAGAATATATAAGGGTGGTATCTCAAGGATGGCTCATCATCAGCTGGCGCCGATGAATCAAAGCCTCCCACCTATCCTGCACAAATATATCCCAATTGCAGTGTCAAGCTGTAGTAAAGGTGCACGGGGTCTTTCCGTCTTGCCGCGGGTAGGAGGAATTTTCACCTCCACTACAATTTCACTGGATCCCTGGTCGAGACAGCTCCCATCTCGTTACGCCATTCATGCAGGTCGGTATTTAACCGACAAGGAATTTCGCTACCTTAGGACCGTTATAGTTACGGCCGCCGTTTACTTGGGCTTCGATCAAGAGCTTCGCTTACGCTAACCCCATCAATTAACCTTCAAGCACCGGGCAGGCGTCACACCTTATACATCCTCTTACGAGTTAGCAAAGTGCTGTGTTTTTGATAAACAGTCGGGAGGGACTCTTTGTTGCAACCTCTCTCGCTTTTTGGAGCAAGTCCATATACAAGAGTAGGCACACCTTATTCCGAAGTTACGGTGCTAGTTTGCAGAGTTCCTTAACCAGGGTTCTTCCACGCGCCTTAGAATACTCATCTCACCCACCTGTGTCGGTTTACGGTACGGGCAACTATAGCTATACTTAGAGGCTTTTCTCGGCACGACGGTATCAACGATTCTGAATCTTCTCCGAAGAGCGTCATCAGCCTGTCAGGTCTCGGAAACAGCCGGCGGATTTTCCTATCCAGCTTACCTACACCCTTCGACCCACTATTCCATCAGTGAGCTCGTTTAACCCTATGCGTCCCCCCATCGCGCGCTATAGTTGGTATTGGAATATTAACCAATTTGCCATCGTCTACCCCTTTCGGACTCGACTTAGGACCCGACTAACCCTACATTGACGAGCATCGTGTAGGAACCCTTGGGTTTTCGGCGAACAGGATTCTCACCTGTTTTATCGCTACTCATGCCTGCATGCTCACTTCTAGCCGCTCCACCACTCCTTACCGGTATGGCTTCAATGCTGACTAGAACGCTCTCCTACCACTCACACTAATGTGTGAATCTACAGCTTCGGTGTCTATTTTAGCCCCGTTATATTTTCGGCGCAGAATCGCTAGACCAGTGAGCTGTTACGCTTTCTTTAAAGGATGGCTGCTTCTAAGCCAACCTCCTGGTTGTCTAAGCAACTCCACATCCTTTTCCACTTAAATAGAACTTTGGGACCTTAGCTGGTAGTCTGGGCTGTTTCCCTTTCGACCTAGGATTTTATCACCCTATGCCTGACTGCCATGAATTCACATATGGTATTCGGAGTTTGACTGGGGTTGGTACCTTGGTGTAGGCCCTAGCCCAATCAGTGCTCTACCCCCATATGTTTCGAACATGACGCTATACCTAAATATATTTCGGAGAGAACCAGCTATCACTAAGTTTGATTGGCCTTTCACCCCTATCCACAGGTCATCAGAGCACGTTTAAAGGTGCACCTGTGCGGTCCTCCACTGGCTCTTACACCAGCTTCAACCTGCCCATGGATAGATCACTTAGTTTCGGGTCTGCAGCAACTAACTATTCGCACGTTAACACTCGCTTTCGCTACGGCTTCGGGTATCCTTAACCTCGCTAGTCACCACAACTCGCAGGCTCATTATGCAAAAGGCAGTCCATCACCCTGATAAATCATAGGGCTCTGAATGATTGTAGGCAGATGGTTTCAGGTTCTATTTCACTCCGCTCACCGCGGTTCTTTTCACCTTTCCCTCACGGTACTGGTTCACTATCGATCCTGGAGTAGTATTTAGCCTTGGAAGGTGGTCCTCCCATATTCAGTCAGGGTTTCACGTGTCCCGACCTACTCGAATAGTCTCTGGTTAGTTTTCGTATACGGGACTTTCACCCTCTATGGTCAAGCATTCCAGCTTGTTCTACTAACACCCCAAAGAGTTTAGGGCTAGTCCCCTTTCGCTCGCCGCTACTAAGGGAATCTCGGTTGATTTCTTTTCCT
>NZ_JAQIBD010000008.1 GCF_030347965.1 Sulfurovum zhangzhouensis
CGTTAGACTCTTAACAATAGTAAGTTAAAAAACATTTAGACGATATGTCTAATAGAAATACTCACAAAAAATACTTCTATTAAACATATGGTGGGCGTACCAGGACTTGAACCTGGGACCTCACCCTTATCAGGGGTGCACTCTAACCAGCTGAGCTATACGCCCATATGATGTAATGTCAAAGACCCTAATGATCTTAGACAACCAAACATAAGCTAAGCAATAAACCAAGTCCATTTGAATGTTGAGTTCATACTCTGTGAGAAGTATGAACTGTATACTCTTGAAAGGAGGTGATCCAACCGCAGGTTCTNTAAGCAATAAACCAAGTCCATTTGAATGTTGAGTTCATACTCTGTGAGAAGTATGAACTGTATACTCTTGAAAGGAGGTGATCCAACCGCAGGTTCTCCTACGGTTACCTTGTTACGACTTCACCCCAGTCGCTGATTCCACCGTGGAGGGTAGCCAGTTTAGCTTCCCCGCTTCGGGTGAAATCAACTCCCATGGTGTGACGGGCGGTGAGTACAAGACCCGGGAACGTATTCACCGTAGCATGGCTGATCTACGATTACTAGTGATTCCAGCTTCATGCACTCGAGTTGCAGAGTACAATCCGAACTGAGAGTAGGTTTATAGATTTGCTCCACCTCGCGGTATTGCGTCTCATTGTCCTACCCATTGTAGCACGTGTGTCGCCCTAGCCGTAAGGGCCATGATGACTTGACGTCGTCCTCACCTTCCTCCTCCTTGCGAAGGCAGTCTCACTAGAGTCCTCGGCCGAACCGTTAGTAACTAGTGACGAGGGTTGCGCTCGTTGCGGGACTTAACCCAACATCTCACGACACGAGCTGACGACAGCCGTGCAGCACCTGTTTTCAAGTTCCCCGAAGGGCACCAGTCCATCTCTGGTCTGTTCTATCAATGTCAAGGCTAGGTAAGGTTCTTCGCGTATCTTCGAATTAAACCACATGCTCCACCACTTGTGCGGGTCCCCGTCTATTCCTTTGAGTTTTAATCTTGCGACCGTACTCCCCAGGCGGAATGTTTAATGCGTTAGCTGCATCACCGAATAGACTAGCTACCCGACGACTAACATTCATAGTTTAGGGCGTGGACTACCAGGGTATCTAATCCTGTTTGCTCCCCACGCTTTCGCGCCTCAGCGTCAGTACTGTTCCAGAAGATCGCCTTCGCTTTTGGTATTCCTAGTGATCTCTACGGATTTTACCCCTACACCACTAATTCCATCTTCCCCTCCCAGACTCTAGTTTGACAGTTTTGGATGCAGTTCTACGGTTGAGCCGTAGGCTTTCACATCCAACTTATCAAACCGCCTGCGCGCGCTTTACGCCCAGTGATTCCGAGTAACGCTTGCACCCTCCGTATTACCGCGGCTGCTGGCACGGAGTTAGCCGGTGCTTATTCATATAGTACCGTCATTATCTTCCTATATAAAAGGAGTTTACACACCGAAATGCGTCATCCTCCACGCGGCGTTGCTGCATCAGGGTTTCCCCCATTGTGCAATATTCCCCACTGCTGCCTCCCGTAGGAGTCTGGACCGTGTCTCAGTTCCAGTGTGGCTGATCATCCTCTCAGACCAGCTAGGCGTCATAGCCTTGGTGAGCCATTACCTCACCAACAAGCTGATACCATATAGCCCGATCCCTTGGCGAAAAAACATTTCCCGACTTACATTAAGTAAGAAGGAGTATGGGGTATTAGCAGTCGTTTCCAACTGTTATCCCCCTCCAAGGGGCACATTAGCTATACATTACTCACCCGTCCGCCACTTAGCTGACAGTCAAAGCAAGCTTTGACCCGTTCTCGTTCGACTTGCATGTGTTAAGCACGCCGCCAGCGTTCACTCTGAGCCAGGATCAAACTCTCCATTAAAAATGAATGGCTTGAACCATTGTCAAAGAATCACTTAAAAAATTTCTAATTTAAGTTTAACTCTTTCTATCACCTTTTTATTAAAAGGTGCAAAAATTAAATCTCAAATAGACGTTGATTTATTTACTTATATTTGGTTGTCAAAGATCATTCACTCGCACTCTCTGGGCTAACTCAGCCTAGGTCTCTGTGTTTGTGGACGGGAATTATAGACAAAAACTCCTTTGTTGTCAAGGGTTTTT
>NZ_JAQIBD010000010.1 GCF_030347965.1 Sulfurovum zhangzhouensis
AGCACCTTGCGGTACTGGGGCTTTTTCATATTAGGTGCCTGGCGATGACCTACTCTCACATGGGGAGACCCCACACTACCATCGGCGATGACGCGTTTCACGACTGAGTTCGGCATGGGATCAGGTGGTTCCACGTCTCTATTGTCACCAGGCAAAACTGGAACAAATCGAGATCTAAAAGATTCTTGTCAGCAGTGTTGTTTCACTGCTCTGTCTTGTCGTTCGCTACAAGCTTCAACCGGTGCCTCGCTACCATGTCCGGCAGGGGCTCATCGATCTACACATTCAACTGTGTGTCTTACAAGCTTTCGCTTCGCACTCAAACGCCTTGGGCGTTATATGGTCAAGCCTCACGAGCAATTAGTACTGGTTAGCTCAACGCCTTACAACGCTTACACACCCAGCCTATCAACGTCCTGGTCTCGAACGGCTCTTTAGGGACCTCAAGGGTCCAGTGAGATCTCATCTTGAAGGAGGCTTCCCGCTTAGATGCTTTCAGCGGTTATCCCGTCCGAACGTAGCTACCGGGCAATGCCACTGGCGTGACAACCCGAACACCAGAGGTTCGTTCACTCCGGTCCTCTCGTACTAGGAGCAACTCTTCTCAAATCTCAAACGCCCACGGCAGATAGGGACCGAACTGTCTCACGACGTTCTAAACCCAGCTCGCGTACCACTTTAAATGGCGAACAGCCATACCCTTGGGACCGGCTTCAGCCCCAGGATGTGATGAGCCGACATCGAGGTGCCAAACACCGCCGTCGATGTGAACTCTTGGGCGGTATCAGCCTGTTATCCCCGGAGTACCTTTTATCCGTTGAGCGATGGCCCTTCCATACAGAACCACCGGATCACTAGAACCTACTTTCGTACCTGCTCGACGTGTCTGTCTCGCAGTCAAGCACCCTTATACTCTTACGCTCATTGCATGATTTCCGACCATGCTGAGGGTACCTTCGTGCTCCTCCGTTACGCTTTGGGAGGAGACCGCCCCAGTCAAACTACCCACCACACAATGTCCTCGCCCCGGATAACGGGGCTGAGTTAGAACCTCAACAGTACCAGGCTGGTATTTCAAGGTCGGCTCCACTCCAACTGGCGTCAGAGTTTCAAAGCCTCCCAGCTATCCTACACAAGTAATGTCAAAGTCCACTGTGAAGCTATAGTAAAGGTTCACGGGGTCTTTCCGTCTAGCCGCGGGGACGCTGCATCTTCACAGCGAGTTCAATTTCACTGAGTCTCGGGTGGAGACAGTGTGGCCATCGTTACGCCATTCGTGCAGGTCGGAACTTACCCGACAAGGAATTTCGCTACCTTAGGACCGTTATAGTTACGGCCGCCGTTTACCGGGGCTTCGATCAAGAGCTTCGCTTGCGCTAACCCCATCAATTAACCTTCCGGCACCGGGCAGGCGTCACACCCTATACGTCCACTTTCGTGTTTGCAGAGTGCTGTGTTTTTAATAAACAGTCGCAGCCACCTGGTATCTTCGACCGGTCACAGCTTAGGGAGTAAATCCCATCACCGAGGCCGGCGTGCCTTCTCCCGAAGTTACGGCACCATTTTGCCTAGTTCCTTCACCCGAGTTCTCTCAAGCGCCTTGGTATTCTCAACCTGACCACCTGTGTCGGTTT
>NZ_JAQIBD010000011.1 GCF_030347965.1 Sulfurovum zhangzhouensis
CATAGAGTTCATCTTTTAAAGCTTCATGCTTTAAACGCTCTTTAACAAATTGGATCTGAAAGATTGTCTTGTATTGTTTGATACAAGCGCCAACCGGCGAAATCGATCGTTACTAAACTATTCAACTGATCAGACGCCTTCGGGTTATATGGTCAAGTGAATAAGCGTGCACGGTGGATGCCTTGGCAGTCAGAGGCGATGAAGGACGTTGTAGCCTGCGAAAAGGTTCGGGGAGTCGGCAAACAGACTTTGATCCGGACATGTCCGAATGGGGAAACCCACCCGCTTGCGGGTATCTCTTAACTGAATACATAGGTTTTGAGAGGCGAACCCGGGGAACTGAAACATCTAAGTACCCGGAGGAAAAGAAATCAACCGAGATTCCCTTAGTAGCGGCGAGCGAACGGGGAGCAGCCCTTAAGCTGTTTTCGTTTTAGCAGAACACTCTGGAAAGTGTGGCCATAGTGGGTGATAGCCCCGTATGCGAAAGAGCGTTAACAGTGAAATCGAGTAGGACGGGACACGTGTTATCCTGTCTGAATATGGGGGGACCATCCTCCAAGGCTAAATACTCCTGACTGACCGATAGTGAACCAGTACCGTGAGGGAAAGGCGAAAAGAACCCCTGTGANCACGTGTTATCCTGTCTGAATATGGGGGGACCATCCTCCAAGGCTAAATACTCCTGACTGACCGATAGTGAACCAGTACCGTGAGGGAAAGGCGAAAAGAACCCCTGTGAGGGGAGTGAAATAGATCCTGAAACCGTGTACGTACAAGCAGTGGGAGCCGTTTACGGACGGTGACTGCGTACCTTTTGTATAATGGGTCAACGACTTACTTTCAGTAGCAAGGTTAACCGTGTAGGGGAGCCGTAGGGAAACCGAGTCTTAATAGGGCGTTGAGTTGCTGGGAGTAGACCCGAAACCGGGCGATCTATCCATGGGCAGGTTGAAGGTTGAGTAACATCAACTGGAGGACCGAACCGACTATCGTTGAAAAGCTAGCGGATGACCTGTGGATCGGAGTGAAAGGCTAATCAAGCCCGGAGATAGCTGGTTCTCCTCGAAAGCTATTTAGGTAGCGCCTCATGTCTCACCTTGGGGGGTAGAGCACTGTTTCGGCTAGGGGGTCATCCCGACTTACCAACCCGATGCAAACTCCGAATACCCAAGAGTGCAATCATGGGAGACACACGGCGGGTGCTAACGTCCGTCGTGAAAAGGGAAACAACCCAGACCGCCAGCTAAGGTCCCAAAGTTCTAGTTAAGTGGGAAACGATGTGGGAAGGCTTAGACAGCTAGGAGGTTGGCTTAGAAGCAGCCACCCTTTAAAGAAAGCGTAATAGCTCACTAGTCGAGTCGGCCTGCGCGGAAGATATAACGGGGCTCAAACTAGACACCGAAGCTGCGGATGCCTTAGGGCATGGTAGAGGAGCGTTCTGTAAGCCGTTGAAGCGGAAGCTGTGAGGCACCGTGGAGGTATCAGAAGTGCGAATGTTGACATAAGTAACGATAAAGGGGGTGAAAAACCCCCTCGCCGGAAGACCAAGG
>NZ_JAQIBD010000012.1 GCF_030347965.1 Sulfurovum zhangzhouensis
TAAACGAAGAGCCCGGGGTACAAGGAAAAAGGGGAAGGGAGAAAGGGCTCTTCGATAGTAAAAGGGAGCCGGGGTTAGGACGAGTAAACAAGGAGATTTACATTATTTGAACAAGGAGTAAATGAAACTCATCCAGGTTTGGCTACCTTTTCTAATTAGATTATAAAGTATGGGAGTTAATGAGGGGTAAATCAAACGATAATCAAAGGTTAAGATGGGGGTATTTTTGAAAAAAGCGTGTAAAAAGTTGTAGATCGATGTAACTTGAGAGTTTATACTGTAAATAAATAGAAATAAAGAAATAAGAGTTAGTTTTGCGATAACTTGTAATGAAATGGATGTGATTGTAAAAAAGAATAAGAAAGTAAATCTCAAAGTGGCAGCGACCTACGTTTCCACAGACGTTGCCTGCAGTATCATCGGCGATGGGAGGCTTAACTTCCAGGTTCGGAATGGAGCTGGGTGTGACCCTCCCTCTAGCCCCACCACAAAGAGAAAGAAGAACACCGATGTGTGCTTGTTTCTCTTTGCTCATTCGAGCTTTGAGAGCTTAACATTGTTAAGAGTCTAAATAATGTGTCAATTACAATTACTCAAGGTAATTATTAAGCGGTTATGCACTTAATAAGGTAGTACCCGTATGTGAATAAAATAAATACAAACGATCTATTAGTACTGGTCAGCTAAACGACTCTCATCGCTTACACACCCAGCCTATCAACGCAGTAGTCTTCTGCGGATCTTCAGGGATGATTCATCTTGGAGTTGGCTTCCCGCTTAGATGCTTTCAGCGGTTATCACATCCGAACATAGCTACCCAGCGATGCCCTTGGCAGGACAACTGGTACACCAGTGGTTCGTTCAACCCGGTCCTCTCGTACTAGGGTCAACTCTCCTCAATCATCCAACGCCCACGGCAGATAGGGACCGAACTGTCTCACGACG
>NZ_JAQIBD010000013.1 GCF_030347965.1 Sulfurovum zhangzhouensis
CGATGCCTGGTACGGTCTTGAGCAGTTGGCAACGCTCATCCTGCTTGACCTGTTGCTGGATCTTACGCTCCTGTTCAGCGATTCGGTCGTTGAGGTAAAGGTAGTGCTCGTAGGCCAGGTGTAACTCGACCAGCAACGTATCCGGCAACCTCACCCCTTTCTGCGCGCCCAGCCAGGAGAACAGCCGTTTCATCGTCGCGTGGCCTTTCGGCAGCGATAGACCGAACTCCAGCAGGAAGGCGCCAATGCGTGACATGCAGGCGGTGCGCTCAGCGACAAAGGCTTCCCGCAGGCGATGCGTCACGGCCAGTACCTGTGCCTCTTCGCTTTTCACCGGCACAAAGCGCATATCCGGGCGCAAGACAGCCNCGTCACGGCCAGTACCTGTGCCTCTTCGCTTTTCACCGGCACAAAGCGCATATCCGGGCGCAAGACAGCCTCGGAAATGGCTGCCGCATCGATAAAATCGTTCTTGTTTCCTTTGACGTAGGGCTTCACGTACTGGGGCGGAATCAGTTTCACCCTATGCCCAAACGACAGGCAGCGGCGTGCCAGCCAGTGACTGCCACCACAGGCTTCAAAGGCAACCAGGCAGGGAGAGCTGATGGCGAGGAATTCGAGTAGTTTGGCGCGAGTGAACTTCTTACGCAGAATGATCGATTCGTCTGTCGTTCGACCCACAACGTGGAAAGAAGACTTGCCTAAATCGATACCAAGGACTTTGATAGTAGACATGAGATGGCCCTCCTGTTTTTGCTACCCCAAAGCTTAGTCTTGGGGAGGGGAGCCATCTCATTAGG
>NZ_JAQIBD010000014.1 GCF_030347965.1 Sulfurovum zhangzhouensis
TCCCGTTTAATCAAGGACTTGCTGATTCGCCGCACTCAGTTGTTGGAAATGCAGACGATGGAAAAGAACCGTCTCCAGATCCTGCCCAAGGCACTGCACCGCTCGATCAACAGCCTACTGAAATCCCTGAAGACCCAGATCGACAGCATCACCAAACAGATCGACGAAGCCGTCATGCAGGTCAAGCATTGGCGCACTAAAACCGAGATTCTGACCAGCGTTCCCGGTGTCGGAAAAGTCCTCGCCTACACCTTACTTAGCGAGCTGCCGGAACTCGGTAGACTCAACCGCAAAGAGATCGCTGCTCTGGTCGGCGTCGCGCCCATGAACCGCGAAAGTGGCTCCTATAACGGCAAGCGACGCATCCGTGGTGGCCGACACCGCATCCGCACGGTGATGTTCATGGCGATGCTCTCATCGATCCAATGCAATCCGGTTTTCAAGCGCTTCTACGAACATCTGAAGGCTCAGGGGAAGCTACCCAAAGTGGCCATCATCGCCTGCATGCGCAAGCTCATTGTGGTGCTAAATACGCTCCTGAAAAACGAGGAGCGCTGGTGCGAAAAAACAGCCT
>NZ_JAQIBD010000015.1 GCF_030347965.1 Sulfurovum zhangzhouensis
GCGAAGCGGGCGATGACAAAGGCATCGAGCTTGTCGGTCTTGGCCAGTACACCGATCGCCTGGGCATAGCGTCGGACACTGATCGGGTTGACGACTACAATGGGTAGATCGGCCTGGTCGCAAGCGAAGACAAAAGCATGTTCATAGCGACCTGTGGCTTCGACAACGATGCGTTTGATATTGTGGGTTTTAAGCACCTGGACGATCTTGAGGATCTGTTCCTCATCGTTCGAAATCTGGAAATGGAGGCCCAGCGGATGCAGGACGATATCGAGAGTGGATTTGCCGACATCGACGCCGACATTGATTTCAATTTGGCTTTCCATGTTACTCATAATAAGCTGACTCTGCCTTGCTATGCGGGCTCGAGGCCCCGATGACTATTCGAGTTATTGCTAAGGAGTCATGCAGCGCTACCCACTTGTTATCGGTCTCTCGTAAGAGGAGCCGGCACACAATCGAGCTGCTGCATGAAGGCCCTCAACGGCCATTGAGGGTGGGCCTCGACTTTACCCGTAAATCACACGGAAATAACC
>NZ_JAQIBD010000016.1 GCF_030347965.1 Sulfurovum zhangzhouensis
CTAAATGTTTTTTAACTTACTATTGTTAAGAGTCTAACGTAATGTTGCGGTAATGAGAGATCATTACTACAAAAAAATTACAATTTAACTAGAAATATTGTTAATAGAAATATTGATAATATCTTCCAAGTGCAAACTCATAAAAGCATACTTTTATTAAAGAAAGATGAATCATGTAACAATGACTCAGATTGCATTTAATAAGGTAGTACCTTAGAATTAAATAAATTAATCTAAGGGCAGATGGTGGATGCCTAGACCAGGAGAGGCGATGAAGGACGTACTAGGCTGCGATAAGCCACGGGGAGCTGCCAAGAAGCTTTGATCCGTGGATTTCCGAATGGGGCAACCCGGCATGTAGTGATGCATGTCACTCTTAGGAGAGCGAACGTGGGGAAGTGAAACATCTCAGTACCCACAGGAAAAGAAATCAACCGAGATTCCCTTAGTAGCGGCGA
>NZ_JAQIBD010000017.1 GCF_030347965.1 Sulfurovum zhangzhouensis
AGGTACCGGTGACATTTCTTCTACCGGAGCTATAACCGGCTCGATATTACCACCTGCTATTGCAAAAGAGCTCAATGCTATTGCCGCTGCCATTGAACATATTATATTTTTCATAATAACTCCTTGTATTTTTCTATAATTATTCATTATAAAATGATAAAACTTAATTGAAAATAAATTTTTTTATAATAATTTTAACGTAAGCAGAGGCTATGAAAAAAGAATGAAGAGTGAGGTGTTCTCAAGCTAAATGCTTGAGAACATATCTTAGAATTTGTATGTAATACCTACAGTAATTGAATCTGCTTTGATATCGGAAATATAAGATGGGGAGTCATCAAATGAGTTATCATCGTATAAAACAGTATAGTCTATAAAAGCCGTGAGTGTTTCAGTCAGGTTGTATCCTGCACCAATCCCC
>NZ_JAQIBD010000018.1 GCF_030347965.1 Sulfurovum zhangzhouensis
TTTACAGGAATCTTTTTAGCTTATCGGCGCTTAGGAAAACAACAGCAAAGGATCCAAAGTGTTTAGTGTTGTTATACCTCTTTATAACAAAGAACAATATATTGCCAAGACTCTTGAATCTGTTTTGTTGCAAACATTTCAAGAGTATGAAATTATTGTTGTGGATGATGGCAGTACTGATAAAAGTACTTTTGAGGTGAAAAGATATAATGATAATCGGATACGACTTATTCAGCAAGAGAATGCTGGAGTATCAGCTGCCAGAAATCGAGGTATAGAAGAGGCAAACTATGACTTAATCGCTTTTTTAGATGCTGACGATGAATGGTTACCAAATCATCTGCAGGAACTTATCAATTTGAGAATTGATTATCCTGAATGTGAGGTTTTTGCTACAGGTT
>NZ_JAQIBD010000019.1 GCF_030347965.1 Sulfurovum zhangzhouensis
CAGAATATCTAACTTGCTGTTGCCGTCTGGAATGCCTGCAGGCGTTTCAGACGAAGGCTGTTGCTGAGCACGAAGACCGATGACAATCCCATCGCGATGCCGGCCAGCATAGGACTCATGTGAATACCGAAGGGCGCAGCGACACCGGCGGCCACGGGTATCAGCAAAATGTTGTAGAAAAAGGCCCAGAACAGGTTGCCGCGGATGTTGCTGAGCGTGCGCCGCGCTGCCGTGAGCGCGGTGACGACCTCACCAAGCTGGCCGCGGGTCAGCGTCACGTCGGCAGCCTCGATGGCGATGTCGGTGCCCGAGGCCAGGGCGATACCCACATCCGCCTGTGCCAGTGCCGGCGCATCGTTG
>NZ_JAQIBD010000020.1 GCF_030347965.1 Sulfurovum zhangzhouensis
CAGTGAACTACCGTTACGCTCTCTCAACATTTCAACCAGGTAATTCGTGTGAACGCTTGCCAAGATCTCGCTATCGTTTAAGGAGGTGATCCAGCCGCTGGTTCCCCAACGGCTACCTTGTTACGACTTCACCCCAGTCATGAACCTCACCGTGGCAAGCGCCCTCCCGAAGGTTAAGCTACCTGCTTCTGGTGGAATCCACTCCCATGGTGTGACGGGCGGTGTGTACAAGGCCCGGGAACGTATTCACCGCGACATGCTGATTCGCGATTACTAGCGATTCCGACTTCATGGAGTCGAGTTGCAGACTCCAATCCGGACTACGATCGGTTTTCTGAGATTGGCTTACCCTCGC
>NZ_JAQIBD010000021.1 GCF_030347965.1 Sulfurovum zhangzhouensis
TGCTGGAAAAAACATACTCAGATGATAACCCAGTCTTGGTATATTGTTTCACTAAAGCTTCACGTACACTATCAAGCATATCGATCGTTCTTGCTTTACCAGTTTTTGTAGTACCCTCTATACCTTCACTGATATTTCTACGTACGATGATCTTGTTGGAGTTGAAATCTATATCATCCCACTTTAGAGCGATGAGCTCTCCTGATCTCATACCAGTGAAGAATGCAACGGTGATATAGGACTTGAAAAAACCTGCAGCATTATCTATAAGAGTGATAACCTCTTCCATTGTAAATGGTAAGATGTCATCAGTTTCTGTATATTTTGGTA